>NZ_BAAAEH010000022.1:0-213614 GCF_039522915.1 Sphingomonas oligophenolica
TGCTGATCCTGCCGCGCGGCCGCAGCCAGGAAGTCAAGAAGCTGATTGAGGCAATGAAGGCGTAGCAACGCCTTTGCCGCGTCGGCAACAGCGCGTCACAGCCAGTGATCAAATTGCCTTCATTATCGGCGGCTTGCATATTACATATCAGGTTATATAACGCATTATGTAAATCGATGGAGGAAGCATGGCAGGCGACATCATCGTTGAACGGGAACATCTGTTTCTCGGCAGCCGGCTGAAGCGGCTGGCAGAACGGATGCAGGGCGACGTAGCGCGCGTCGTGGCGGCAAGCGGGTTGCCGATCCAGCCGGGCCAATATCCGCTGCTCGCGACGCTCGATCTCCACGGCCCGCTGACGGTGAGCGAGATGGTCGAGGCGCTCGGCGTGAGCCAGCCCGGCGTTACCCGCAACCTTTCGCGGCTCGTCGCTCTCGGCCTGGTCGAAACGACCCGCGCGCACCGCGATCAACGACAGAAGACGATGTCGCTCACCGAAGCGGGCAAGGCGGCAATAGCGCGCTCGAAGCGCGAGGTTTGGCCGCAGGTCGAGAATGCCGTGATCGATCTGTGTACCGGGCTCTCGGGAAGCCTGTTCGATCAGATCGCAGCGATCGAGCGAGCGCTCGAGCAGGCGCCGCTCGACCGGCGAACTATAGCCCGGCAGATGGGCGGGCTATCAATCCGCGAATTCTCCGACGATCTGGCCGGCGCTTTCCACGACATCAACGCCGAATGGATCGAGGCGATGTACCGGATGGAAGAGGCCGATCGCGACGTGCTGTGCAACCCGCGGGCACGCATCGTCGATGCAGGCGGCACCATCCTGTTCGTCGAGGCGGCCGATCTCGGATTGATCGGCACCTGCGCCTTGCGGAAGACCGGTGAAGCGCAGTTCGAGCTGACCAAGATGGGAGTCCGCGAAAGCGCACGCGGGCGCAAGGCCGGCGAATTCCTGCTCGCGGCGATCATCGAACGCGCCCGGGCGATGGGGGCGGAGAAGCTCTATCTGCTGTCCAACGCGAAGAGCGCGGCCGCCATCCATCTCTACGAAAAGCTCGGCTTCGTGCATGACGAGGGCGTGATGCGCGACCATGGCGCGCGCTACCAACGCTGCGATATCGCGATGCTGTACCGGCCGGATCTCGCCGGCCGGTCGCACGCGCTGGCTCAGCCCATCAGCGCCTCGGCCTGATCGAGCGTATCCTTGAAGGTCGCGACGATCGCCTGGTAGGGCGCGGGCCCCGCCATATCGAGCCCTGCGCGCTTCAGGATTTCGACTGGATAATCCGATCCGCCAGACTTCAGCACGGTCAGATAATTGTCTCGTTCCTTCGCGCCGCCCTTCAGGATCGAGCGCGCGAAATAGGACGCTGCCGAGATGCAGGTGGCGTATTGATAGACATAGAAGCTCGAATAGAAATGCGGGATATAGGCCCATTCAGCCGCATAGGCCGGGTCGATCGCGACCTTCGGGCCGTGATAGCGCGTGAGCAGGTCGAGATAGACCGCCGTCAGCTTCTCGCCCGACAAGCCCTCGCCCGCTTCGGCCTTGTCGTGCACGGCGAGCTCGAACTCGGCGAACATCGCCTGGCGATAGAAGGTGCCGCGGATCGCTTCGAGCTGCTGGCCGAGATAGAAGAGCTTCTCCTCCTTGGATTTTGCCTGCCTGACCATATAGGCGGCGAGGAGCTGCTCGTTGCAGGTCGAGGCGATCTCGGCGAGGAAGATCGGATAATCGGACTTGTCGTAGAGCTGGTTCTTGTTGGCGAGCAAGGTGTGCATCGCATGGCCCCATTCGTGCGCGAAGGTGGTCATGCCCTCATAATTCTCGCCGAGATTGAGCAGCAGATAGGGGTGGACGTCATAGGACGCCCCCGGGTTCATATAGGCGCCCGATTTCTTGCCGGGGCGCGGCAGCGGGTCCATCCATTTGCCCGCGGTCGCCTTGGCGAACATCGCGCCATATTCCGGGCCGAGCGGCTTCAGCGCCTCGATCACGATCGGGCGCATCTCGGGAACCGTCACTTTCTTGTCCAGCTGAACCAGCGGCGGATAGATGTCGTAATAGGCCATGTCGGGCAGCTTGAGCAGGCGCCGGCGAAGCTCGAAATAGCGATGCAACTCGGGCAGGCCCTGGTTGGTCTCGCTCACCAGCGTGCGATAGACCGCCTCGGGGACATTGTTTCCCGACAGGTACATGGCGAGCGAGGTCGGGTACTTCCGCGCCTTCTTGCGAAAGATGTCGGCCTTCACATGGCTGAGATAGGCGGCGCCGAGCGAGCTCTTGAACGCGCCATATTCAGCCCAGAACGTGTCGAACACGAGCTTGCGGTCGGCGCGGTTCGGGGCGTCGCGGTTGAGCGTATAGGCCTGATCGTCGAGCCGGACCTTCTTGCCGGTCGACAAGGTCACGGTCGGCCAGGGAATGTCGGACGCAACCAGTTGCTCGCGAATGTCGCGCGCGCCGGCAAAGGGCGCCGACGTGCCGGCCAGCAGGATCTCGCCCTCGGGCGACAGGGTATGTTCCGCCTGGCGGACGATATCGGCGAGATAGAAGTCGAACCGCGACTTGAGCACCTGGTTCGAGGCGACAAAAGCATCGATCTTGGCTGCGCCGAGCGCCAGCAGTTCCGGAGCGATCCACGATGTCGCCTCGCTGAGCGCCGTGTACATGTCGGTCGCCTGGGCCTGCTTCTCCTGGTTCGCGGCGACGCGAAGATCGGCATCGGCCTTCAGGCTGATATAGGTGAAGATGCGGCTGGCGGTGCGGCCGAGATCGGACTGAGCGACCAAAGCAGCCGCAAGCGTATCCGCGCTGCTGCCGAGCGTGCCCTTGTATTTCAGCAGGCCCGGGATGTCGGCCAGCATCTTCTTGCGGGCGGCATCCCAGGCCGCGTCGTCGGGATAGATGTCGCTCAGGTCCCATGCCGCTCCAGTGGTGGTTGCCGCGTCCTGCGCCCAGGCGGGCATGGCGGCGGCAAGCGTGGCGACAGTGGTGGCGGCAAGCGCCTCGCGGCGGGTGAGGCTGGTCATAGGAGTTCCCCCAATGGCGTGATGCGCGCATCTTGTCGCGCTTCGCCATCGAGCGAAAGGGGGTGTGTGACTATTCTAATGCACCGCCGTCTTCTGCGGTGGGGCTGCCGGGAGGATGATCCATGTCCCGTCGAGCATGATCACCCGTCCTCTCGCTGTGGGCGGCGCGGCGGCGCCGGGCAGCAGGACGTAGAGCCGTCGGGGATCCAGGTCGCCGGCCAGGAAACGGGCATGCTCTCCGGCAAGGCGCGCTGCCGTCCGCGTGTCGATGCGCGAGGTGGTGGAGACCCGCAAGGGCTTGCCGATCGAGACAGCGCGCCACGCGACTTCCTCGAACAGCTGCCGATCAAGCATCGGGTCGGCCGGCTCGAACGTGATGTCGTGCGCTGCCGCAATCGCCGGCTGCCACCGTGGATCGAGCGTGCGAACATAGAGACGGTGGCGATCCGCCTCCGCCGTCTGCGCGCGCACCACGCCAGCCATCGGCGCGATGTCGATCGCCTGGACGAGAAGCAGGATCGCAAGAACCGTGGCCGCTCGCTTCTTGCCCAGCCGGTACACGGCGAGGATGGCGATCAGCACCAGCGTGTAGGCGATCGGCCAGAACAGGCGGCCCGAAGCCCGCACCAGATCGAGGAGCGGGGCGAGGGCGCCCGGCAAAGGCAGGCGCGGCAGGCGGTGCCCGGCGATGTCGGGGAAGTTGCTGATCGCGAGCAGCAGCAGCACGGCGTAGGCCGGAAGCAGCCAGCGGAGTCGGCGCAGCACGTCGCCTTCGGATGGCGCAGGCGGGAACCGGCGCGCGATGACGAACGCCGCGCCGAGCAGCAGCAGGATGCCGACGCCGAGATATTGGAAACCTTCATAACCGCGCCCCTCGCGCTGGGGGATGGCCGGCAGGATTGTATGATATCCCGGGTTTGCCGGGTTCCACAGCGCGTCGAGCGGCATGGCGAAGGCGCCGTAGCTGTCTGTCACGACGAACGACCCGCCGCCACCGTGAAGCACGCCGAGCAAGGCCACCATGACCAGGACGACCACCGCGCCGCCGGCGATCCGGAGTCGCTCACGCCTGGCGGCCGCGCCGCGCACCGCGGCGAAGCCCTGGAACAGCGCGCTCGCCCAGATCGCGGCTACCATCAGCAGGAGATAGACATGGACCAGCGCCGCGATCGCGATCAGCGGCACCCACCAGCGAAGGCGCGTGGCGCGTTTCGGATCAGCGAAGATCCACAGGGCGCACAGGATCATCCAATGCGCGAACAGGTTCGGGTGGACATAGCGGTGGAACCAGGTCGGCAGCACGCACAACAAGGCAACGCCGCACCAGAGCGCGGCGAATCCGGGGGCATGGCGGCGCAGCAGCGCCCAGGCGAACAGCGCCTGGAGAAAGCAGCATGTCAGCAACCACGCGCCCAGGAGCTGCGTGTCGGCCGGCAACAGCGGCGCGAAGGGTTTGGCCAGCAGCCCCAATAGCGGATTGCTGTCCGTGAAGAGCAGGCTCGTCCCCTCGGGCGTGTTCAACAGGCTGGTGCGCGGCGACCAGCCGGCGGCCTGGTCGTGCAGCCAGGCGTGCATGCCAAGCGCGTTCTCGCCGAGATCGGCGCCGCGGAGCACCCAGCCGGCATTGCCGATATCGAGAATCGCCGGATGGAAGAGCGCAAGGAAGATTGCCGCCGGAATGAGGGCGAGAAGCAGGCAGTGGATTGCGCGGCGCATGAGGATCCGCTTCGCACGGCGGTGGCAAGGATATGGTTAACGTGCGCCGGGCGCGATGACTGATACGCCGTCGAGCCTGGTCACCCGGTTCGCAAGCGCCGGCGGCACCTCGCCGTCGAGCAGGACATAGAGCCGGCGCGAATCGACCTGCCCCATGGTGAAGGCGGCTGCGTCGTTTGCCAGGCGCCGCTTGACCGCGACCGGCTCGCGCGACGCGTAGAAATAGCGGACCGGCTTGCCGGCCACGATCGCCCGCCAGGTGACTTCCTCGAGAAGCGCGAGATCGCGATAGGGCTCGGGCGGCTCGAACTCGATCATGTCGGCGCGGGCGATCAGCGCATCCCAGCGCGGGTCGAGCGTGCGGCGATAGGGCCGCGTCGCGGCCGCGGCGCCGCCGCTTGCACGTGCCGAGGCGAACAGGGGCGCGAGGTCGACGATCTGGAGCAGCAGCGCGCCGCCAAGCACCAGCGTCCCGAACCGGATCCGCCCGACGGTGGCGATCGCCGCAAAGACGATGACATAATCGACCGGCCAGAACATGCGGCCTGCCGCCCGGATCGGATCGAGCAACCGCGGCATCGCCTCGGGCATCGGCAGCGTCGCCAGGATCTGCCCGCGCCAGATGAGATGCGGCATCAGCGCGATCAATGTCAGCACCGCAAAGGCCGGCACCAGCCAGACCAGCCGCCCGAGCGCCGCATCGTCCCCGCGCGCGGGGCGGTAGCGAAACCGGCAGACCAGCGCAGTGGCGGCGAGCGCGAGCAGCCCCGCGCCGAGATAGTTCATCCCCTCGAGCCTTTGCGAGCCATTGAGTGCAGTGGCCGGCAGCAGCGCCGAGTAATGGGGATCGTTCGGGTTCCAGAGGGCATCGAGCGCCATCGAAAAGCCGCCATAGCCCCCGGTCGCCATGACCGGCGACCCCGCCAGCCCGAGCAGAAGCGGCAGGACCAGAAGTGGCGCCACGACCAGCGCGACATCGCTGATCATCCGGACGCGCGCGCGCATGTCCGGCGCCAGCACGAACGCCCGCATCATTGCGCTCGCCCAGATCGCCGAGACCATCACCAGCAGATAGGGATGGATCAGCGTGGCGGTGACGATCACTGCCACCCACCAGCCGGCCTGGCGCGACCGTTTCGCGTCGATGAAGACCCACAGCGCCCACAGGATCAGCCATTGGGCGCAGAGATTCACATGGCCGAAGCGCGCCAGCAATACCGGCATCAGCGTCATCAGCGCTGCGCCGATCCAGGTGGCGAGCGGGTTTGGCGTGAAGCGGCGCAGCAGGGCAGCGGCAAAGCCGGTGTGAAGCAGGATGCATGCGAACAGCCACAGGCCGAATAGCTGGATGCCGACCGGCAACACTGCTGCAAAGGGGCGGAGCAGCAGTCCGAGCAGCGGGTTGCTGTCGGTCAGCGCGAGCGGCAGGCCTTCGGGCGCCATCAGCATCGGCGAATGGAGCGACGGCCAGGGTGGGGCCGCGCGCAGATAGGCGGCGAGGCCGATCGCGTTCTGGCCATGATCGTTTCCGTCGAGCAGCCACGCCACCCGGGTCGGATCGAGCACCGCCAGATTCATCCAGCTCGCGAAGATGGCGATGCTGATCGCGAGCCAGGGCAGAACCCAGAGCAGCAGGGCGCGCCTCGTCCTCGGGCCGAGAACGAGCGTCTTCGGCCCTTCGGGCGTCGCTATCGCCATTGGCTATCGGGTCAATCAGCGGCCGCGCGGATCAGATCAGGCCTTCATGCTTCATCGCCGTCTGCACCGCCGGGCGCGCCATCATCCGGGCCAGAAAGGCGGGCAGGGGCTCGGGGATCGTCACGCCATTCTTGCGCGCCCATAGCAGCATCACGAACAGATAGGCGTCGGCGACGCTCATGTCGGCGCCGAACAGATAGTCGCCCTGCAAGGTACCGGCGAGCCAGGTAAGGCGCTTGGTGATCATCTCGCCCGCCTTTGCCTTGTCCTCGTCGCTGGCGCCGGCAAAATAGGGTTTGTAATTCTTGTGGAGCTCAGACGAGATGAAGGCGAGCGCCTCGAGCAGGCGCGTGCGGCCCATCGCGCCGCCGGGTGCGAGTTGCGGCGCCTGCTCGGCGATCCAGCTCAGCATCGCGATGTTCTCGGTCACCATTTCGCCGTCGTCGAGACGGAGTGCCGGCACATAGCCCTTGGGATTGATCGCCCAGAAATCCTCGCCGGTCTCGGTCTTCTTGGCCTTCAGGTCGACCTTCTCGCAATCGAAGGAAAGGCCGGCTTCGTGCAGGGCGATATGGTCGGCGAGGCTGCAGGCGCCGGGGGAATAATAGAGCTTCATCGGCTGTCTCCTTGTCTCGCATTCCCTAGGTCAGCGCGCGGGGAAAACAAAGGGCCGGGGGATCGCTCCCCCGGCCCTTCGATGTTCCAGCCAGTCGGCTGGGCAGTTCCGGAATTCCGGCACGGGCAAAGCCCGCGCTTTCGTCGGACGGGTTCGGCGGCTTGCCGCCGACCCGCCGTCCGTCCTCGGGCGAGTCCTGATCCAGCTTGCGCTGGCTCAGGCCGCCCTCCGGATCAGAAGTCCATGCCGCCCATGCCGCCCATGCCGCCGCCGCCGCCCATGGGCATGGCAGGCTTGTCTTCCGGCAGCTCGGACACGGCCGCTTCGGTCGTGATGAGCAGGCCCGAGACCGAGGCCGCGTCCTGGAGGGCAGTGCGGACGACCTTGGTCGGGTCGATCACGCCGCTCTCGACGAGGTTCTCATACTGGTCGGTCTGCGCATTGAAGCCGAGCGTCGGGTCGTTGCCGTCGAGCAGCTTGCCCGAGATCACCGCACCGTCATGGCCCGCATTCGCCGCAATCTGGCGAACCGGCGCGTAGAGCGCCTTGCGGACGATATCGATGCCGCGGGTCTGGTCGTCGTTCGCGCCCTTCATGCCCTCGAGCGCCTTGGTGGCATAGAGGAGAGCCGTGCCGCCGCCGGGGACGATGCCCTCTTCGACAGCCGCGCGGGTCGCGTGGAGAGCGTCGTCGACGCGGTCCTTGCGCTCCTTGACCTCGACTTCGGTCGAACCGCCGACCTTGATCACGGCAACGCCGCCGGCGAGCTTGGCAAGACGCTCCTGGAGCTTCTCCTTGTCGTAATCGCTGGTGGTGTTCTCGATCTGCTGGCGGATCGCGTCGGTGCGGCCCTTGATCGCGTCATGGTCGCCAGCACCATCGACGATGGTGGTGTTGTCCTTGTCGATCGTGACGCGCTTGGCGGTGCCGAGCATGCCGATCGTGACGCTCTCGAGCTTGATGCCGAGATCCTCGGAGATCATCTCGCCCTTGGTCAGGATCGCGATGTCCTCGAGCATCGCCTTGCGGCGATCGCCGAAGCCAGGCGCCTTGACGGCTGCGACCTTGAGGCCGCCGCGCAGCTTGTTGACGACGAGCGTGGCGAGAGCCTCGCCCTCGATGTCCTCGGCGATGATCAGGAGCGGACGGCCCGACTGAACTACGGCTTCCAGGATCGGGAGCATCGCCTGCAGGTTCGAGAGCTTCTTCTCGTGGATCAGGATGTACGGATCGTTGAGTTCGACCGACATCTTCTCCGGGTTGGTGATGAAGTAGGGCGAGAGATAGCCGCGGTCGAACTGCATGCCTTCGACGACGTCGAGCTCGAACTCGAGGCCCTTGGCTTCCTCGACGGTGATCACGCCTTCCTTGCCGACGCGCTCCATCGCTTCAGCGATCTTCTCGCCGACGACGGTGTCGCCGTTTGCCGAGATGATGCCGACCTGGGCGATTTCCTTGGTGCCCGAGACGGGCTTGGAACGTGCCTTGAGGTCCTTGACGACTTCGATGACCGCGAGGTCGATGCCGCGCTTCAGGTCCATCGGGTTCATGCCGGCGGCCACCGACTTCATGCCCTCGCGCACGATCGCCTGGGCGAGAACGGTCGCGGTGGTGGTGCCGTCACCGGCGACGTCGTTGGTCTTCGAGGCCACTTCGCGCAGCATCTGCGCACCCATGTTCTCGAACTTGTCCTTGAGCTCGATCTCCTTGGCGACGGTAACGCCGTCCTTGGTGATGCGCGGCGCGCCGTAGGACTTGTCGATCACGACGTTGCGGCCCTTGGGGCCGAGCGTGACCTTCACTGCGTCGGCGAGAATGTCCACGCCACGCAGAATGCGCTCACGCGCGTCACGCGAAAACTTGACGTCTTTCGCTGCCATTTTGATGTTCCTCTATCTGTAAAAACGGAAAAGAAAGTTAGCCGACGATCCCAAGGATATCGGACTCTTTCATGATCAGCAGGTCTTCACCGTCGATCTTCACCTCGGTGCCGGACCATTTGCCGAACAGGATCTTGTCGCCGGCCTTGACGTCCAGCGGCGTGATCGTGCCGTCCTCGGCGCGAGCGCCCGAACCGGCAGCGACGACTTCGCCTTCCTGCGGCTTTTCCTTGGCGGTTTCCGGGATGATGATCCCGCCTGCAGTCTTCTCTTCCGCCTCTACCCGGCGAACGAGGACGCGGTCGTGCAACGGACGAAAGTTCATGCGCGCTTGTCCCTTCTGATGGTGTTCATGAAATCGTTGTTAGCACTCACGGGGAGTGAGTGCCAGCGCTGTGCATATGAGTTCGCGGTGGTGGTTCGTCAACCGGCAGCGCTGCGTATTTCGGGAAAAACGCCCGGGATGCGACGCCGGTACGGAAGTTTACTCGTGCAACCGCATGCTCTAGCGTCGCTCTCGTAACCGCATGAGCAGGGGACGTTTAAGTGAAGCTGGTTCGCGGCGCCTGGAAGATTCTCGTCGGCATCAAGGACGCGCTCGTCCTCATTGCCATGCTGCTGTTCTTCGGCCTGTTGTTCGGCGCCCTCTCGGCCAAGCCGAGCCCCGCCTCGATCCATGACGGGGCGTTGCTGCTCAGGCTCGACGGCCAGATCGTCGAGCAGCCCGAGGAGGCCGATCCCTTCGCGGCGCTCGGCGGCGGTGCCTCGGTCCACCAGTTTCGCCTGCGCGACCTGGTTCGCTCGCTCGAAAAGGCGAAGGGCGATTCCCGCGTGAAGGCGGTCGTGCTCGATCTCGACTCCTTCGGCGGCGGCTATCCGGCGGCGGTCGACGAGGTCGCCAACGCAATCCGCGCCGTGCGGGATAGCGGCAAGCCGGTGCTTGCCTATGCTACCTCCTATACCGATTCAGGCTATCGCCTCGCCGCCAATGCCAGCGAAGTGTGGATGAGCCCGATGGGCGGCACCCTGTTCATGGGCCCGGGCGGATCGCAGCTTTACTACAAGGGCCTGATCGACAAGCTCGGCGTCAACGCCCATGTCTACCGGGTCGGCAAGTACAAGTCCTATGTCGAGCCCTATACCCGCACCGAGGCTTCGCCCGAGGCGAAGGAAGAGGTCGTCAAGCTCTACAGCGTGATCTTCTCGCAGTGGCAGGAGGCGATCCACAGGGCGCGGCCCAAGGCCAGATTCGCCGATTTCCTGAGCAAGCCCGATCAGGTGATCGCCGCCGCACGGGGCGATATCGCCAAGGCCAATCTCGATGCGGGGCTGGTCGACAAGCTCGGCACGCGGCTCGATTTCGGCAAGCGCGTGGCGGAGATCGCCGGCTCCGACAGCAACAAGCCCGCGGGCACCTTCAGCTCGATCAAATATGAGACCTATGTCGACGCCAATCCGCTGCCGACCGACGGCGACGCGATCGGCGTGCTGACCATCGCCGGCGATATCGTCGACGGCAAGTCGAAGGGCGGCAATGTCGGCGCCGACACGGTCGACAAGGCATTGCTCCAGGGCCTCGCGAAGAAGAAGCTGAAGGCGCTGGTGGTGCGGATCGACTCGCCCGGCGGCTCGGCGCTCGCCTCGGAGGATATGCGCCGCGCGATCATGGAGGCGAAGGCGCAGAAGCTGCCGGTCGTCATCTCGATGGGCAGCCTGGCCGCCTCGGGCGGCTATTGGGTGTCGACCGCGGGCGATGTGATCTTCGCCCAGCCGACCACGATCACCGGGTCGATCGGCATTTTCGGCATCATCCCGACCTTCGAGAACACGCTGAAGAAGATCGGCATCACTACGGACGGGGTGAAGACAACGCCGCTCTCCGGCCAGCCCGATGTGGTGGGCGGTACCAACGCCCAGACCGACGCGATCTTCCAGGCGGGCATCGAGAACGGCTATCGCGAGTTCGTCACCCGGGTGTCGCAGGCGCGCAAGCTCAGCCCGGCGCGGGTCGACGAGATCGGCCAGGGTCGCGTCTGGGACGGCGGTACTGCCCACCAGATCGGGCTGATCGACCGGTTCGGCGGCCTGAAGGACGCGATCGACGAAGCGGCGCGCCGCGCAGGCCTCAAGCCCGAAAACGTTCATGCCGAATATCTCGAGAAGAAGCCCGGCTGGTTCGCCAAGCTGGTCGAGCGGCTCGGCCGGTCCGACGATGACGACGATTCAGTCGATCAGGGCAGCGACGCCTTCACCCGGATCGCGCTCGAGCGCCGTGCCATGTTCGCCCGCGCGCTGGGTGACGTGAAGCGGATCGGCACTGGCGCGGCGATCCAGGCGCGCTGCCTCGAATGCGATGCGCTGGGCGGCGGCATGGCCTCAAGGTCGGACGTCAAGTTGATGGACTTCATCCTGGCGCGCGCGGCCCAATGATCGCTATCCGTGCGGCCCGGCCCGAAGACGCGGCGGCGATCGCCGCCATCTATGCGCCCTATGTCGAAACCGGCACCGTCTCGTTCGAACTCGAGCCGCCCGATGCCCGGGCGATGCGGGCGCGGATGGCGGCATCCGAAGGGCTCTACCCCTGGCTGGTGGTGACCAATGGCGACGAGGCGGGCGGCGTGCTCGGCTATGCCTATGCGACCAAGTTCCGCGACCGGCCGGCCTATCGCTACATCGTCGAGACCTCGGTCTATCTCGCCAGCGGGACTCAGGGACAGGGCAATGGCCGCCAGCTCTACAAGGCGCTGGTTGACACGCTTCGCGCGCAGGGCTTCACCCATGCGATCGGCGCGATCGCGCTGCCCAACGACCATTCGATCCGGCTCCACGAATCGGTCGGCTTCCGTCGCACCGGCGTGTTGCGCGAGGTCGGCTACAAGCAGGGCCGCTGGATCGATGTCGGCTTCTGGCAATGCGTCCTCAACCCGGCGACCATCCCGCCGATGGAGCCGAGGCCGTTCAACGAGGTCGGCCTGATCCGCGATTAGGGCGCCTGGAGGCTGATCGAAGGCGAGTCGGGTCCAACAAAGACAAGGTTGCGCCGCTGTTCCTTGCTGTTGTCGCGAAAATCTTTTTTCGCGCGCTGTTATGTTGGAGTTTTGGCCGAAATTTATGGCCTGGTTTCAGATGGTTACGATCAATCCCGCTGTTATCGAATAACAGCGGGATATCAGCGGAATAACAGCGAGATTATCAGCGGGCGCGCCCGCTGTTCCGCCGCGGAACAGCAAGCGGTGATTTCCAACAGATCCACGCTGGGAAAGAGCCGGACAGGCGCCTGAGATAGCGTCCCGTCCGATCCCACCCTGCCATGCCCAGTGATCGTCTTGAATCGATGGGACACGTCACGCCCGGTGGGCGCGGACCATTTCCCTGCGATTCTGGCTGCGCTCGAGCGCATAGGTCATATCCAGCTGTTGTCGCATCCGCTGCACGCGCAGGCGGACCCGGTGCCATTTGTGCATATCGCTCCAACGGCCGTCATGTTCGGCTTCAGTGATATTGCGATCGATCGCTTCCCCGCATCCCTCGCCGATGATCATCTTCTCCCGCGCGAGGATCGCGATTTCGTCTTCCTCCCTGTCCATCTCGATCATCATCTGGCAATTCCAACGCACTTGTACATGTCAGGAAGACGAGTGCGGCGGCCCGATGTTCCGGCCATTCGTTCCTAACGCGATCCTAATGACGGGAAGCGTGCCGCAACCCGCCTGGATCGGCCTTGCCGGTTTCCGGCTTCATTCTTGGGCAAACCTGCTCTAATCCCCGCCCACTCATGACTGACGCCCCAGATACCGCCCGCGACTATCGCGATACCGTCTTCCTGCCGAAGACCGACTTTCCGATGAAGGCCGGCCTCGCCGCGAAGGAACCGGCGATTCTCGCGCATTGGGAAAAGCTCGGCCTGTACGATCGCCTGCGCGAGCAGCGCGCCGGGCGCGAGCGCTTCATCCTGCATGACGGGCCGCCCTACGCCAATGGCGACATCCATATGGGCCATGCGATGAACAAGGTGCTGAAGGACATCATCGTCCGCAGCCAGTCGCTGCTCGGCAAGGACGCGCCGTACGTACCCGGCTGGGATTGCCACGGCCTGCCGATCGAATGGCAGGTCGAGAAGCAGTATAAGGAAAAGAAGCTCGACAAGGATCAGGTGCCGGTCGACCAGTTCCGCGCCGAATGCCGCGCTTACGCCGAGAAATGGGTGGCGGTGCAGCGCGAGCAGTTCAAGCGGCTCGGCGTGATGGGCGATTGGGATGATCCCTATCTCACCATGAAGTTCGACGCCGAGGCGGCGATCGTCGGCGAGCTGCTGAAATTCGCCGAGAGCGGCCAGCTCTATCGCGGTGCCAAGCCGGTGATGTGGTCGCCGGTCGAGAAGACCGCCTTGGCCGAGGCCGAGGTCGAATATGAGGATGTGGTGTCGACCCAGATCGACGTCGCGTTCGAGATTACCGAGGCGCCCAATGCGCCTGAGCTGGTCGGCGCCTATGCGGTGATCTGGACAACCACGCCGTGGACGATCCCGGTGAACCAGGCGCTGAGCTATGGACCGGAGATCACCTATGTTCTCGGCGAACGGGAGGGTAAGACTTATCTGATCGCCGATGAGCTGATCGAGCAGTTCTACAAGCGCGTCGGTCCGTTGCGTCTTACTGGCTTCGGATTGCCTGGTTCCCGGCTTGCTGGCGCAGTCGCCCGCCACCCGATGCACCATCTCGGCGGCTTCTTCGCCAAGCCGCGCCCGTTCCTGCCCGGCGATTTCGTCACCACGGACGCGGGTACCGGCCTCGTCCATATGGCGCCGGACCATGGCGAGGACGATTTCCTGCTGTGTAAGGCTTATGGCATCGATCCGGTCTTCGCGGTCGATGGCGCCGGCATGTACCGGCCCGACTGGCTCTGGCTGGGCGGGCAGGGGAGCGTCATCAACAAGAAGTTCGTCGCCTCGGACGGGCCGATCTGCACTGATCTGCGCGATGTGGGGGCGCTGCTCGCGGCGAGCGACGACTTCGCGCATAGCTATCCGCATAGCTGGCGCTCAAAGGCCAAGGTGATCTTCCGGGCGACGCCGCAATGGTTCATCCCGATGGACCAGACCAAGCCGAACCATGCGGTTGCCGAGCCGATCGAGCTCGGCGTCGATGTCGGCTTCGCGCCGGTGCTCGGGCACGGCATCGGCAACGCGCCGACCCTGCGCGAAGTGGCGCTCGACGCGATCGAGCGGACGCGCTGGATCCCCGCGCGCAGCCAGAACCGAATCCGCGCGATGGTCGAGCAGCGTCCCGACTGGGTGATCTCGCGCCAGCGCGCCTGGGGCGTGCCGATCGCGCTTTACGTCGATCGCGCGACCGGCGAGTATCTCAACGATCCGGCGGTCAATGCGCGCATCGTCGATGCGTTCAAGGCAGGCGGGGCGGATGCCTGGTTCGCTGCCGACCATCAGGCTTTGCTCGGCGAGAAATACCGCGCCGAGGATTATGAGGTGATCACGGACATCCTCGATGTCTGGTTCGACAGCGGCTCGACTCACGCCTTCGTGATCGAGGCGCGCTATGGCGAGGGCACGCGGGCCAATCTCTATCTCGAAGGCTCGGACCAGCATCGCGGCTGGTTCCAGTCGTCGTTGCTGGAAAGCGCCGGCACCCGCGGCCGCGCGCCCTATGACGCTGTCCTGACCCATGGCTTCGCGCTCGACGGCCAGGGCCGGAAAATGTCGAAGAGCCTCGGCAATGTCGTCGATCCCTTGAAGATCATCCAGGAATCGGGCGCCGATATCCTGCGCATGTGGGTCGCGCAGACCGATTATTTCGAGGATGTGCGGATCGGCAAGGAGGTGCTGAACACCACCTCCGACGCCTATCGCAAGCTGCGCAACACCTTCCGTTATCTGCTCGGCGCGCTCGACGGGTTCGATGAAAGCGAGAAGGTCGATACGCGGCACATGCCCGAGCTCGAGCTTTATGTGCTTCATCTGCTCGGGCGGCTCGACGTCGAGCTGAAGGCGGCGACGGAGAATTACGAGTTCAACCGCTATCTCAGGCTGCTCACCGATTTCGCGGCCGAGGACCTGTCGTCCTTCTTCTTCGATATCCGCAAGGACAGCCTTTATTGCGATGCGCCGACCGACCCGAAGCGCCGCGCGTACCGCACGGTGCTTGACGTGCTGTTCCACGCTTTGGTCCGCTACGCGGCGCCGATCCTGTGCTTCACCGCCGAGGAAGTGTGGCAGGCGCGATTCCCGAGCGAGGACGGCTCGGTCCATTTCCTCGAATGGCCGGTATTGCCGCCGCTTCCGGGCGACGACGCCGTCGCGACGAGCTGGGCCGATATCCGCAGCCTGCGCGAGCAGGTGACCGAGGCGATCGAGCCGCTGCGCCGCGAGAAGATCGTGCGCTCGAGCCTCGAGGCCGAGGTGACCGTCCCGAAATCGGCCTTGCCCCCCGCGGCGCTGGCCGAGATTTTCATTGTCGCCAAGGTGACGACGGGCGATGCCGTCTCCGTCACGCGCACCGATTTCCACAAATGCGGCCGCTGCTGGCGCCTTCTGCCCGAAGTCGTGCAGGACGGTGGCCTGTGCGATCGCTGCACCGAGGTAGTTTCCTGATGAGAAGGCTTCCAATTGTCGGGTTCGTCACCGGCGCGCTGCTGTTCGCGGCTGATCAAGCGGCGAAATATGGCGTCACGCACGGCCTTGGCCTGAACGAGATGAGCGAGGGCCGGGTGGTCAACTCGATCTTCACGCTGCGTTTCGTCGCCAATCGCGGTGTGTCGCTCGGCTTGCTGCACGCCGATACGGTGGCGATGCGCTGGAGCCTTGTCGCGCTGACCGCGGCGATCGCTGCCGGCGTGCTCGTGTGGATGTTCCGCGAGCCGAACCGGCAGGACCAGATCGGGCTCGGCCTCGTGCTCGGCGGCGCGATCGGCAATATCCTCGATCGGGTGCGCTTCGGCTATGTCGTCGACTTCGCCGATCTGCACTTTGGCGAGTGGCGGCCCTTTTTGGTCTTCAATGTCGCTGACGCGGCGATTACGATAGGCGTGCTCATCCTGCTTGTGCGAGCGCTGCTAGTGCGCGACAAGCCCCGGGCAGGGCGTGCTTCAGTGGAGAATATGAATGCGTAAGTTGGTGTCGATCGCAACCGGGCTTGGCGTTGCCGCCCTGCTCTCGGGCTGCGCCCATGGTGGGGGCGCCAACCATGTGCGCCCGGACGAGTTCGCGGTCGGGCGGCAGGCGCCTTTGGTGATCCCGCCCGATTTCGCGCTGACCCCGCCCCAGCCCGGCGCGGCGCGCGCCAATGACGTGAGCCCGAACGCCCAGGCACTCGATGCCCTGTTCGGCGGCCCGGCCCAGCGCAGCGCGGGCGAGAGCGCGGTCGTGAGCGCCGCCGGCACCGACGTCGCTGATCCCGGCATCCGGTCCGATGCCGGTGATCCCGGCACCAATGTCGTCGACAAGGGATCGACCACCCGCGACATCGTCGCCGCCCCCGAAGGCGACGGCCAGGACGCCAAAACCACGGCACGGTGAGGGCGCAAGGCGGGCGGTAAGGCGTCCGCCTGCGCGCGCCGCCTCGCTTCGGGATTGCCGGGAGCAGTCCCTCACGGCAATTCTTCAATTGCGCTGCGGGCAAGCTCGGTGCCGGCTTCGCCGATCGCCCCGGCTACTGTCAGTCGCTGACGTGAAAAGGGGGCGGCAAAGCCGCCCCCTTCGCGTCGGGATTCGTCCGAGCGATCTCGCCGCCCGGTCCGGAAAGCCGCTTAGAAGCTGACCCCGATCGTGCCGACGACGCCGGCGTTGCTGATCTTGCCGTTGGTATAGGCATCACGGAAGTCGGCATCGGTATCGACATAGCTCACGCCGAAGGTGAGCGACTTCCATGTATAGGTCGCGCCGAGGCCCCAGTCGGTATATTCCGTGCTGCCGGTGGCATCAGTCGCAAGCCAGCTCGGCCCCCAGGTGTGGCCGATATGCGCCGTCAGGCCGACCGGCGTGTGCGGGATCGCTGCCGAGAAATCGCCCGCGAGATAGACATTGTCTTCCTTCGCGGAGCTGCCGGAGAAGAAACCCTGGTCCAGGGCGAGCGCCTTCTGCTTTGGCGCATAGTTGACGGTCGCCTTCGCAGTGACCGGGCCAAAGGTGTGCGAAATATCGAAATACGGCTCGAAGAAGTTCGAGCTCGACATGTCGCCGGGCAGGAATTTGGTCTTCGGATAGACATAATAGAGGACGCCGACATCGAATGTCGTGCCGTTCCAGGTCTTCTTGTACCCACCGATGATATCGACTTCCTGGTGGCCGGCCTGCGATGCGGTCACATAGCTGTCGACCGACGAGCCCCAGACCGAGACGTAGAGGCCGGACTCGTGGGTGAGCGTGATCGAACCCTGAATGGCGACATTCTTGTCGGTCTGCGACACGCCGCGGAACCGGTAGTCGGAAACCACCGTTGCGCTACCGTTGATGGTGATCGCCGGCGGCGGCGCCGTCGGGGCATCGTCGGCGAAAGCCGGCGTGGCAGCGGAGGCAAGCATCAGCGCGCTGAGGCTGATCATGGAAAAGCGCATGGGTGTCCCTTTCAAAATGAAAAATCGGGTCCCCACCTGCAGCCGGCGGACTGGACATCTGTTGGAAACGATGAGCTTCCCGTGTCGCTTATCCGTTCGGTAAACTAAGATTGCCGAAACGCGCTGCGCTGCACAACAAAATATTGCGGCGCGGATGACGGTTTGCCCAGCATGTTGCACCTGCGCAACAGTCCAGGTTAGCTACGGCCGGGGATCGGGTGAGGGCACGTCGCGGCGGATATGCACTTCGCGCTGCGGAAACGGGATCTCGATCCCATGTTCCTTGAACAGCCACCAGACCCGGTTGAGCACGTCCGAGCGGACGCTGCCCACCCCGCCTTCGGGGTCGCTGATCCAGGCGAGGATCTCGTGCTCGACGCCGCTCCCACCGAACGCCGTCAGCCAGACATTGGGCTTGGGGCTGTCAAGAACCCGCGGGCTGTCAGTGGCGGCGCGCAGCATCAGTTCCTGCGCGAGCTTCAGATCGCTGTCATAGCCGACCGCGAGCGGAATGCGCACGCGCACGTTGCGATCGGTATAGGACCAGTTCTCGACTTCGTTGGTCATCAGATTCTCGTTCGGAATCAGATGCTCCTTGCCGTCGCGCGTGAGCACCGAGACGGCGCGGACGCCGATCCGGTTGACCCAGCCGAAGCTCTCGCCGACGACGATCACATCGCCCGGCTTGATCGACCGGTCCATCAGCAGGATGATCCCCGCGATCAGATTGCCCACGGTTTTCTGCAGGCCGAAGCCGACCGCGAGCCCGAACGCCCCCGAGAACACGGCAAAAGCGGTGAGATCGATGTTGAGCAGGTCGATGCCGAAGAAGAAGGCAACCACGACGACGAGGATCGCAGCGAGCTTTTGCGCCAGCAATTTCTGCGTCGCATCAAGGCCGCGCGAGGCCGCTATCCAGTGCGCCGTCAGCCGGTTGATCAGCCTGACGCCGGCATAAAGCGCGATCGCCGTCACCACGATGGTGATCAGTGAGAGCAGCGAGAAACGGCGCTTGCCGATATCGAAGCCGATCCGCTCCAGCGTCTCCGAAATCGGTGCGAGCCCGCCGACAGCATGGCTGAACAGGGCGACGAACAGGATCGAGGCGACCGTCCATGCCATCCAGCGCGGAATGGCGAGGCCGCGCAGGATCGCGACGCTGGTCATCGCGGTCGCCGCGCCCAGCGCCAGCCCGATCGGGAAGCCGGCGAGGGGCGGCCACCGGGTTGCGTTGAGCAGGATCGCGAGCAGCAACGCGGCGGTGCCGTGGCGGATGATGCGATGCAGCCGCCCGCCGATCCCCTCGGCCTGGGTGCCGAGGCGGCGCTTCCATTCGGCTTCGGCGCGCGGCCCGAGGGTCCGGCCCGCGATCACGCCGATCAGCAGGATCGCGATCACCAGCCCGCCGGCGACGGCGATCTGGATCAGCATTGATCGGGGGATGGTCGTCAGCCCCTGCGCGTTCAGCCAGGCGACGACCGGGCTCACGCCACCGCGGCTCGGAAGCGACCGAGCCCGGCGGCAAGGTCGGCGATCAGGTCGTCCGGGTCCTCGATTCCGATCTGCAGGCGGACGATCAGGCCGATGTCGTGGCGTTTGGTGACGGTGCGATAGCGCGCCGGATCGACCGGCAGCGCGAGGCTCTCGAAGCCGCCCCAGCTATAACCGATGCCGAAATGCTCGAGCCCGTCGATCAGCGCCGCGCGTGCCGCTTCGGTGGCGCCGACAAGGGCGAAGGAGAAGAGACCGGTCGATCCCCTGAAGTCGCGCGCGAAGATGTCATGGCCGGGGCAATCGGGCAGCGCGGGGTGCAGCACCGCCGACACTTCGGGCTGCTCCTTCAGCCAGCGCGCGATCTTCAGCGCGCTCGACTGATGCTGGGCGAGGCGGATCGCGAGCGTCCTGAGGCCGCGCGCGCCGAGCCAGCAATCGTCCGGGCTGGCGATCTGGCCGAGCTGGAAACTCGTGTCGCGCAGCTTCGCGAAACGGCCCGGCGCTGCGGTCACCGAGCCGAGCATCACATCCGAATGGCCGACGATATATTTGGTGCAGGCGAGGATCGTCAGATCGACGCCGCGCCCGATCGCGGGGAAGAACAGGGGGGTCGCCCAGGTATTGTCGAGCAGGGTGACGACCCCGCGGGCCTTTGCCGCGGCGACGATCGCGGGGATATCCTGTACCTCGAAGGTCAGGCTACCCGGACTTTCCATGAAGATCGCAGCGGTGTTGTCGGCGATCATGTCCGCGATGCCGGCGCCGATCAGCGGATCGTAGAAGCGGGTGGCGATCCCCATGCGCTTGAGCAGCCCGGTCGCCATCGAGCGGGTCGGGTCATAGGCGCTGTCGGGAAGCAGCAGCTCGTCGCCCGGCGAGAGGACCGAGAGCAGGGCGGCGGCGATCGCCGCGACGCCCGAAGGGTAGAGGAAGGTCGCCTCGGCGCCCGGCTCCAGCTCGGTCAGGGCATCGGCGAGCGACCATTGAGTCGGCGTGCCGCGCCTGCCGTAGAACAGCCGGTGATGGGTGTCGCGCGCGCCGGCTGCGCGCAGCTCGGCGACTGACTCATAGAGAATCGTCGAGGCCCGCCAGACCGGCGGGTTGACGATCCCCTGAGTCCATTCCGCACGGCGGCCGGCCGAGACGACGCGGGTCGCATCGCCTTTCGGCTGGTCTCCGCTGCCGCTCACGCTGGGCCCATCGCCTTGGGCGTCGATCGATCGGCGCCCCATTCGGACCAGCTGCCGTCATAGAGCGCCGCCTCGTTGCCGAGCAGATGCGCGCCAAAGGCAAGGACCGCGGCGGTGATGCCCGAGCCGCAGGTGGTGACCAGAGGCTTGGCGAGATCGATCCCGGCGCCCTCGAACGCCGCCTTCAGCGCGTCGCCCCGCTTCCAGGTGCCGTCGGCGTTGAACAGCTCGCCATAAGGCAGGTTCTTCGATCCGGGGATATGGCCGGCGTGAGTCGCCGGCCGGGGATCGGGTTCCTCGCCGGTGAAGCGCGCGGCCGAGCGGGCGTCGAGCACCTGCTCGGCCCCGCTCTCCACATTCGCCTTCATCTGCTCGAGATTGCGCACGCCTTTGTCGTCAGCCCAGACGGTGAAGTGGCGGTGGCGGAGCGTCTCCTTGCCGCTTGCCGTCTCGCGGCCCTCGGCCAGCCATTTGGCGAGCCCGCCATCGAGGATCGCGACATCATGCGCGCCAAAGGTCCTGAGCATCCACCAGGCGCGCGCGGCGGTGTGAAAAGGCGAGCTGTCGTAAAGAACGACCCGGCTGCCGTCGCCGAGCCCGAGCGATTGCATCCGGCTCGCGAATTTTTCGGGGGAGGGCAGCATCGACGGTAGGTTGGTGCTGGTGTCGGCGAGTTCAGCCAGGTCCATGAATACGGCGCCGGGGATATGGGCGGCTTCATATTCGGCCGCTGGATCGCGCGGGTCGCCGGGAAGCAAATAGGTGGCGTCGACGATGCGCAGATCGTTCGCGCCCAGTTCGCCTGCGAGCCATTCAGTCGTTACCAGCGAGTCCATCTTGTGCTCCTTGATCAATACTCCCGTTCGCCCCGGTCTTTCGAAGCCCCGTCCTTCTCTCGAGAGGGAAGGCGGCCCGTCAATCTCCCGGGCGAACGGAGGGGAGTGTCCATTGTTCCCCTAGCCATAGCCAGGGCTGGCGTCGAGACGGTGTCGGAACCATTGCCCGCGCGTTTCAATTTCCCGCCGCACACCCTAGATAGTCGGTCATGACCCCCATGCATCTCGGCCAGGCAAGCGTGCTGCCCTCTTCACCCGACGAGGCGGTGCTCGACTATGTCCCCAATCCGCGCCCAGGCCGGCTCTATCTGGTCCGCTTCGCCGTGCCCGAATTCACCTCGCTCTGCCCGGTGACCGCGCAGCCCGATTTCGCGCATCTCGTCATCGATTATGCGCCAGGCGAGACAATCGTCGAATCGAAGTCGCTGAAGCTCTTCCTCGGCAGTTTCCGCAATCACCAGGCCTTTCACGAGGATTGCACGGTCGGGATCGGCGAACGCCTGTTGGGCGAGATGAAACCGGTCTGGCTCCGAATCGGCGGCTATTGGTATCCGCGCGGGGGCATCCCGATCGACGTCTTCTGGCAATCAGGGCCGCCGCCGGAGGGATTGTGGCTGCCGCCGCAGGACGTGCCGGGCTATCGCGGCCGGGGCTGAGTTTCTCCGCTCGACGCAAAGTTGATCGAGATCAGCGCGATTCTCTTGTTGCATTGCAGCATTGTTGCAACCATATTCAAACTTGGCCGTTCGTGGGAGGCAATTTCGGGGCTCCCAGCCCTGTTTCACATGAGGTTATGAGCGATGGTTCTTTCGGCAGAGGCTGTGACCCCGATCGATCATCTGGCGTTGATCGGCAATTTTTTGCCAAGAAAATGCGGCCTTGCAACATTTACTACTGACACCTTCACCGCGCTGAAGGGCCGGTTCCCGGATCTGAAGATCGACGTCTATGCGATGGACGATCGTCCCGGGCGCTATGATTATCCGCCCGAGGTGACGCTCAGCATCCCCGAGCAGGACCGACTCGCCTATACCAGCGCCGCGCGCGCAATCGAGGGCAGCGGGGCGCAGGCGATCTGGCTCCAGCATGAATATGGCATTTTCGGCGGCCCGGCGGGCGAGCATATTCTCGCGCTTCTCGACCGTGTCTCGATCCCGGTGATCGTCACGCTCCACACCGTCCTCGAAAAGCCGAGCGCCGATGAGCGCCGGGTGATGGAGGGCCTGCTTCGCCGTGCCGCCAAGGTCATCGTCATGGCCGAGCGCGGCCGCGAGATTCTCGAACGCGTCTATGGCGCGAGTTCGCGGATGATCGTGATGATCCCGCACGGCGTGCCCGATCGCGATTTCGTCGATCCAAACACCCTGAAGGCGCAGTTCGGCTGGGAAGGCCGCGAGACGCTGCTCACCTTCGGCTTGCTCGCCCCGAACAAGGGCATCGAGACGATGATCGAGGCCATGCCCGAGATCGTCGCTGCCCACCCGAACGTGCTGTATGCAGTGCTCGGCGCGACTCACCCCAATCTCGTCGCGCATGAAGGCGAGGCCTATCGCGAGCGGCTGAAGGCGCTCGCCGCCGAGCGCGGCGTGGCCGATCATGTCGAGTTCATCGACGCCTTTCTCGAACATAACGAGCTGATCGACTATCTCCAGGCGGCGGACATCTATGTCACGCCCTACACCAACCCAGCGCAGATCACCTCGGGGACGTTGTCCTACGCGGTCGGCGTCGGCAAGGCGGTGGTCTCAACCCCTTATGTCCATGCGACCGAGATCCTCGGCGACGGGCACGGCGTGCTGGTGGATTTCGGCGACAGCGCTGCCTTCGCGCGCGAAATCAACGCGCTGCTCGGCAGCGACCGCAACCGGATCAAGCTGTCCGAGCGTGCCTATGCGCGCGGCCGCACGATGATCTGGCCGCGCCTCGCCGAGCTCGCGATGCGCGAGATCGTCGAGATGGTCAGCGCCAAGCCGCGCCGCCTGATCGGCAGCAGCCTCTCCTTCGCGCCGCTGACCCCCGATTTCGCCGCCGTCGAGCGGATGAGCGATTCGACGGGCATGCTCCAGCATTCGATCTATTCGGTGCCCGATCGCCGCCATGGCTATTGCATCGACGACAATGCCCGCGCGCTGATGCTGGTCAGCCGGATGAAGGATCTGGGCGAAGAGGCGCGCGACAAATGGATGACGATCTACGCATCGTTCATCCAATATGCCTGGAATCCCGAGGCACGCCGCTTCCGCAACTTCATGAATTTCGACCGGACCTGGTGCGAGGAAACCGGCTCGGAGGATTCGAACGGCCGCACGCTCTGGGCGCTCGGCGTCACCGCGCGGGACACGCATTTGCGCAAGCATCGCGACTGGGCCGTGTCGATGTTCGATCTCACTGCCTCGCTCGCGTTCGATCTCGGCAGCCCGCGCGCCCAGGCGTTCGCGATGCTCGGCTCGGGGGCGATCCTCGAGGCCTATCCCGGCCATAACCTCGCGCGCACGATCCTGACTCGATTCTCGGAAGAGCTGGTCGTCCTCCTCGCCGAGGCGCGTCGTCCCGAATGGGAATGGTTCGAGATCGTCCTCGCTTATGACAATGCCCGCCTGCCCGAGGCGCTGATCCGCGCCGGTATGGCGCTGAAGCGGGATGACCTCGTCAAATGCGGCATCGCGACGCTCGACTGGATCGTCGCTCGCCAGACCTCGCCCGAGGGTCGCTTCCGCGCGGTCGGTACCGAGAGCTTCGGCCGTGCCTATGCCGAGCCCTTGCCCTTCGATCAGCAGCCGCTCGAGGCGCAGGCAACGATCGATGCCTGTGTGACTGCCTTCGAAGCGACCGGCGACAGTCGCTGGGTGGATGAGGCGACGCGCGCCTATCGCTGGTATCTCGGCCAGAATGATCTCGATCTGCCGCTCGCCACCGCGCAGGACGGCGGTTGTTTCGACGGGCTGATGCCGACGGGGCTCAATCGCAATCAGGGCGCCGAGTCGATTCTGGCGCTCCAATTGGCGTCTTGCGCCATTTCGGGGCTTTCAATCCGGGCCGAAAGCATGGCAGGACCGGACCGCGCCGTCGCGTAGCCTCGCTCGCGACGCCGCAAGGCGAATCCCCCGGGGGCGAGGCGAGCAAGCTTGATCGAACTGTTTCAACACGCGCTACGGCTGCATGCCGATCCCTCGCGGGTCGTTGTGCGTCCGTTCCATCTGGCATGGGCCGGCAACGGCGGCAGCCGCACCGAGCGGCTGGTTCGCGAGGTGATGGAGCTCGACTCCGCCGAAACCCGCCGCGAGCTGGAGGTCGTCCTCAAGGATTTCGAGGCGCGCCACTGGCAGACCCGGCGCGTGTTCATGACCCGCTATGACGAGATCGAGGACATGCTCGGGCTCGACGGCAGCGAAATCGGTGACGAAAAGCGGCAGCTGATCGGCGCCTATTTCTGCCACGAATACAGCTATGCCGCCGCCGCGCTGATGAACCCGAGCGCTACCCCGCATTTCGACCAATCGGGCATGCCGCCGGGCTCGCAGCGCATCCTGATGTCGCTCCGCGCCGTCGGCGAGGGACATATTTCGTCGGTCGCCTTCCGAGAAGGCATCATCACCGACAAGAACGAACTGAAACTCGCGCCCGAGCCGCCCTTCGCCACCGCGACCGACGCAGTCGGCCTTGACGAGGAGGAGCTGCCGGAGGGCCCGATCACCGTCTATCGCCACCGCGATTCGACGCTCTCGGGCACCGTCATCTTCCCGATCACCGCCGCGCAATCAAAGGGCCTCGAGGATCTCCGCCTCGTCCAGTTCACCCATGATGACGGCAGCATCGAATGGCTCGGCACCTATACCGCCTATAATGGCTCGACGATTCAGTCCGAGCTGCTGCGCACCCGTGATTTCCGCGCCTTCGACCTGGTGCCGATGTCGGGCCCCGCGTCGCGCAACAAGGGCATGGCGCTGTTTCCGCGCAAGGTCGGCGGCCAATATATGATGATGGGCCGGCAGGACGGCGAGAATCTGTTCCTGCTCAAGTCCGACAGCCTCACCCATTGGGAAGAGGGCGAGAAGCTGCTGCGGCCGATGTATCCCTGGGAGCTGGTCCAGATCGGCAATTGCGGGCCGCCGATCGAGATCGATGAGGGCTGGCTGATGCTGACTCACGGCGTCGGCGCGATGCGCAAATATGCGATCGGCGCCGTGCTGCTCGACAAGGAGGATCCCTCGCGCGTGCTCGGCCGCACCCATGAGCCGATCCTCGCCGCTGTCGATCAGGACCGCGAAGGCTATGTGCCCAATGTCGTCTATTCCTGCGGCGCGATCCGCCACGGCGACAAATTGTTCGTGCCGTACGGCGTGGCGGACAGTTCGGTCGCCTTCGCGTTCATCGAGATCAAGGCGCTGCTCGCGGCGATGTGAGTGCGTCTTGCCAATGGCAGGGTATCAGTCGAGCGCGGCGCGCAGCTCGCGCAAGGTGGCCATCAGCGTCATCGGTTCATGCGGTGCCGGCCTCAGCCCCAAGGTTTGATAGAATGTCTTCGCCTCGTCGGAGATGGCGTGGACGATCATGCCCCGGATCCCAAGGATGTCCGCGGCGTGGACGAGGCGCAGCGCCGCGTCTCGAAAGAGCGCCCGGCCGATACCGCGACCATGATGGCGCGCGTCGACCGCAAGCCTTCCGAGAATGGCCACCGGAATTGGATCGGGCATGTTGCGTCGAAACCGGCCATGCACATCGGCGGCGGCAATGCCGCCCGACGCGATGGCGTAATAGCCAATGACCTCCGCATTGTCGCACAACACATAAGTGCGCGATGCGCCTTCGGCCTGGTTGGCGCGAGCACGGCGCTTCAGCCAATCATCCAGGGAGGCGACTCCGCACGCAAAGGATTCGACCGCGTGGAGATCCGCGAGCGGTGTCGGCGCTTGCAGTGTCACCTCATTCCCAGGGCGCCGGCGTCTGCATGGTTCGACGCAGTGCTGCGCTCGGCTGTGGCGGCGCATCGAGCAGCGCTACGAACTCGGCATAGCTTTCCGCACTGACGCGAAGGAGGGTGCGGTCGAGCAGGGCCTCTTCCGCCGCGCGCCGCGCTGCGTCGAGCACGAAATCAGTACGGCTTTTGCCAAGCAGCTCAGCGGCGCGATCGATCATGCCACGCATCTCCGGCTTGATGCGCAGGTTAAGCGTGTCCCGCTTTGCGGTGCTGGTACTGGATATCGTCATGCTGGTCTCCGGCGACCTCCCTAGCATGACGTAACGTCACTGTCATTACAATTGAGTCGGGACAATTATCACCGCACCATGGCCTTGGTGCGGCTGTAGAGCAGCCAGATGAGCCCGGCGAAGACGATCGGCGCTGCAATCAGCCCGATCGTCGCGAACTTCTCGCCGACGACCGCCAGCGGCGCATCGATCGGCGGAATCGGCGAGCCGCGATTATACCAGGCGACGATCGCCGCGAAGGCGACTCCGAACAGGCTTTCGCCGACGATCAGCCCGGTTGCCGTCAGCACGCCCATCCGCTCGGCGAAACCGGGGTTCGGCGTGCGCGCGGCCCATTTGTCGTAGAAATGGCCGATCAGCGCGCCGACCGGGATCAGAAAAGTGAGCGACATCGGCAGGTAGATGCCCATGCCGACGCCGAGCGGCGGCAGCCGCATCTTGCCGGTGCGGCCGAGCAGCTCGTCGATCACGATCATCACGACGCCGATCCCCGCGCCGAAGCCGAGCAATGTCCAGTCGAGATCGCCGCCCAGCACGCCCTTGGCCAGCGTGGAGATCAGTGCCGCCTGCGGCGCCGACAAGGCGTTCGGCCCGGCATTCGGCATACCGACAAAGCCGAGGCTGTCCTTCAGCACGTTGAGCACCACCGGGATCACCAGCGAGCCGAAGATCACCCCGAGCACCAGCGCGAACTGCTGCTTCCACGGCGTCGCGCCCACCAGCTGCCCGGTCTTCAGGTCCTGGAGGTTGTCGTTCGAGATGGTCGCGACCGAAAAGACGATCGCGGTGGTGAACAGCGCATAGGCAATCAGCGCATTGGTGCGCGCAACGTCAGTGCTGTGACCGTAGATCGCGACGAGCAGCAGCGACGCACCCAGCACGGCAAGGATGCCGACGCCCGACACCGGACTGTTCGACGCGCCGATAAGCCCGGCCATATAGCCGCATACCGCGGCGATCACGATGCCGATGATGAGGATATAGAGGATGGTGCCCGCGATCACCGTAAAGCCATGGTCGTGGATCGGCCCGCCCGCGGAGAAGCTCCACAGCAGCCAGGCCATGGGCGGCAAGGTCGCGAGGATCGACAGGCCGACAATGCCGATCGGGAGATCGCGCTCGGTCAGTTCGAGGATCGATCCGCCCTGGCGCGCGCGCGAGGCTGCCATTGCCGACCGGATTCCGCCGAAGATCGGGCCGAGGATCTTGAGCAATGTCCACACCGCCGCCACGCCGATGGTGCCGGCGCCGACAAGGCGCACCTTGAGGCGGAAGGTCGAAGAGACGATCGCGCTGACATCATCGCCCGCCAGGCCGTGCGTGAACCACGGCATCAGCCCGGTCCAGGCGATGAGCAGCCCGACGAACATCGCTGCGCCGACAGAAAGGCCGACGAGATGGCCGACGCCGATCAGCGCCATCGAAAAGCTGGTCGACATGCCGCTCGCGCTGCTGCCGATCCGGAAATTCTTCGCTGCCTCGCCGGCGACCAGCTTCATGGCGGCGAGCAGCGCGAACCCGGCCGAGATCAGCGATCCGAACACGATCACCCGCAGCCCCTTGGCATTCTCCACATCGCCGTCAGCGCCGGCGCCGACCTTGAGCACTTCGGCGGCGGCCACGCCCTCGGGATAAGGCAGGTCCGATCCGGTCACGAGCGCCCGGCGCAGCGGCACCGAGAACATCACGCCGAGTACGCCGCCAACGGCGCAGACCGCTGCGGTCGTCCAATAGGGAAAGCCGGTCCACCAGCCGACCAGGATGAGGCCGGGCAGCACGAAGATGATCGCCGCCAGCGTGCCCGCCGCCGAAGCAATGGTCTGGACGATATTGTTTTCGAGGATATTGGCATTCTTGAAGAAGCGCAGGATCGCCATCGAGATCACCGCGGCGGGGATCGAGGTCGCGAAGGTCAGCCCGACCTTCAATCCCAGATAGACGTTCGCCGCGGTGAACAGGATGGTGATGAGCCCGCCGAGGATGATGCCCCGGATGGTGAGCTCGGCGAGAGGGCGGGCGGGGGCGGTGGCCGTTGAGGAAGCTTGCATCCCCTATCGTGGCATATCCGATAGCTGCGGGAAAGGCTGCCCGCCCGGACCGACCGATGCCGATCCGGGCAGCCACCCTCAGCCCGCAGCCGCGATTGCCGCCGCGATCTCCGCGCTCTTGGCGGCGCGCAGGTCACCGCAATGGCGGATCGATTCGATGGTGCGCTCGAAAGTGAGCACGCCGGCGCCCGCCGCGCGGACCTTGGGGCCGAGCAGGCTGTTGATCCGGTCGGCCCGATCTGCGCCGCACTGGAAGGCGAGTGCCTGGGGCAGGCGGCTGGTGATGAAGATGCCGTTCCCGCCGGCGAGCAGCGTGTCGTAATTGGCGAGGATCCATTC
This sequence comes from Sphingomonas oligophenolica, assembly GCF_039522915.1. Classification (NCBI taxonomy): domain Bacteria; kingdom Pseudomonadati; phylum Pseudomonadota; class Alphaproteobacteria; order Sphingomonadales; family Sphingomonadaceae; genus Sphingomonas; species Sphingomonas oligophenolica. Next base: position 28,630 of record NZ_BAAAEH010000022.1, read on the forward strand.
GCCGGTGAAGTCGGCAGTGCCCTCGGAGGTGGCGAGGCCGAAGATCAGCCCGATCTTGTCGAAGGGGCGAAGCCGCTTGTCGTTCAGGCCGAGCAGATATTGCGCGACGTCGGTCCGACCGCTCCCGGCCGCAGCGCCGAGTGCCGACTGGCGCAGGGTCGGATCCTCGCTCGCCAGCCCGATTTCGACCAGCTTCTTGGCCGCGGGCAGCCCGCCTTTCGTCACCACGACTCCAAGCCCGACGCCGAGATAGGCCTGGTCGAGCGCCTGCTTGTCACCGGCGAGATATTTCTCCGCCGCCGCTTCGAGGGTCGCGCTGACCGCTGCGTCATGCCCTTCCCCGACGACGAAGCCGACAAGGTTCTGGCGTAACTTCTGCTTGTCGGGCGCGTCGCCTAGATGCGCGCCAGCAGCGGGATTGAAGCCGATAGCGGCCAGGCGCGGCGCATAGATCGAGTCCATCAGCCCGCGATAGGCGGCATCCGATTCAGGGCCGATCAGGCCGCGCAGCTTGAGGCCCGCCAGCCGGGACCCGCCATCGACGGCGGCGTCGGAATCAGGATTGGCGGCAAGGGTCCTGGCTGCGGTGACGAGCCAGCGCGCTGGCGCGTTGCCCGCCCGGAAGGCGGCCCACAGGCTGTCGTCGGCGGCAAGCGCCTCGCCTGGCGACAGGGTGGCAAAGGTGCCGATCAGCTTCTGCCAGTCGGCAGCTTCGAGGTTGAAGCGATAATAGCCGGTGCCGCCAACATTGGGCATGATCACGCCCCCTCCGGTCGCGCTGAGCGTGGTGACCGGCTTGTCGAGCAACGTGCAGCTCTTCGCCGCATCGACGCGCAGGCAGAACGGGATCGTCCACTGCTCGGGCGCCGGGTGGCTGCCGAGAAAGGCGTAGCGTGACTGGGTCGCGACGAGCTTGCCGCCCTGGCGGGCGATGTTGACGACCGGCACGCCCTGCTGATCGACGAAGCTCTTCATCGCGGTCAGCACGCGCGGGTCGCCAGCGCCGTCGGCCAGCGACTGGAAGAACTGCTCCGAGGTCGCGTTACCATAAGCATGGCGCTTCAGGTGAAGGCGCACGCCCGCCTTGAACTTCTCGTCGCCGAGATAGGCGGCGATCATCGCGATGACATGCCCGCCCTTGCCATAAGTGATATTGTCGAAGGCGCTGTCGATCTGGCTGTTCTCGGTGATCGGCTGGTGGATCGGCCGCCCCACCTCGAGCGCGTCGGTGTTCATCGCGCGGAAGCCCTCGTCGAGCGCGCCGACGCCGATATTGAGCTCGGGCCGCCATTCATTGCCGATCCGGTAGCCCATCCAGTTCGCGAAGCTTTCGTTGAGCCAGATATCGTCCCACCAGGCCGGGGAGACGAGATCGCCGAACCACTGGTGCGAGAGTTCGTGCGCCACGACCATCCCGAATTCCTGGCGCTGGCCGGTCGGCGCGCCGTTGTCGAGCAGGATGATGCCGTCACCATAGGTATCCGCCCCGGCATTCTCCATCGCGCCCGGCATGACCGGCGAGGCGATCTGGTCGAGCTTGGGGAAGGGGAAGGGCTCGCCGAAATATTTCTCGAGCAGGCTGACGATCCGTGGTGTCTCGGCCATTACATAATCGAGTTTGCCCGCCTGGGCCTGGGTCGCGAACACGCCGAGCGGGAGAGGAGAAGCGCGCTCGGGCGTCGGCGGCACCGCGCCGGTCTGATTGAGGAATGGGCCGGTGATGAGCGCGACGAGATAGGTCGGCAGCGGCCTGGTCGCGGCGAACTGGTGCTTTTCGAGCGCGCCGGCCTTGGTGACACCCGCCTCGGGCGCGTTGCTGGCCGCCTTGTAGCCTGGGATCGTGGTGATCGAGATGGTGAAGGGCGTCTTGAAACCGGGTTCGTCGAAGCCGGGATAAGCGGCGCGCGCGTCGATCGATTCGAACTGCGTCCAGCTATACCAGATGTCGCCGACCTTGATGTGGTAGAGGCCCGAGGCATCATCGCCGAACGCGCCGTCATAATCGAAGACGAGGGTGGCAGCGCCGCCGGGGAGCGGCGTGGCGAAATCGAGCCGCACGACGCCGGTCTTGTCGACCTGGGTCCAGGTCGCGGCGATCGTCTTGCCGCCGACCAGCGCCACTGCCTTGCTGACATTCAGGTTGCGGCCATGGAGGTAGAGGCTTTTCGTCGCTGCCTTCACATTGATGTCGATCTCGTCATGCCCCGAGAAACGCGGCTGATCGGGCAGGATGGTGAAATCGAGCCGATAGGCGACCGGCGTGGCCGCATCGGAAAGCTTGCCTTTGGGTGCCGCCGGATCGGCCATCGTCGCGGCGGCGGCAGGCGGTGGCGCTGCCTGGGCGAAAGCGGTGGTGGACAGGAGCGACAGGCAGGTCGCGGCAAAGGCAGCGCGCATCGATTTTCCCCTCAAGGTGTATTATCTGGCTAACACGACTATTCTGGTCAGGCAAGCGAGCGCCGGGGTGGGAGCGCGACCCGCCTGCAAGCGCGCATTTGAAGATCAATGGGGCACCGGCAACGCACCAGCCGGCTGAGTGAGGTCGGCCCAGGCCGGCCCGAGCGCCCTCAATTCAGCTTCGGCCTGGTGCCGTCAGGGAAGCGCACGACCATGGCCCGTCCGTCATAGGCAATTGTCCGAACGGCGGGAGCGGCTGAGCCCATACCGGCCGGGTTGACGACACTGATGTCGAGCGTCCGCCGCTTGACCATGGCGGGAAAGGACCCGCGCCGCGGCCCCACCGTCAGCGTTCGCGTCGCATCGTTCCAGCTGAGATCGTAGCGCGCCGACTGACCCCGCTCATAGGCATAGGTCTCGTTATCGTCCTCATAGAGGGTGAACTTGCCGTCAGCGCCCGGATAGATGCGGATCTCATAGGGCGCAGCCGGCTGCTCGGTCGCATATTGAACGACCGGCCCCATCGGGACGATCGCCCCGGCGCGGACATAGAGCGGCACTATATCGAGCGGCGTCTCCCGCGCGACGGTGTCGCCGCCGCGATAGCGCTGGTTCGTCCAGAAATCATACCAGTCGGTCCCGGCGGGCAAATAGGTGCGCATCGTCAGGTCGCGCGGCGCGTTCATCACGGCTGCATCGCGCTTCAGCTCGGCCGGGGTGCGCCAGACGAACCGGAACACCCGGCCGCCCTCGGGATGATAGAATTCGAGCCGAACCGGCAGGTGCTGACCCTTCTTCAGCGTGCGCCGCACCGATCGATAGCGGGTCGCTGCGCGGTTCCATTCGTCGATCACCTTCTCGCCGCCGAGATAGAGGCGCATCCCGTCATTACAGGTCAGCCCGATCTCATAGTCGCCGTCCTCGGGCGCGATCAGATCGCCCTCCCAGCGCGCTGAAAAATGGCTGAGCGAGGTCAGCCCGGGCGGAAGCTCGGCGAGCGGCGGATCGGGCCAGGTGTGATCGATCTTCTCGTCGAGCGCTGTGCCGCCCGGCGTCTCGAAATTCTCGCCGGCGAAATAGTGCACCGTCAGCCCCGGCGTACCGTCGGCGGTGCGCAGCTGCTCGGTCGGCACCGTCGTCGGGGCTGAGGGGAGGATATTGTACATCGCATGCGTCACCGGGTGAACGAGCAGCGACGATCCGAACATGAAGCTGTCATTGATATCATGGGTTGCCGGGTCGTCAGGAAAATCCATCGGCAGCGCCCGCATCAGCGTATAGCGGTCGGACGTCACTTTCGCGCTCAGGCTGTAGATATAGGGCAGCAGGCGGTAGCGCAGATGCACGCTGTCCAGCAGCGATTGATAGACCTGCGGATCGAGCGTCTTGAACAGATAAGGCTCGCGCTCGACGCTGGTGCCGTGAACCCGCATGATCGGGTTGAACGCGGCATATTGGAACCAGCGCGCGAACAGCTCGCGCCATGCCGGGTTCTTCTCGCCGCCCGGAAAATCGGTGACGAAGAAGCCGCCCGTGTCCTGGGTCCAATAAGGATTGCCGGTGATGGTGACGTCGAGGCCGCCCGGTATCTGCTGCGCGAAGGTTTTCCAGCTCGCATAGATGTCGCCCGACCATGAGGCGGCGGCGGTACGCTGCGCCCCGGCCCAGGCCGAACGGGTGAGCGTGAAGACGCGCTTGTCGCTGGTCGCGCGCTGCCCCTTATAGGTTCCTTCGGTGGTCAGCAGCGAATAGGGATTCAGATAGCGGGTGAAGTCCCCCATCGCGTTGCTGCCCAGCGCCTTGGTGTCGCGTATATTGTCGACCGGGTTCCACATTGCCGAACTGACCTCGACTTCGGTCCCGTCCATCCAGAGCGCGTCGACGCCTTTGTCGAGCAGGCCCGATTTGATGTATTTGAAATAGATCTCGCGCCCCTTGGGGCTGTAGGCGTCGTACACGCGCGCATGCTTCGAGATCCAGTGGAGCGGCGCGAAGCGGAGATTATAGCGATCGAGTTCGTGCGCCAGCGCCGTGTCGTTGCCGATCGATGGCCAGATCGAGACCATCAGCTTCATATTCAGGTCGTGGATCGTCCGGCTCATGCCGGCAGGATCGGGAAAGCGCGTCGGATCCCAGGTCATGCCCGACCAGCTTCCGTCCTTGTCGCTGCCCCAATATTGCCAGTCCTGGACGATGTAATCGAGCGGGAAGCCCTCCTTGCGGAAGGTCCGCGCGACGTCGAGGATGCGCTGCTGGGTGGGATAGCGCTCCTTGCTCATGAACAGGCCGAACGCCTGTTTGGGATACATCGGTGCGTCGCCGGTCAGCCAGCGATAGGCGCCGACCACCTTGTCCATCGTGTCGCCGGCCATGAAATAATAATCGACCCCGCCCGGCGCGCTCTCCGCCCAGAGTCGCGCGCCCTCGGCATCGTCCTTGAAGCGCATCTGTGAATAGGTGTCCCACAACACGCCATAGCGCTCGGTCGAGACCATTACCGGGATGATGATGCCGACATTGGTCTGGACGAGCAGCACTTCCTTGTTGCGCCGATTGACCTCGTCGTCGCCGGTGAAGCCGAAGCCGTAAATGCCTTCGCCCGGCTTCAGCGTGAAGCGGTTCTCGACCTCATAGGTCGGCGCATTCGAAATCACGCGCTTGTCGATCGATTGCGGCGCATCGGCCTTTTCGCGCGTCAGCAGCCGCCCGGACGAGTCATAATAGGCCAGCGCGCCGCTGCGCGTGTCTATCGCGATGCGCAGCTTCCGGCCGACCAGCTCGAGCGTGCCGGGCGCCTCGCGCAGGGTGAACGGCACCGCTTCGGGTGCGCGGATCACGACAAGGCTGCGCGCGGTCCAGTAGGAAGCACCGAGATTGGCGTTCACACGCACGACGGTTGGTGCGTAGAAGATCACTGACTTGGTCACGCCGTTCAGCCTGAACTGAACGCCGCTGCGCAGCCGCCTGAAGTGAAACGCCGCATCGCTCGCCGGCACCAGCGCGCGCAGCTGGCCGATCGGGTCGAGGCCGGTAGGCGGGGCCGTGGGCTGGGCCAGCGATGGGACCGCTACCATGACGGCCGCAGCCGTCACCATCCACCATGCCTTCATGCCATCCCCCATTTTGTCGCCGCGGGTTTAGCGCTCGAAACGCCGATAGTCACCGGGGCCGGGTACGCCATTGGCGACCAGGATCCGCTCTTATAGGCGACGATCCCCGAAAGCGGCTATTTTCGGTGAACACCATAAATCGCGAGAAACGCCTCGAGAGAGGCGTCGGCATGCTGTACGAGTTCGGCCTCCGAGCGCCGGATACCGCCAGTAAACATGGCTTCATTCATCGGAATCCACAGAAGCATCCCGAAAAAATGACTGGCTGCAATTTGCGGGTCGGGCGTCTTCATCAAGCCTCGGCTTGTAAGCTCCTGGAAGCAGGTTGCCATCGAGACGAGCATGCGTTCAAAGCCGTTTCTGTACCAGCTGCGGCCAAGCTGCGGCATTCGATCGGCGTTGGAAATGATCAAGCGCCGCAGCCTCAACAATTCCTCATCCATGAACATCTTCATGAGAAGTCGGGAGAGCTGGCGTAAGCCGCCCTTAATAAATTCCGCTTCGGAGAGTAATGTCGTGACGGACTCAACGATGTCGTTGGCGTAAACTGCCGTTGACTTTACTACCTCCCCAAAGAGATTCTCCTTGTCTGTGAAATGCTTGTAGATCGTCTGCTTGGAAACCCCCGCCCTCGTGGCAATTTCTTCCATGCTGGTTCCATCATATCCCTTGCCGACGAACGCTGCGGTGGCCGCGCGCAGAATCTCGCGCTCCACGCGGGCCGATCGGGTCTCACCGTCAATTTTCATATCGCCTCCCGGGTTCGGTACTAGACGGTTCCGTTCTTCAGTGATAGTCATACTGGACGGTACTAGACCGACTAGTACCCACTCAAAAGAAGCGAGCCGTGACCGATGTCCAAGATGATCTTCGTGAACCTCCCCGTGCGCGATCTGCAGTCGGCGACCAAATTCTACCTCGCGATCGGCGGCACGCTGAATCCGCAGTTTTCGAATGACGAGGCCAGCTCAATCATGTTCTCCGACTCGATCGGGGTCATGTTGCTTACCCATGCGCATTACGCCCGGTTTACGGCCCGGCCGATCGGGGATCCCAGGCGCGAGAGCAACATGCTGGTCGCGCTCACCGTCGACAGCAAGGATGCGGTCAATGCGGTGATCGACAAGGGTGTGGCGGCAGGTGGCCGGGCTGATCCCAATCCCGCGCAGGATCTCGGTTTCATGTTCAATCGCCACATCGAAGACCCGGACGGCAACGTGTGGGAGTTCCTGTGGATGGACCCCTCCGCGATGCAATAGCGCAGTGGCGTAACCCCGCAGTCACGACGCTCGAATCAGTGATCGCGCTGACGCCCGCCAGCATGTTCACGCGCAATCCTCGGGGACGGCTGCTTCTCCCCGATGGCCCATTCCCTCCAACGACCCAGTCGCCGGTCTTGTCGAAACGCAGGTGCGACGATCCTCTTTTCCCCGGGTGGTCGTGGGCATGCGTCGGGAGGGGCACGCTTTCGCGTGCCCTTTCCGAGCTATGCGCTCCGAGGCTTCACATCGCGAAACCGCACCAGAAGGCGGCGCTGCTCGTCCCATAGCGCCAGCCGCCAGCACCCGAAGCTCTCGCGCAGCGTGATCCGTCTGGCGATGCCATGCAATTCCGGAGCGGTATCGACACAGGCCTGCAGGCGGTAGTTCGGAATGCGGCTGCACAAGTGATGAACATGGTGCAGGCCGATATTCCCGCTGAACCATTGCAGGACAGGCGGGAGCTTGAAATAGGAGCTGCCGCGGAGCGCGGCCGTGTGGAAATTCCACGCGTTATCCTGCTCCCAATAGGTCCCTTCGAACTGATGCTGGACGTAGAACAGCCAGCTTCCGAACCAGGACGCGATGATGATCACCGGCAAATAGGTCGCGAGCACCGGGGCGATGCCGAACAACGCCATGGGAAGACCGAAGGCGATGACCAGGGTAACGTCAAGCGACAGGATGCTGCGACGGGCGTCGCGGTCCCGAAACGCCGGCCCTGTCGGCAATCGCTGAAGCAGGATGAAATAGATCGGCGCGCCCAGCAGGACCATGACGACGGGATTGCGATAGAGGCGATAGCCGAGCTTTTTCAACGGGGACAGGGCCGCATATTCGGCGATCGTCAATGTATCGACATCGCCCCGGCCGCGTCGCTCGAGATTGCCGGTGGACGCATGATGCACCGCATGGGCCTGCTTCCAGCTGCCATAGGGGGTGAGGGTAAGGACACCAAGGGCACGGCCGAGGAAATCATTGGCGGCGCGTGACTTGAAGAAGGAACCGTGACCGCAGTCGTGCTGGATGATGAAGAGCCGGACGAGTAGCCCGGCTGTCGGGACCGCGAGCAGGAGCGTGAGCCAATATGTGCTATGCGATGCCATCGCCATGATCACCAGCGATGCGAAGAACGGCGCGGCGGTCGTGATCAGCTGAAACAGGCTTCGCTTCGCATCGGCGCCATAGGTCTTGAACCGACGCGACAGGACTTGACCCAGCGCCTGGGCGTCGGAGGCCGCGTGGTTTTGGCGGCTGTCCGTGCCGCAATGCCCGGTTTCCTGTTCGGGGGCGCAAGAGCCTTGGTCGGCGGCTGGCTCCTGCGGGGTTTCGGTGGGTATCAACGTCAATCAATGCCTGCTTTCGGTGTCCTGCGTCGGCCCCTGCCACAGCGTATATCGCTCGGGCAGGCCGAACCCAAATGAGGCATTTTTTCTCGTTCTGGTGGAAAAAGAAGAATTGCGGCACCCGTGGTGCCCGCCTCCACCATCTCGGGTGGAGCCGGGATGGAATGACTGAAATGGCCGCACGGGAGGACAATTACAAGGGCGCCGGCAATGTCGCGGGATGGGGATGTCCAGCCTCGGTCGGGCGCGGCGCCGGGCGATACAGGCCGCCGCCTCGATCAAGCTATTGTGAATGGCCGCTTTGGAACGCTGGCTCTCGATTGCGACAGGCGGTTTTGGCCGGGTCCGCGCTGCCGCTCGTCGTTCGCGGAATTGGTGCGTTGAGCACCGTTGAACGGAGAGAGGGCGGGAGTTTCCGGAACCCGACCCCCTCTCTCCTTCATTGTCGATACGCCGCTCAGAACGCGTAGCTGACGGATACCTTGTAGGACCGCCCGAAAATCGGACGCAGGTCGGGAAGCGCAGCGCCCGGCCCGGCAAGGAAGCGCGGGTTTCCTTCCGTCAGACCATGCGAGTCGGTGAGATTATCGCCGGAGATCTGCAGAGTGTAGCCCTTTACCTTCGCGCGCAGGCCGGCGCTCAGCGTGGCGTAAGCGGGCAGCAGCTGCGTGTTGGCGAGATCGCTGTACCGCTTCCCGATCGCTTCATAGGTTCCGTACAGGGTCATGTCGGTATCGTCCGAGAAGCGGGCGGTATAGGTGGGGGTGACTCGAACCTGGTAGGATGGAATGCGTTGCGCCTTCTTGCCGTCGAAGTCAGCAATGCCCGGTGTATCGGTCTTCGCATCTTCGAGCACGGCATTGCCGGTCAGCCCGAAACCGCTCGAGTGCCGGTACGAGGCGTCGAACTCGATCCCCTTGGTCTTCGAGCCCGCGATCTGCGGCGGCACGCCGACATCATTATACACCGCGCCCACGACCTTGTCGTAGAAGCCGGTCACTGACGCCTCGAAGCCACCGCCGCGATATTTCACGCCGCCTTCATAGGACCGCACGCTCCAGTTCAGGTCAAGCCGCGGGCCGGTATTGCCGAGCTGCGACCGCACATCGTCGAAGGACGGCGAGTGATAGCCCTGCGAAATGCGCGCATAGATGTCGAAATTGTGCATCGCGCGATAGTTGATGCCGACCGTCCACGGTGTCGCTTCACGGCTGATCTTGGCGTGGTTCGGCGTGCCGTTGCCGGTAATATCGAAGGTGATGTTGGTCCATTGATGCCGAATGCCGGCGTCGATGCGCAGCGCGTCGGTAATATCGAACGAATCCGACAGATAGATCGCGTTCACGGTCGCGCTGCCGCGATCGGAAATGTCGAAAGCGGAGAGCGTGCCGTTGTTCAGATCGACCAGGTCGCCGGAACCGCCCACCCGCATCCAGCGAGTGTTCCCGAGGCTCCAGACGTCATCCGAGGTGAAGTGCGAAAAATAATAGCCCAGGTTCAGCGTGTTGGGGCCGCTCTTGAAGTTGAGTACCGCTTCGTTCGAGACATTCTGAAGCTTCTTCTCGACCACCCAGGAACCGAACTGCTGGACATAATCGGTCGACGCCAGCGTTTCGCCGGTATTGATCGTGTGAACGAGCGTCTGGCCTGGGTTGCCGGATGTCGCGAGCGCGGTGGCGACGGTCACTGCGCCGGCACCGGCGGGCACGAGGCCGGTGGTCTGCAGCGTGCCGCTGGTGAAGCCGAACCGGTCGGTGAAGGATAACCCGCCGCCAAAGTCGTAGTCGAGGCTGGCGCCCGTAACCACGCCCTTCCAGCCGCGGCCCTTGCCCAGATCGACCCGCTCGGTCGCGCCGCTTCCGGCGGCGCCGGGGGTGATGATCGTCGCGTAGCGGTTATATTGGTTGAGCTGATTGTAGCGGCCGAGATCGATACCGGGCACGTCGGTCGCGAACGGCAGGAACCATTCGCCGTGATCGTCGGTGTAGCGCGCGAACACATTGATCTTGCCGCCCATAAATTTCTTGGTGACGTTCGCGGTGATCTGCTGGCCTTTTTCGGTGTCGAATCCGGCCCGGCGGACGCTGTCGCCGCGCGAGACATAGCCGCCGACCATATAATAGAGATCGTCCGCCAGTTTCCCGCTGAGATAGCCATCGGCGCGCCAGGCGCTGTAATCGGTGATCGAGGCGCCGATGCTGCCATGGGTCTGATCCTGCCCTTCGCGCAGGCGAAGATTGGTCGTCAGGCCGGGCTGGCCGTCCGCATAGAGCGATTGGGGGCCGCCATTCACCCCTTCGACGCTTGATAGGGTATCGTCGATGCGGACCATGCCGGTCTGGTCCATGAACGACAGGCTGCTCGAGCCATAGACCGGAATCCCGTTGAACTGCATCGTGACGAAGGGCGCATCGCCGGTGCTGGGAATGCCGCGCACGAAGATGTTGGACGTGCCGACACCGCCCGAGCTTTCCACCCAGACGCCGGGGATCGATTTGAGCGCATCGCCTGCGCTTTTAGGCGCCTGAAGCTTCAGGTCGGCGGGCGAAATCGTGGTGATCGAGTATCCGGCCTCGAGCTTGTTGATGCCGCTGCCGGCCGGGCGGCCGGTGACGACGATGTCGGGCATGTCAGCTGCGTCCTGGGGGGCGGGTTCGGCCGTAGCCGATGGCGGCGACGGCTGCGCTTCCTGCGCGGCGGCGGTGTTGGCCAGGGCAATCGCCAGCGCGAACCCCGACACAGCCATGAAATTGCGAGTGCCCGAAACTGTCATTTTGCCTCTCCTGCCGCCGCCTTCCTTCTTGGGAAGCGCCTACGGACCGGGACTTACACAGCTATGAATTGCATTTCAATGAATTGTTGCAGCTCCGCTGTTCCACATTAAATATAATGATATCAATTGGATAAGCCGAAAAAAGCGCGCTACTGGTGTAGCAAAAATGCTACAGTCCCGGCAGCAAGATTCCTCCCGGGCACGATAATTCGGCCGCGCGCCGAAAAGCACGCGCCCATCGGCGCCGGCATGCAGGAAGCGCGTCACCCAGGAGGTGCATATTGCACCGGGGATCGCGAACCGCCTATTTTGAACCGAGCGGCGGAAACGCTAGGTCATCGACAATTGTCGGAAACTGGTTTCAACGTTTCATCACTGCTGACGGATTGAGGAGCTTTGTTTTGGGCCGACGCGCCATGCCTATAAACATGGGAGACATTGCGCGCCTCGCGAACGTGTCGAAGCCGACGGTGTCCCGCGTTCTCAACAACAGTCCGCTCGTCAATGAAGAGACCCGCGAGCGGGTCCTGCGCGTCGCACGTGAAAATGGCTATGCGATCAACCGTAACGCCCAGAAGCTGCGGCAGGTGCGCAACGACACGGTCGCCGTGGTCCTCGATTTCGGCTCGCACCGCGCCGGCAGAATCGCTGACCCGTTCATTTTCGAATTGCTGGCGGGGGTGTCGGAGTCGCTGTCGATCCGCAACCAGGATCTGCTGCTGTCTCCGCCCAGCCTGACCGATGTGCAAAGCCATCTCGACCTGATCAGCTCGCGCGTCGCCGACGGCTTCATCTTCCTCGGGCAAGGGGAGCGTGAGCCGATGCTGCGCGATCTGGCGCGCGCCGGCACGCCCTTTGTGGTCTGGGGTGGAGTCGATCCCAAAGCGCCTTATTGCTCGGTGGGTAGCGACAATCGGCTGGGCGGGCAGCTGGCCGGCGAATTGTTCGTGCAACGCGGCGCCAAGCGCTGGCTGTTCGTCGGCAACATCCGGCATTCCGAAATCCGGATGCGCTTTGACGGGCTGCGCGCGGTCGCCGCCAGGCATGCCGATGTCAGTGTCGATCACCTCGACGTCGAACACATGGCCTATGCACCGACCTACCAGCAGATGGGGACGTGGCTGCGCGACAATCCGCCGCCCGATGCCGTCTTCGCCTTTTCCGATACTGCTGCGATCGCGATCGTCTCCGCCTTTCGCGAACTGGGGCTCGAGGCGCCGAACGACTATTCGCTGTGCGGCTACAACAACATCCCGCCTGCCGCGGATTTCACCCCCGCGCTGACCACGATCGAGCAGGAGACGCATCTCGCCGGGGCGATCCTGGTGGAAAAGCTGATGCAGATTCTCGACGGCGGCAAACCAAAGTCGAGCATGCTGCCGACCCGGCTGATCGTCCGCCAGACCTGAGCGGCAATCTCTACGACGAGAGCCGCAGCACCCGATCGAGATCGACTTGCGCGGTTGTCTCGAACACCAGATCGGCTTCGGCGAGAATGTCGCTCGCCCCGATCCCGACAGCGACCATGCCGGCAGCCTTGATCGCCGAGACCCCCGCCGCGGCGTCCTCGAACCCGACGCAATCGACCGGCGAGGCGCCGAGCGCGCTCGCACAGGCGAGGAAAATATCCGGCGCGGGCTTCGACCTGGCGATCTTGCCCGCGTCGGCCACGAAATCGACGGCGCCGCTCAGGCCCGCACGCTCCAGTACCATCGTCGCATTCCGGCTGGCGGAGGCGATACCGAGCAGGAGGCCGGCCGTCCGTGCGCGCGACAGCAGCGATAGGGCGCCGGGCAGCACATCGGCCCGGGTCATCGTCGCGAGTGCATCGAGATAATAGCCGTTCTTGCGGGCAGCGAGTTCCTCCCTCGCCGCCACGTCCAGCCGAAGCCCGCCAAGCGCCAGGATATGGTCGAGCGATCCCATGCGATCGACCCCCTTGAGCGCTTCGTTGTCATGCTCGCTGAACACGATGCCCAGTTCGTCGGCGATCTGTTTCCAGGCGACGAAGTGCAGCCGGGCGCTGTCAACCAGCACCCCGTCCAGATCGAAGATCGCAGCGCGAAAGGCCATGGTCAAATCGCCCGCAAAGGCTGCGCTTGCGCGGGCGACGCTAAATCCTCGCCGCCGACCCTGATCCGGACGCTGCGCCCATCGCGGACCGAAACAGTGGCCGACCGGCCCGACACCGCAACATCCACCTGCGCGCCACGAAAGGCGATGGTGAAGCGATAGTCGGAGAGACCCGGTATCTCCACTGGGTCGAAGCAAAGCACATCGCCATCGACGCGCATGCCGGCAAATCCCATCACTAGCGTCGTCCAGCTTCCCGCCAGTGCCGCCATGTGCAGCCCGTGATCGGTATTGCCGAACAGGTCGGCCAGATCGGTCAGCGCCGCGACCCGCCAGTAATGCGCTGCCCTGGCCCCGTCGCCCGCATGCGCCGCGGCGGTGGCGAAGGCGCTGGCCGACAGCGTCGAATCATGGACCGTCGTCGCTTCATAGGTCTCGAGCATGCGTTGCCGCATCGGCGCGACGAACGCCTCCGGCATCAGCGCCAGCGCCAGCACCGCATCCGCCTGCTTCGAGACGCGACGGCGATAGATGGCGAGCGGATGGAAGTGCAGCAGCAGCGGATAGGATTGCGGCGGCGTCTCGTCGAACGGCCAGGGCGCCAGCCGGAAATAGGCGTCGTCCTGGGCGTAAACCTGCCGCTCTTCATCGAACGGCAGGAACATGGCGTCCGCTGCCCGGACCATGCGATCGGCCTCTGCCGCGTCGATCAACCTTGCGGCGAGGCCCTCGCGCGCGGCTAAGCGCAAATGCCGTGCGGCCATCAGATTGGTGTAGAGGTTGTTGTTGACGATCGCCGAATATTCATCGGGTCCGGTTACGCGATTGATGACGAAACCATCGTCCCGGCCGGCATCGTGAAACCCGATCTCGAGCCAGATCCGGGCCGTCTCCACGAGCATCTCCGCCCCATGGCCGTCGAGGATTGAGCGGTCCCCGGTCGCCGCCAGATAGGTCTCGAGCGCATAGGCGATATCGGCGTTGATATGATATTGCGCAGGTCCCGCGGGAAAGAAGGACGAACATTCGTGCCCGCCGATCGTGCGCCAGGGATAGAGCGCGCCGCGCATCTGTCCCATCGCCCGCGCATTGTCGCGCGCGGCATCGAGCCCCGAAATCCGCCATTCAAGCATTGCCCGCGCGATCGCCGGGTTGGTGAACGCGAAAACCGGCATGACGTACAGGTCCGCGTCCCAGAAGACATGGCCTTCATAGCCTTCGCCGGTTTGCCCCTTGGCGCCGATCGAGGTCTTGCCGTCGCGGCCGACCGCCATTGCCAGTTCGGCGAGCGCGTAGCGGATCGCGAGCTCGGCATTGGGCTGGCCGGGAAAGGCGACATCGCTCACCGACCAGAAATGCGCGAACCAGTCGGCCTGTTCGGCAAGCAGCGCGTCATAGCCCTGCTCGCGCGCGGCACGCAGGATTTCGGGCAAATTGTCGAGCGCCCCCCGGTCGCGAGAGGCGCGATAGCCCGACACGAAATCGACCTGGACCCGCCCGTCGATCGTCCGGCGCCCGATTTCCTGCATCGCGCAGGCTACCAGGAAGCCGCTCTTGTCCAGGCTGTCTGTGCGCGCGGCGCTGCCCGGCGCTGTGCTGACCTGCAGTTCCACCCAGGGGCTGTCCGCCATGACCGGCGCGACGCGGGGATCGTAAACGGCGCCTTCGGGCGGCGCGCCGGCGGCGCCGCCGCTTCCCGGCGGCGGCGTCACCAGCGCCATTGCCGTCACGTCTGCCGCTTCGGGGAAGGCGACCCGAGTCAGCACCAGGCCGTCGTGCGCCATCGAGACGAACTGTTCGATCACGATCTCGATGCCGCCGCTGGTCACCCTCTCGGTTCGGACGCACCGCCTGAGGTCGAGCTCGACGCCCGACGCAGGGCCGGTCGGCTGGCCGTCAAGCGAGATTGCCGGCCGCGTCGCGTCGGCGACCGCCAGCCGGAGATCGCTTTCCCGGGCAAAGCCGTGCGCCGCCTCATGATAGGCGATCGGCACGCGTTCGTAGACGCCGTTCAGATAGACGCGAGGCGCGCCGGCGGCCTCGCCCGGGCCGCGCACGCCGACAAAGCCGTTGCCGATCGAAAACAGCGCCGGAACATGGCCCAGCTGTGGCGGCTGCCCTTCCGCGGCCAGGCACCAGGCGTCGCGTGCAAAGGGCACGACGTCAAAGCTTGCTTCGGGTAATGACCGCCCCACGTAAATCCTCTCTCCCGAGCAGGCGATCGCTCGCCTGATTTGCTTATGATATGCATTTCATAATAAGAGGCGGTCAAGAAAATAAGCCGGGCAGTCGGTCCCGGCAGGGGAGGACCATGAACAGAACCCGGATGATCGTCGCGCTGGCACTGACCTACGCGGTCTTCGCCGTGCTGCTGAACAGCGTCGGCACGGTGATCCTGCAGTCGATCGAATCCTTTCAGGTCTCCAAGGTCGCGGCAAGTTCGCTCGAGGGGTTCAAGGATCTGTCGATCGCGGCGACCAGCTTCCTGCTCGCGGCCCAGCTCCCGCGTTTCGGATTGCGGCGCGCGATGATCGCGGCGCTCGGCCTCGTCGCGATTGCCTGCCTCGCGATGCCGCTCGCCCCAGGCTTCTGGACCACGCGCTTGATGTTCCTGGCGGTCGGGGTCGCCTTTGGCGTGACGAAGGTATCGGTTTACAGCTTTGTCGGCCTGTTGACGGAAGACAGCGCGCGCCATGCGTCGCTGCTCAACCTGATCGAGGGCGTCTTCATGCTCGGTGTGCTCAGCGGCTACTGGATCTTCGCTGCCTTCATAGACCCGGCAAATCCGGCAGGCCCGCAATGGCTGCACGTCTATTATGTGCTGGCCGCCGCCAGTCTGGTGGCGCTGGTGCTGCTGGCCGTTACCCCGTTCGACGAGAGCCTGGTGGACGAACCGTCGGCCGCATCCGGGCCCGCGCCCGGCGCCGGGCAGAAATTCGCCGAAATGGTCGCGCTTGCCTGGCGGCCGCTGACACTGAGCTTCATCGCGGCGATCTTCTGCTACGTCCTTGTCGAGCAGGGAATCGGGTCATGGTTGCCGACGTTCAACCGCGAGCTGCTTGGCCTTTCAGCGCCGATGAGCGTGCAGGCAGCCTCGATCTTCGCGATATGCCTGGCGGCAAGCCGGCTCGGCGCCGGGGTGATCGTGCGGCGAACCGGCTGGTTCCCGCTAGTGTGCGGCTGTCTAGCGGCAATGGCGATTCTCGTCGTCGCGGTGCTGCCGCTGGCGGCCGCGCATCATGGTCAGGTGACGCGCTGGGCCGGAGCGCCGATCGCCGCCTTCCTCCTGCCGATGATCGGGCTGGCGATGGCGCCGATCTATCCGGCCCTCAATTCAGCGATCCTGTCGTCGATGGCGCCCCGGGAACAGCCGGCGATGGTCGGGCTGATCGTCGTCTTCTCGGCGCTCGGCGGGACGACCGGCTCTTTCATTGTCGGCCACATCTTCGCTGCGTTTCAGGGAACGATCGCCTTCTACGTCCTGCTCCTGCCGATCGCCGCCCTCGCGGCGGCGGCAACGATGGTCCGGCGTAGGACGATGCGATAGCCAGTCTGGCGGCTTGGTCGCGCAAGCCGGCGCGCCCGACGCGCCGCCCGAGCGCCCCTAATCGAACCCGTTATCCAGAAATTGCTCGGCCACCGCGCAGTGCATCGCCACGCCGCGGGCCATCACCTCTTCCTCGATCGTCATCTTCGTGTTGTGGAGTGGCGGGTTGGCACCCGGTTCGGTGCCGGCACGCGCGACGCCGATGAACGACATGGCGCCGGGGATCTCGCGCAGCACATAGGAGAAATCCTCGCCGCCCATGATCGGCGCGGCCATGGTGCGCCATGCCGAGTCGCCGCCCAGCTTTTCGGCAACGCCCCGCATCAGGGCGAGCGCGCGGGGATCGTTCATCGTCACCGGATAACCGTCATCGATCACCACCTCGGCGGTGCAGCCATGGGCGAGGGCGATCAGCTCGGCGATCCGGGTGAGGCCCTCGCGCGCCTTGCTCCGGGTCTCGCCGGAGAGCGTGCGTAGCGTGCCCTTCAGCTTCACCTCGTCAGGGACGATGTTGTAGGCGGAGCCGGCGTTGATCTGGGTGATCGACAGCACGGCGGGATCAGTGACCGGAATCTGGCGCGCGACGAAGGTGCTGAGCGCGGTGACGATCTCGCAGGCGGCAGGAATCGGGTCGATCCCGTCGTGCGGCATCGCTGCGTGTCCGCCCTTGCCGCGTATCGTGATGTTGAGCGCGTCGGTCGAGGCGAGCAGCGCGCCCGGGCGGCTGCAGATCATGCCGGCCGGCGCATTGGGCATGATGTGAAGCGCGAAGGCGGCCTCGGGGCGCGGCTCGTCGAGCAGGCCATCCTCGATCATGAAGCGCGCGCCGTGATAGCCTTCCTCACCTGGCTGAAACATGAAGACGACCGATCCCGACAGGCTCTCGCGGCGGGCGCAGAGCGCTCGGGCGGCTCCGACCAGCATCGCGCTGTGCGCATCATGCCCGCAGGCATGCATCGCGCCGGGCACCTGCGACGCGAAGTCGAGGCCAGTCTCCTCCTGCATCGGGAGCGCGTCCATGTCGCCCCGCAGCAGCACGGTACGGCCATTGTCGCGCCCACCGCGCAGGATCGCGACGAATCCGGTGGTTGATGTGCTGTCGCGATAGTCGAGCGGCAGGCCGGCCAGCGCTGCCTTGATCTTCCCGGTGGTGCGCGGACAGTGGAGGCCGATCTCGGGGTCGGCATGGATGGCCCGTCGGAGCTCGACCACATCGGCAAGCTCGGCTTCGCCGGCAGCGCCCCAGTCAGTGATGAGATCGAGTGTGCTGTCCATGCTTCAGTCCCTTGGAATCGGAAGTCTCTCCTACACTGTCAGGCTTTGCATTGTCGAAGGGGGACCCTGGAACCTCAGCCATACCAGTTCGAGACCTGCCCACTTCTGCTTTCCCCGCGAAGGCCGGGGCCCGGTTGGGGGACGCTTGCGACGACGCGGATCGCCCGTTCTCTGCTGTTTCCCAACCGGGCCCCGGCCTTCGCCGGGGAAGATGGAAAATACCTGTGTTCCAACGGCATGGCGACCTATCGCCCCTTGAACAACCCGCCCAACACGCCGCGCACCAACCCGCCGACAATCCCCGCCCCGCCGCCGCGCGAAGAGCCGAACACAGCCTTGGTGACTTCGTTCGCCACTTGACGCCCCACCGCCGAGGAGGCGGAGCGCGTCGCGGAGGTGATCGCGCGGTTCCAGGGCGAATTGGCGGCGGCGCGCGCTTCGGCTGCCTGTTGCTGCGCCGCGAGCCGAGCCTGGCGATCAGCCTCGCGCTGGTCGGCGAGTCGCTGGCGCTCGGCGTCCTTGGCGGCGCGCGCATCCTCCTTGGCCTGCGCGGCGGCTGCCTTGTCGGCCTCGGTCTTCGCGGCGGCCTCGGCCGCGGCTGCGCTTGCCTCCTGCGATTTGGCGGCAAGCAGCTCCTCGGCGGATTCGCGGTCGATCAGCGTGTCGTATTTCGTGCCGATCGGATCGGTATCGATCATCACCTTGCGCTCGGCCGGCGTAACCGGTCCGACCCGCGAGCGCGGCGGCTTGATCAGCGTGCGCTCGACCGGCGCGGGCGCACCGTCGGGCTGGAGCAGCGAGACAAGGGCCTCGCCGACCTTCAATTCGGTGATCGCGGTGGCGACATCGACGCCGGGGTTGGCGCGGAAGGTGTCGGCGGCGGACTTCACTGCCTGCTGGTCGCGCGGGGTGAAGGCGTGGAGCGCATGCTGCACCCGGTTGCCGAGCTGCCCCGCCACCGTATCGGGAATGTCGATCGGGTTCTGGGTGATGAAATAGATGCCGACGCCCTTGGAGCGGATCAGGCGGACCACCTGCTCGATCTTCTCGAGCAGCGCCTTGGGCGCCGCGTCGAACAGCAGATGCGCCTCGTCGAAGAAGAAGACGAGCACCGGCTTGTCGGGATCGCCGACCTCGGGGAGATGCTCGAACAGCTCGCTCATCAGCCAGAGCAGGAAGGTCGAATAAAGCTTCGGGCTCGCCATCAATTTGTCGGCGGCGAGGATGTTGACGATACCGCGGCCCTTGTCGTCGAGCCCGATGAAATCGGCCATGGCGAGTGCCGGTTCGCCGAAGAAATGCTCGCCGCCCTGGCTGCGGAGCTGGAGCAGCGAGCGCTGGATCGTGCCGATGCTCTGCTTTGTGATGTTGCCATAGGTGGTGGTGAGCTCGTCGGCACGTTCGCCGCAGCTCACCAGCATCGCCTGGAGATCGTCGAGGTCGAGCAGCAGCATGCCGTCCTTGTCGGCGACGGTGAAGGCAATGGTCAGCACGCCTTCCTGCACTTCGTTCAGGTCCATCAGACGGGAGAGGAGGAGCGGGCCCATCTCGCTGACGGTGGTGCGGATCGGATGGCCCTGCTCGCCGTACAGATCCCAGAATTGTACGGGATTGTCGGCATAGGACCAGTCGTCATAGCCGATCTCCTTCGCCCGGGCGGCGAAGATCTCGTGCATTTTCGAGGTTGGGGATCCGGCCATTGCGAGGCCTGACAGGTCGCCCTTCACATCGGCGACGAAGCAGGGGACGCCGGCGGCGGAGAAGCCGTCGATGATGCCCTGGATGGTGACTGTCTTGCCGGTGCCCGTCGCGCCAGCGATCAGGCCGTGGCGATTGGCGCGTTTCAGTTCGAGCTGCTGGCGCAGGCCGGCCGCGTTCGCGCCGATGAAGATGCTTGTGTCCGCCATTTTCCGCTCCCGAAGAAAGGGTCGCTATCGCGCGGATCGCCGGCCGACGAAAGATGGCGGGCCAAATTCCTCCCCAAGCGCGCTTGGGGAGGATTGGAAAGATCAGCCCTTGATCTTGATCGGTATGAAGCGGCCCGGCGTCTTGCCGCGCTGGACGAACAGCACGATCTGCTCGCGCCCCGCAGCCTTTGCTTGGCTGATCTGGGCGGCGAGGTCAGCTGAGGTGCGGACCGGCACGCGGTTCGCCGTGATGATCACGTCGCCGCGCTGCAGGCCCTTGCTCGCCGAGTCGCTCGACGGGTCGACCGCCGCGACGACGACTCCCTGAACGGTCGCGTCGATGCCCAGGCTCCGGGCGATGCCCGGGGTCAGCGGCTGGACCGACAGGCCGATCGCGCTCGCGCTCGCCTGCTGGCCGGTCTGCGGGGTGGCATCGGGAATGCCGTCCTGGTCGTCGTCGCCGCCAAGCGTTGCCGCAAGCTCATCCTCGGACGGGCGGGTGCCGATGGTGGCGGTGATCGTCTGGCGCTTGCCATCGCGGATGATCTCGATCGGCGCACGCGTGCCCGGCGCCAGGTTGGCGACGAGATAGCTGAGCGTCTGGTCGGGGGTGACATCCTTGCCGGCAACACGGACGACGACGTCGCCCTGCTTCAGGCCGGCCTTCTCGGCGCCCTGGCCAGGTTCGATCCGCGAGATCAGTTCGCCCTGGTTCAAGGGCAGGCCCCAGGCCTTGGCGATATCCTCGTTGACCGCCTGGATGCCGATGCCGAGATAGCCGCGCTTGATCGCCGCGCCCTTCCGCAACGTTTCGATGATCGGCTTGGCCTCTTCCGCCGGAATCGCGAATCCGATGCCGACATTGCCGCCCGACGGTGATAGGATCTGCGAGTTGATGCCGATGACGTTGCCGTTCAGATCGAACATCGGGCCGCCGGAATTGCCCTGGTTGATCGAGGCGTCGGTCTGGATGAAGCGGTCATAGGCGCCGCCCTGACCAGTGACGCGGTGCAGTGCCGAGACGATGCCGGCGGTCACGGTCGAACCGAGGCCGAACGGGTTGCCGATCGCGACCACCCAGTCGCCGACCCGGGCGCGAGTCGAATCGCCGAACTTCACGAAGGGCAGGCCGGTCGCGTCGATCTTGAGGAGTGCGAGATCCGAGGACTGGTCGCGGCCGATCAGCTTGGCGGTATATTCCTTGCGATTGATCAGCGTGACCTTGATCGACTCGACCGTCGCGCCCTTGGCGCCGGCCGCGATCACATGATTGTTGGTGACGACATAGCCGTCAGGCGAGATGATGAAGCCCGAGCCGAGCGACTGCGCCTCGCGCGTGATCGGCTGGCCGGTGCCGCCGCCCTGGTCGCCGCCGTTGAACTGGCCGAACAGATCGCCGAACGGCGTACCCGCAAACGGATTCTGCTGCTGCTGCACCGTCACGCGCTGAGTCGTCGAGATATTGACGACCGCCGGCTGGAGCGTCGCGACCATATCGGCAAAGCTCATCGGCGCGC
Source organism: Sphingomonas oligophenolica (assembly GCF_039522915.1). Taxonomy (NCBI): domain Bacteria; kingdom Pseudomonadati; phylum Pseudomonadota; class Alphaproteobacteria; order Sphingomonadales; family Sphingomonadaceae; genus Sphingomonas; species Sphingomonas oligophenolica. The sequence goes on from NZ_BAAAEH010000022.1 coordinate 49,834, forward strand.
CGGCCTTGGGCGCGGCGGCGGCGATGACGCCTGGCTCGTTCTGGGCGGTCTGGCCGGCCGGTGGCTGGTCGAGCGTCATGGCCGCGGCTGCGCCGCTGAGAAGCAGGGCACCGGTGATGGCGTAAGCGTAGCGCACTAGTGAAATTTCCTCTCGTCTGCCGATCGCGACACCCTTAGCTGATACGGATGATTGCTGAACGGCGATTGAATATGAACGGTTTGAAAGCCCCTTGTCAGCGTTTGCCCTGGAATTGCTTCAGATAGGCATTGTCCGGAGAAAGAATGATCGATGTCGATCCGGCCGTAGGGTTCGCACTGTCGACGCCGAATGTGCGGCGATAGGACTGCATAGACCGGTAGAAATCGTAGAAATCCGGGTCCTGATTGAAGCTGGTCGCATAAATGCTTGCTGCCTGGGCCTCGGCATCGGCTTGAATGATCTGCGCTTCCTTCTTGCCCTCAGCCCTGATGGTCAGCGCCTGCTGCTTGCGCTGGGTTTTCATCCGGTTGAGCGCGCTCTCCAGCGGGCTGCCTTCGGGCAGATCGGCATGCTTGATCCGGACGTCGACGATCTCGACGCCATATTGCGTGGCGAGCTTCTGAAGACGCGTCTGGATGTTCTCCATTACCTTGTCCCGCTCGGGCGTGAGTAGGGTCTTGAACGGCTGGTTGCCGAGTTCGTTGCGAATCGACGTGCCAAGAAGCTGTACAAGGGCCTCGGTCACCCCGGTTTCGCTGCGTGCCGTCACCACCATGCGCAGCGGATCGACGACCCGGAACCGGGCATAGGCATCGACGATCAGCGGGAGCTGGTCGGAGGAGAGCACCTGTTGGTTCTCATATTCGGCATCGAGCACGCGCTTGTCGACCCAGACGACCCGGTCGATGAACGGCACGCGGGCAATCAGGCCGGCGCCGGTATGGCCGAATTGCTCGTTCGGCTTGTACGCGTTGATCGGTTGGCCGACCGGCTGCTCGAAGCGCAGGATCACCGCCTGCTTCGTCTCCGGGACGATCACGAAGGTGCTCGCAAGCAGGATCAGGACAAGCAGCGAGATGATGCCGATGGTGATCGGGTTGCGGAAGAATGAGCCGTTCATTTCGCGCCTCCGTTTACCACGACATCGGCGTCGGGAAGTTTCCGGCCCGGCGACAGCGGCAGATAGGGCAATACCCCGGGGGTCTCCACGATCGTCTTGTCGGTCTTGGCCAGGACGGCTTCCATCGTCTCGTAATAGATGCGCCGCCGGGTGACCTCGGGCGCCAGCTTGTACTGGCTATAGACCTTGTCGAACTGAGCTGCCTCGCCCTGCGCGCCGGCAATCAACTGCTGCGCGGCGCCCTGGGCATTGTTCTTCGCGGCGACCGCGTCCTGCTGCGCCGCGGTCACGTCCTTGAAGGCATCGTTGACTGCCTGGGGAGGAATCGCCTGCTTGATCGCGACGCCCTGGACGAGGATGCCGGATTTATACTCGTTCAGGATACGCTGCATGCGATCCTGGACTTCGGCTTCGATCCTTGATCGGCCCGCGCCCATCGCCTGATCGAGATTCATATTGGCGACGACTTCGCGCATCGCGCTCTCGGCGGTCGCGCGAACCGTGTTGGTCGGGTCGGCGATCTGGAAGACATAGTCTTCCGGATTGTTGATGTTCCAACGCACCGAGAAAGCCAGGTCGAGAATATTCTGATCGTTGGTCAGCATCAGATTGGGGCCGCCGGGCTCGGGGAAATTCTCCGTGCGGATATTCTGAACATCGACCTTGGTGACTGATGCGATCGGCGACGGCGGGGTTATCCGGAAGCCCGGATCGAGCGTCCCCGCATAGCGGCCGAAATAAGTGACGACGCCGCGCTGCTGCGGCGCGATCGGATGGAAGCTGGTGAAGACCACCCAGAGCAGGATGATCGATGCGATGCCGATCAGCCACAGCGCGCGCGCGCTCGGCGCGCCGGGGATAGGGGGCCGCCCGCCACCGCCGCCGCCGCCCCCACCGCCGCGGGCGCGGCGCAGGAATTCATCGAGCGCGCTCGGGCCAGCGCTGCGGGGGCGCCCGGCCGGGGGTATCGACCATGGGTTGCGCGGGCCTTCCTTGCCCCCGCCCGAACCGTCACCCGAACCGCTGCCGCCCTTGTCGCCGCCGCCGCCCCAGGGGCCCTTCGGATTGTCGGAATGGAGGATTGCGAAGCGCTGAAGCCAGCCCTGTAGGATCGTCATTCCACCCTTATAGGGTCGCTGCCCTACGAAAAACAGTGGCAAGCGTCGGAGACGGTCCTATCTGCGGACTGATGACCGATACCAGCCTGATCGACGCAGCCCTCATGCCTATTGCAGGCACCCGCGCCACCACCCGGATCGAGGGCGATCGGGCGAGCATCATCCTCGACGTGACGGGTCTCGACGCCCGGGCGCGCGACGCGATCGAGCGTGAGGTCAAGGCGGCGGCCGAGGGCGTCGCGGGAATCGCCACGGTGCGGATCGCGCTGACGAGCCAGCGCACCAAAAAGACCCTGATCGCGGTTGCCAGCGGCAAGGGCGGAGTCGGCAAGTCGACTGTCTCGGCCAATCTCGCGATCGGGCTTCAGGCGCTCGGGCGGCGTGTCGGGCTGGTCGATGCCGATATCTATGGGCCTTCACAGCCAAAGCTGATGGGCGTCGAAGGCTCGCGGCCGACCGCGAAGGACAAGCTGCTCGAGCCGGTGGCGACGCCTTATGGCGTGCCGCTCCTCTCGATGGGCCAGCTCGTCGCCGCCGATCAGGCGATCGCCTGGCGCGGGCCGATGGCGGCGGGCGCGCTCGGCCAGCTGATCGATGCCGACTGGGCAGCGCAGGACACGCTGGTGATCGATCTCCCGCCGGGCACGGGAGACGTCCAGCTGACGATGATCCAGAAGCACAAGCCGGCCGGCGCGGTGATCGTCTCCACCCCGCAGGACCTCGCCCTGATCGACGCCAGGCGCGCGATCGACCTGTTCGCCAAGGCCGGCGTGCCGATCATCGGCCTCGTCGAGAATATGGCGGGCTATGCGTGTCCGCATTGCGGCGAGGTATCGGATCCGTTCGGGCGCGGCGGTGCCGAAGCCGCTGCGGCCGAGCTCGGGATTGCTTTCCTCGGGCGAATCCCACTCGACATCGCGATCCGTTCGGCGTCCGATGCCGGCACGCCGCCCGCCGCGCGGAACGGGCCCGAGGCGCTGGCGTTCACCGCGATCGCACAGCGCGTATTCCACTGGATAGAACAGGGAGGATAATATGCCACTCACCAGCGATGCGGAGATCAAGACCCTGCTCGAGGAGACCCGGACGATCGCGATGGTCGGCGCCTCGGACCGGCCCGACCGGCCGTCCTATCGGGTGATGCAGACCTTGCAGGCGCATGGCTACCGCGTGATTCCGGTCAACCCGCAGATTACCGGCGAACATGTCCATGGCGAGTTCGTGTTCCGCGAACTCGCGCAGCTCGGCGATCCGATCGACATGGTCGATATCTTCCGCAACTCGGCTGCGGCGGGCGAAGCAGTCGACCAGGCAATCGCCGCCGGCGCGAAATCGGTGTGGATGCAGCTCGGCGTGATCAACGAGGAAGCAGCCGCGCGCGCCGAGGCCGCCGGGCTGAAAGTGGTGATGGACCGCTGCCCGGCAATCGAGCTACCAAGGCTCGGCGTGGGTAAGGTCAGCGGCTGAACGGGTTTCCCGGGGGAGACGAAGCGATGTTGGGTCTGCTGCTGATCATCGCCGGGCAATCAGCCGATGTCGACGCAGCGCTCGCTCATTATCACGCCGTGACCGCGGTCGGGCCGCGCTGCGGCGCCGCCGCGAACCCCAGTGACGTCGTCGTCTGCGCGCGCCGCGGCGCCGATCGCTATCGGGTGCCGCTGATCGAATATGATGCGGGCAACCCCAAAAATCAGGGCGTTCCGGCCGAACGCGAGCGGATGCTCGCGCGCACGTCGAACTGCCGGGAGAAGTCGGTCTTTCTGGTCGGGTGCGGCTCGGTCGGGGTCGGCACCAGGGCGACATTCGGCCCGGACGGCATTCAGGGCGCGCGTGTCCGCCCGCTGGCGGACTGATCGCGCAACCTATTGATTGCCTGGCGGTTGCTCTCCCGGATGATGTAACAGGGAAACAGTCCGATGCTCGCGATCACCATTTTGCTGCTGGGGGCGGCACCGGCCACGCACCATGTCCGCGCCGCCCATCCGACGCCGGTGGTTCATCATGGCCATGTGGTCCGCAAGCCGCGCCGGTCTTTGGCCTTGACCTCGAAGAAGCTCCAGGTGGTGGCTGTTCGATCGACTCCGACGCGATCGCCCTATCGCCTGCCGCTCGGCCTGCCGGCCGAGCCGATGGCGAAGGACATCGCGCTCAACGAGGACGGCACGCGCTGCGCGCTGATCGGCCAGACGATCTGCAAGCGCCCGACTCGCACAATCGTGCGGATGGGTGAGGATTCGCCGATCACGCTCCCGGTCGAAGCGCCGCACTGAGACGGGTCACGCGAGAATGTGCATCCACATCGGCTGACCGGCCAGGCTCTGCGATCCACGCAGCTTCTCGAGCGCCTGTGCGACTGAGCGTTCGGGCCCCTCATGGGTAACGATCGCGACGAGCACGGTGCCGTCAGCCATGGCGCCGCGCTGCATCAGGCTCTCGATCGACACGCCGGCGTCGCGCATCGCCGCCGCGATCTCGGCCAGGACGCCTACCTTGTCGGCGACCGTGAAGCGCACATAGGCGCGGCCGCGACGCTCGCCGGTGTCGGCGGGTGTCGGAGTCGCAAGAGCATCGACCGGCATCGCATAGGCCGGACCGAACTCGCCGCGCGCGATGTCGATCAGGTCGGCGACCACCGCCGAGGCGGTCGGGCCATCGCCCGCGCCCGCGCCCTGGAACAGCAGCCGGCCGACGAAATTGCCCTCGGCCACCACCGCGTTGGTCGCGCCGGTGACGTGCGCGAGCGGATGGCTGGTCGGCACGAGATGCGGATGGACCCGCTGGAACAGGCCGCCGGCATTGTCCTCGGCGATGCCGAGCAGGCGGATTCGATAGCCGAGCGCCGCCGCTTCGGCGATGTCGGCGGCGAGCAGGTGGCGGATGCCGTCGGTCGCGACATCGGCAAAGGCGGGTCGGGTGCCGAAGGCTAGGCTGGCGAGGATCGACAGCTTGTGCGCTGCATCGACCCCGTCGATGTCGAAGCTCGGATCAGCCTCGGCGAAGCCGAGCGCCTGCGCCTCGGCGAGCACCTCGGCGAAGTCGCGGCCTTCTTCCTCCATCTTGGTCAGGATGAAATTGCAGGTGCCGTTGAGGATACCGTAAACCCGCGCGATCTCGTTCGCCGCAGCGCCCTCGCGCAGCCCCTTGATGACCGGGATGCCGCCCGCGACCGCAGCCTCGAATTTGAGCGCCACCTTGGCCGCTTCGGCCGCCCGGGCGAGCTCGAGGCCGTGATGCGCGAGCATCGCCTTGTTGGCGGTGACGAGGCTCTTGCCGTTGGCGAGCGTGGCGCGGGCCAGCGCAAGCGCGGGCCCGTCCGAGCCGCCGACCAGCTCGACGACGACATCGGCGTCCTCGTGATGGGCAAGCGCATTGGTGTCGTCGACCCACTCGAACCGGCTTATATCCACGCCGCGATCCTTGGCGCGGTCACGCGCCGAGATCGCGACGATCTCGATCGGACGGCCTGCCCGCCGGGCGATCAGCGCGCCGTTCGCGCCGATCAGCCGGATCACGCCGCCGCCGACGGTACCGAGCCCGGCAAGGGCAACGCGGAGAGGTTTGGTCATTCGAATTCCACCTTCGTCACCCCGGACTTGTTCCGGGGTCCATCGATCGGCGAGCGCGCAAGGCTCATTGTCTCGCGCCGTCGCCATGGCTGCGCTAGCGGAGGAAGGGATGCCGGAACAAGTCCGGCATGACGGAATCTATTTCTTCACCAGTCCGATTTCGACGAGCCGCTCATGGAGATAGTCATGCGCGGTGATCGGCACCGGATAGCGGTTGGGGTTTTCCGCGGTGATGCACCCCGGCAACGTCTCGATCAGGAAATCGGGCGCCGGATGGAGGAAGAAGGGCATCGAATAGCGCGAATGGCCGCGCCGCTCGGGCGGCGGGTTGACCACGCGGTGAGTCGTCGAGGGCAGGACATGGTTGGTCAGGCGCTGGAGCATGTCGCCGACATTGACGACCATCGCGCCGTCCGGCGGGCGGATCGCGAGCCACTTGCCGTCCCGGTCGAGCAGTTCGAGCCCAGCTTCCTCGGCGCCGAGCAGCAGGGTGATGAGGTTGATATCCTCATGCGCGCCGGCGCGGACGCCCTCGGCATCGGCCGGGATTGGCGGATAGTGAAGGAGGCGCAGGATGGAGTTGCCGTCCTCCACGGCATGATCGAACCAGTTGGGCGCGAGCTTCAGGTGGCGCGCGATCGCCGAGAGCAGGCGGTCGCCGGCACGATCGAACGCCTCGAACAATTCGAGGAAAACCGATTGGAACCCCTCGGGCCGGGTCGGCCAGATATTCGCCGGCATGTCGGCGGCGAAGCGATGGCCGGCCGGCAGCTCACGGCCGACATGCCAGAATTCCTTCAGGTCGACATGCTTAGCATCCTTGGCGATCTCCGTCTTGAACGGGGTGTAACCGCGCTGGCCGCCGCCCGCCGGGGTGAAATAGCTGCGCTTTTCCTCCTCGGACAGCCCGAACAACGCAGCGGTTTCGGCCCAGGCGCGATCGATCAGGTCCTGCGGCACGCCGTGATCGGCGATGACCGCGAAGCCGAAGCGTTCGAACGAGCCGCCAAGCGCTGCGGCAAAGGCCTCGGGGTCAGCCGCCTCGTCCTTCAGCGATAAGGCCGGCACCTGGGCGGCGGGGGTATCGAGCATCGGCTTGTTCCGTACGCATGTTTCCACAAGCACTGAAGCATAGACCCCGCCGCCCACCGCGTACAAGGTTCAGCTGACGGTGATCGTGCCCTTCGACTTGTCGGCGCCGTCGGGTGCGAGATCGAGTTTGAACGGCTTCTTCTCGTTGGTGGTGCCGGTCAGGCCGCTGCCGCTGGCTGAAAGGGTGAAGCCCGCGGCGCTCAGCTTCTGCATGTACCAGTCGCGAACGGTGGCGGGCGCCGCCGGGCTGGCGAAGCTGATCCGCACGGTGCCGCTGTCGTCGTCCTTGCCCGGCTTGCCGCCGTCATGCGCGTCGATGTTCATCGCCGAGATGGTCGAGCCGGGATAGAGATGCACCCCGTTCATGTCGAAGTCGCTCGCGCCCAGATGCAGCTTGGGCAGGTTGATCTTGCCGGAGAAGCCCGGCGTGTCGATCGACAGGGCGCCCGAATTGCCGTTGAGGTCAGCGACGACATTGCCGTCGCTGTCGGTTGAGTTGATCGAGATGGAGGTGCCGCCCTTCGAACCGTCACAGGCGCTGAGCGTGGCGGCGAGGACAACAGCGGCGGCCAGGGGGCGAAGCATCCACATCTCCATGGTGAATTAGATGTGTAATACACTAGGGGTCGAGCCTCGCCGGGTCAAGCTTTTCCACGGTGCCGGGGGGTGACCTTTGATTCCGCATCTGCGAAGGGCACCGCGATGACCGTGCAGCCCCGTCTCGAATCTGCCAACAAGGCGCCGTTCGGTTTTCACGAGTTCGTGTTGCTGGTCGCCTCTCTCATGGCGCTCGGCGCGATCGGTGTCGACACCATGCTTCCGGCGCTACCTGCGATCGGCGCGCAGCTCCATGTCGCGACTGAAAATGAGCGGCAATTCGTGATCTCGGTCTATCTGATCGGGCTTGGCGCCGGTCAGTTGCTTCACGGCCCGCTGGCCGACCGTTTCGGGCGCCGCCCGGTGATGATGGCCGCTCTGGTCGCTTACGGCATCGCCAATGCCATCGCTGCCTTCTCGGCCAGCTTTCCGCTGCTGCTCGCGGTGCGGTTGCTCGGTGGCTTTTCGGTCGCCGCGACGCGGGTGGTGACGATCGCCATCGTGCGCGATTGCTATTCGGGCCGGCCGATGGCGCGGGTGATGAGCCTCTCGACCATCGTGTTCATGATCGCACCGGTCCTCGCGCCCACGCTCGGGCAGGGCATCCTGTTGTTCGGGTCGTGGCGCCTGATCTTCGGGGTGATCGCGATCCTGACGGCGATCGTGATCTTCTGGTTCAGCACGCGGATGCCCGAGACGCTGGCGGGTGAACTCAGGCCCTTCTCGGTCGGGCGGTTGCTGCAGGGCTACCGCACCACGATCACCAATCGCTGGTCGCTTGGCTATGGCCTCGCGGCGACGGCGCTGCAGGGCGCGCTGTTCGGTTATATCACCTCGGTCCAGCAGATCGTCACCAGCGTGTTTCACGCGGGCAAGGAGCTCAACCTGGTGTTCGCCGGCACCGCCGGCATGATGGCGGCGGCAAACCTGCTCAACTCGCGGGTGGTCATGCGGCTCGGGTCGCGCTTCCTGTCGCACACAGCCTTGGTCACCATGATCGCGATCGCGGCGATCAACCTGCTGATCCGGTCGCTCGGCGGCGAATCGCTGCTGGTCTTCGTCGTGCTGCAGGCGTTCACCATGGGCTGTTTCGGCCTGGCGATCTCCAATTTCGGCGCAATGGCGATGCAGGATATGGGGGATATCGCCGGCACTGCCTCGAGCGTGCAGGGTTTCTGCAGCGTTACCCTGGGTGCGCTGATCGGCACCTTTATCGGCCAGTCGTTCGCGGGGACGACAGTGCCGCTCCACATGGGTTTTCTCTGCTGCGGGCTGATCGCTCTCGTGATAGTAGCGGTTACCGAACCCGGGCGGATGTTTCGGCCGCACTGACGCGAAGGAGCGCCCCGGCGCCTCAGTGATTGAGCGCAGGGTTGCCCATTCGTCGCAAAGCAGCGGAACCGTCGCCCCTGTCCGCCGTTCGCCCAGTGAATACCGCGATCCGCGGCCGAAGGAGGCGTGACATGACGATGGGTGGCTATCAGGTGCCCGGCGAAGGCCCGGGCGACGACGGATTCGACGAAGAAGGCTATGATGAGAGCCAGCGCGCCGAAATCCTCGAGGTGACGCGCGACGGGCCGAGCGACGGCACGATCCTGACTGATCTCACCCCCGACCTCGGCAATGACGACGATGAGGACGAAGACGACCTCGAAATGGAGAGCGATGAACTCGGCGAGGAAGACGATGACGCCGACGAGGATGAGGACGATCTCACCGAGGACGAGGTGCAGGACGATCTCGACGACGACGATGTCGACGAAGATGATCTCAGCGATGCCGACGACGCTGCGCTGAGGCCCTGAACGCCACGAGCGGGGGCGCCGGGGCGGATTGACCGCCCCGGGCGGCCCTGCATAGGATCGCAGGCTGAGCAGGAGTTTCCGCCATGCCGAGCGATCCCCGCATCGATGCCTATATCGAACGTCAGGCCGATTTCGCCAAGCCGATCCTGAAGCATATCCGCGAGCGCGTCCACGCCGCCTGTCCCGAGGTGGTCGAAACGGTGAAGTGGAGCCGGCCGTTCTTCGAATATCGCGGCCAATCGCTCGCGATCATGTCCGGCTTCAAGGCGCATGCGAGTTTCGGTTTCTGGCGCCGCGATGCCCTGGCGACCGGGCTTGAAGGCGAAGCGATGGGGCAATTCGGGCGGCTGACCTCGGTCGATGATCTTCCCGGCAATGCCGAGTTTGATCGTCTCGTGCGCGAGGCGATGGCGCTGGTTGATGCCGGGGACGGCGCGATCAGGCGAAAGCCAAGGGTGGCCAAGCCGGAGGCGGCGGTGCCGGAGGATCTTGCCGAGGCGCTGGCGCGGGACGACGCGGCGGCGGCGACCTTCAACGCCTTTCCGCCGAGCTGTCGCCGCGAATATTGCGAATGGGTGGGAGAAGCCAAGCGACCCGAGACCCGGACGAAGCGCGTCCGGGAAACGATCGCGCTGTTGCGCGAGGGCAAGCGGCGGAACTGGAAATACGAAAGCAACTGAGCCGGTAATGCGTTGAATTGGTTCTTGCGGCGCACTCTTCTCATGATATGGTGTAACGTCACCACTTCAAGGGAGGACATGATGAGCGCACGAGCAATTGCTTTCCCGCGGCCACGCACCCCGGACTATGAGCCCTTTGCCTCAATGAACATCACGCCGCTGATCGACGTGATGCTGGTGCTGCTGGTGATGATGATCCTCTCGATCCCGATGATGACTCACAAGGTTCCGCTTGATCTGCCGCAGCCCGGCAAACCGACTTCCGATCGCCCGGTAATTCACCTGATCGATCTCGACGCCGCCGGCACGCTCGCCTGGGACGGCGCGCCGATCGATGCGGCGACCCTGCAATCGCGTCTCGCCGCGGTGCGATCCGATCCCGATACGGAGATTCAGATCCGCGCCGATGCGGCCGCGCGCTATGAGCGGTTCGATCAGACCCTCGCCGTGATCGAACGCTCGGGCATCACCAAGCTCGGCTTCATCGGCAATGAGCGCTTCAAGGATTTCGATGCGGGCAAATAGCGGCGGGCGGAACGTTGCGGGGGCGCCCTGCGTTGGGGCGCTCCTGCCGTAAGTGAAAGAGCCTATCCGTGCGTCATCTCGCTGCGTTCTCGTTGTTGCTGGTGGCGGGTTGCTCTTCCGGCACCGTCGTTCCCGCGAACACTAGCGTCGATATCAACGCCGCGGCGGTGGAGGCGCAGGGAAGCGTCGATGCCTATGCTGCCAATTCGGCGGTGGACAATACGATGCCAGTCTCGGCGCCCACGCCCGTTCCAGCCTCGAGTCCGCCGCCCTTGACGCCCCCGGCGCCAGGCACGCCCGGCGGATTGCCGGACGACCGTTCGCCCGTGTCCGAGGCGCCCTTTACGGCGGATAGCGCACAGGGCGCGGCCGATGTGGTGCAGCATTATTATGCGCTGCTGACTGAAGGAAAATACAGCCAGGCGCGTCTGTTATGGGCAGATGACGGCAAGGCGTCAGGTTCGGACGCTGCCGGGTTCGCCGCCCGGTTTGCCAAATACAGCGAATATCATGCCAATATCGGCGCGCCGGGCGATGTCGATGCAGGCGCCGGACAGCGCTACGTGACGGTGCCGGTGCAAGTTTATGCCCGTCTCAAACAAGGCGGCGGGGGCGAATATCAGATCGGCAGCGTCACGCTCCACCGCACGGCCGATATCGACGGCGCGGCCGCCGCGCAGAAAAGCTGGCACATCCGCAGCATCGACTTGAAGCCGGCGCCTGCAAAGCCATAAGTCGGCGCCTGGCCTGAAGGGCGATCGATGCCGACACTGTTTCTCCTGATTGCGTCCAACTGCTTCATGACGATCGCTTGGTACTGGCATCTGAAGGGCGGGATGTCGAAGCCGCTGATCGTGGTGATTTTGATCAGCTGGGCCATTGCCCTGTTCGAATATTGCCTCGCGGTGCCGGCGAACCGGCTCGGCTATGCCTCGGGCTGGAGCGGCGGGCAGCTGAAGATCGCGCAGGAAGTGATCACGCTGGTGGTGTTCGGGGTGTTCATGGTGACGGTGCTGGGCGAGCCGATCGGCTGGCGCCATCTCGGTGCCTTTCTGTGCCTGATCGGCGCAGCCACCTTCATGTTCGCCGGGCGTTAATTGCCGTTCATCACGCTCGCCAGGATCGCGAGGTCGCTGTTCTGGACTGCCTCGCCGGTCGCGTCGGTCTCGGCAGGCGCGGATGCGTTCGCCTGGGCAATCGCGTTCGTCGACGCATCGGTCTTGCGGGCGGGGGCGTAGCCGGCGACATCAGCCGCGGTCCACAGGATTCCTGCGGCCCAGATCAGCGCCGACCAGCGGCTGCGAAAGAGCTTGGCATAAGGCATCGGCGAACTTTGCCGCCATTCTGGTTAAGGCCGTCCTCGGCGAGATGGTAAATACGCGCAAGTCGGCAGGTCTATTTCCGCCGCCCCTTGTTCTTGAGCTGACGGTGCGCCTTGGTAGCCGCTGACGCCATTGCCGCGGCCGATTTGGCTGCCGCTTCGGCGGTGAAGGAGACGGCAAGGCCGGCCGGGCCGTCGAGCATCACCTCTCCCTGTTCTGCCGTCGCCTCGGTTGGCGTATTGTGGGGCTGGCCGGACATGCTACTATCTACCTGTGTCGAATAGGCAAAAACGCGAGCGGGCCGCGCACGGTTCCCGGGTCTGAGCATTTATGTATACGCGATTCTTCCTGCAGACTCACCGTGTTCCCAAGCTCAGCGAGGCTGAAGCCGCTTCCCTCGAAGCGTCTGTGTCGCGCACCGTCGAGTATCGGGCGAAGCAGGTCATCGTCCGTCAGCAGGTGCCGCTGACTCAGTGCACCTTGCTGCTCGAAGGGTTCATCGAGCGCTTCAAGGACACGCCGGAGGGGCGACGGCAGATCCTCGCCATTCATGTCCCCGGCGATTTCGTCGATCTGCACAGCTATCCGCTCAAGCGTCTCGAACATTCAGTCGCGGCGCTGACTCCGGTCAAGGTAGCGCTGTTTCCTCATCCTGCGATCCGAGGCCTGACCGAGCAGTCGCCTACGCTGACCGAGCTGTTGTGGCGCTCGACGCTGATCGACGCGGCGATCAACCGCGAATGGATCGTCTCGATCGGCGCGCGCTCGGCGGCGGTGCGCATGGCGCACCTGTTCTGCGAGATGTACCTGCGGCTCGAGCGGATCGGGCTGACGGAGGGCTTGCGCTTCTCGCTGCCGCTCACCCAGATCGACCTCGCCGACGCCACCGGGCTGACGGCCGTGCATGCGAACCGCATGCTCCGGCAGCTGCGCGAACAGGGCCTCGTTGAATTCCGGCAGGGCGTGGTGACCATCCTGGATTGGGATGCATTGCGCAGCTTCGGCGATTTCGACCCGGGCTATCTGTTCTTCGATTGAGATAGACGCAGTCGCCCTCCTTCCTCTGCCAAGGGATAGGAAAGGAGTGCCGGCCATCAATCCTGCCGCCGTCGATCCTAAAACCCCTTGCTACCGAGATAATGCGCCTGCGCCGCATCAGTCGCGTTGATCGCGAGGATAGACCGCGCGTCGCCGGGTGCGCGGGGCCGGCCCTTGCGGTCGCCCGCCGCATGGATGACCCGCTCGAGCAATTCCTGCCCTTCGCTCCACCAGCCGATCCCGCTTGCCGCATTGAGATGCCCCTGCGCGCCCGCGTCGACGAAATGACTGCCCCAGGTGGCCGCGAGGCTGTGCGCGCGGTCAAGCGCGATCCAGGGATCGTCGCTGCTGGCGACGAGAATCGACGGGAAGGGAAGGGGAACAGCGGGCGCGGGTCTGAATGCCTTGAGATCGTCATGGGCATCTGGCCGGTCGACATCGGCAGGCGCAACGAGCAGCGCGCCGGCGACCGGCCAGCCATAGGGCTGGCGAGTCAGTTCGGCCCACCAGGCGACGGCGAGGCAGCCAAGGCTGTGCGCCGCCAGGATCACCGGCGCCTGCGCGGCGCGGATCGCCTGGTCGAGCTTGGTCACCCAGGCATTGCGATGCGGCGTGGTCCACATGCCGAGCTCGACGCGGACCGTGTCGGGGCGGGCGCTCTCCCAAAGGGTCTGCCAGTGCGAAGGTCCCGATCCACCCAATCCGGGGACGGTGAGGATCGTGGGCTGGGCCGGATCGTGTGGTGAAAAACTTCCCATCGTCGATCTCCTGTGAGGCAAGGAGACGTGGCCGCTCGAAGCTCTAGGGGGACGCCGCGCGACCACGCCTCCCGACCGTCAACATATTCCTACTAATCTAATGGACAATAGCGCGTGCGGCGGATTGCGTGCCGGATGCGACGGGCCGAAACGGCCGCTTCACTGGTCGCGCAAGAAGGCGGTTTCACCGCGCCCCTGCATGGGCCGGAAGCGTTCGACTAAGGCTATGCCGCCGCGACTCGGCTTGGTAGGGCAGGCAATGCCCAAGCTTCGCGCTGACCAGTTGCTCGTCGATCGCGGCCTCGTCGAGAGCCGGACGCGGGCGCAGGCGCTGATCATGGCCGGGCTGGTATTCCTCGGCGACCGCAAGATCGACAAGCCGGGCCAGGCGGTTCCCGACGATGCGCTGCTCGACATACGCGGGCGCGATCATCCCTGGGTGTCGCGCGGTGGCATCAAGCTGGCGCATGGGCTCGATCATTTCGGCTGGGACGTGACCGGGGCGGTCGCGATCGACGTCGGGTCGTCGACCGGCGGATTCACTGATGTGCTGCTGACGCGTGGCGCGGCGCGGGTCTATGCGGTCGACAGCGGCACCAACCAGCTCGCGTGGAAGCTGCGTCAGGACAGCCGGGTCATCGTCCATGAACAGACCAGCGCGCGGGTCCTGACACCAGCGCATATTCCCGAGCCGGTCGATCTGATCGTGTGCGATGCGAGTTTCATCGGCCTCGCCAAGGTGCTCGAAGTGCCGATGGGTTTCGCCAAGCCGGGCGCGCGGCTGATGGCGCTGGTGAAGCCGCAATTCGAGGCTGGCCGGGCCGAGGTCGGCAAGGGCGGGGTGGTACGCGATCCGCAGGTCCATGCGCGGGTGTGCGCCGAGGTCGCTGCCTGGGTCGAAAGCCGGGGGTGGCGGGTGGAGGGCGTGGTCGAGAGCCCGATCACCGGACCCGAGGGCAATGTAGAATTCCTGCTCGCGGCGACCCGGGATGGAACGAATAGCGTCAATCAGCCCTGAATGGGCGGTCGCAGGCGCGAAATTTAACCAAACATTGGCATTCGGGTTAATCTATAGCAGGATCGGTGCTTTATTCGGTCGCGCCGCCGCCGCAGCTGACCGAACGAACGGGAAGGCGTAAAGCTTTGAGGGAAATCGCATCGAAACAGCAGCTGAGGCTGGCGTTCCTGCGCTGGGCCGTCGTCACGGTGCCGTTCATCCTGCTGCTGGGCTTCACTTCGGCACGGCTGGCGCCGACCGGAAGCCAGAGCAGCTGGTATCGCGCGCTGACCAAGCCCGCCGAGACGCCGCCGGACTGGGCATTTCCGGTCGCCTGGACGACGATCTACATTCTGCTCGGCCTTGCTCTTGCGATGATCATCCATGCGCGGGGCTCGAGGCTGCGCGGGCCGGCGATCATATTGTTCTCGGTGCAGATGGTCGCGAACCTGATCTGGTCGCCGTTATTCTTCGGCATGCACCAGGTATTCTGGTCGCTGGTGACGATCGGCGTGATGTTCGTGCTCGCCTTGGCGACGACGATCGTCTTCGGGCGAATCCGCGCCGGTGCTGCATGGCTGATGGTGCCGTATCTGGCCTGGCTGGCTTATGCCGGGATGCTCACTTACAGGATCGCCGAACTCAACCCGGGGGCGGAAACGCTACTTGCGCCATCCTCTTCGACCACCCAGATCATCTAGTCTGGCCATTTGCAGGATATTCCGATGCAATCCGACAACAAGATTTTCGACGATTTCGCGAAGTTCGTGAACGGTGCGGCGGGCACGCTGGCCGGCATGGGCCGCGAGGCCGAAGCGGGTGCCCGCGCCCGGGCCAAGGAGTGGATCGGCGGGCTTGATTTCGTCAGCCGCGACGAGTTCGAGGCAGTCAAGGCGATGGCGGCGGCGGCGCGCGACGACGCGGATGCGCTCCGCGCGCGGCTCGATATACTCGAAGGCAAGGCCAAGGCAGCCGCGCCGAAGAAACCCAAGGCAGGAGCCTGACAATCTTTTCCACAGTTTTTTCTACAGGCTTTTCCACCGTGCGCTTGTGCGCGGCAGCCCATCAAGGCACCACATCCGGTATCCTGATGGCCGCGCCGGGAGGCATGATGTGATGCTCGACGAAGCCGATTACGAACGCGACGACGCAGCGCCGATCGACATGCTCGAAAGCTATTTCGCTGCGCACGGCTGGGAGCATGAGCGCCAGGACGATGAAGTCATCGCCAAGGTCAAGGGCAGCTGGACTCAATATGAGCTGCGCGCGCTGTGGCGCGACGAAGACAGTGTCATTCAGTTCCTCGCCTTTCCCGATATCCGAGTCACAGACGAGCGCCGCTCCGCGATCTACGAAGCGATCGGGCTGATCAACGAACAGCTCTGGGTCGGGCATTTCGAGCTCTGGTCGTCGAGCGGCATCCTGCTCTATCGCCACGCCGCAATGATCGAGGGTGAGGGCGGCACCATGTCACTCGGCGCGGCTGAGTTGCTGGTGGAATCGGCGATCGACGAGTGCGAGCGCTTCTATCCCGTGTTCCAGTTCGTGCTCTGGGGCGGCAAGACTCCGAAGGAAGCCCTTGCCGCGGCGATGACCGAGACCCAGGGCGAGGCGTGAGCCTCACGCGCCTCTGGCTGATCGGCTGCGGTAACATGGGCGGCGCGATGCTGCGCCGCTGGATCGACAGCGGCGTGGTCGCTGCCGATCGGGTCGATGTCGTCAACCGCACGGATCGCGCTCTTCCACAGGGCGTTCGCCAGGCGCGCGATCTGCCGGAGGGGCCGCTTCCGGACGTGGTGATGCTGGCCATGAAGCCGCAGCAGCTCGACGAGATCGCGGCCCGCCATGCGGCGCGACTGGCCGGCGTGCCGGCGCTTGTGTCGGTTCTCGCCGGGGTCGAGGAGGAGCCGCTTGCCCGGCGATTCGAGGTGGGCGCGATCATCCGCGCTATGCCCAACCTGCCGGTCGGGATCGGCCGCGGCGTGGTTGCCCTGAATTCCCGCTCTGCCGACAGTGCGACCCGCGACGCGGTCGCCGCGCTGATGGCGCCGCTCGGGCTGGTCGAATGGATTGCGGACGCGGCATTGTTCGATCTCGTCACTGCACTTGCCGGGAGCGGGCCGGGGTTCCTCTACCGCTTCATCGATGCGCTTGCCGCTGCGGGCGCCGAACTCGGCCTGCCGGCTGATCAGGCGGCGCGCCTTGCGATCGCGACGGTCGAGGGATCAGCGATGCTTGCCGCTGCCTCCGGCATGTCGCCGGGCGCGCTTGCCGATCAGGTGGCAAGCCCCGGCGGCTCGACCCGCAAGGGCCTCGACGTGCTTGATCAGGGCGATGCGCTGAAAATCCTGCTGCGCGAAACGCTCGCCGCCGCGACCCGCCGCAATGCCGAGATGGCCGCCGCGGCGCGCTAAAAATCCAGGGAGACGTGTCGCGGGCTGCGATCGCCCAACCGTGCTCGGCATGGATGGGATATACCCGACGGTCAAAGAAAGGCACAGCTGGATTGCGAGCGGCAGTGGCTCACCGGTGCGTCTTTTGGAGTGTTCGGAACTTGGGAAAAAATATCTCAACAGGGGGCTGGCGTGATCACCGCTGGCGGGCTTGATCCGATCACGTTGCCGGTGGAAGCACGGCTTCTGCTCGCCTGCGCGCTTCACAATGCTCTGGTTTCGCCTCGCCAACTGAGGAGCCTTGCCAGCGAGGTTCGCGACTGGCCTGCCGTGGTGCGGCAGGCGACCCACCATTTGTCGCTCCCGGTGCTACGGGAGCGGCTATCCGAGATCGAAGACTGCGTGCCCTCCGAGATAATGGCGGAACTCGACCGCGCCGTGATTGTGGCGACCGCCCACAACCTTCAGCTCAGCGCGATCGCCGTCGAGTTGAATCAGTCCTGGTTTCAGCCAAAGCAAGTCCGTTTTGCGCTTTTCAAGGGCGTGGCCGTGGCCCAGCGTTATTATGGCTCGGTCAGCGGCCGCTCCTGCCGCGACCTCGACCTGCTGGTGAGCGCGAACGGGTTCGCGGACACGATGACTCATCTGATCGCCCAGGGGTTTCGCCTGAGCAAGCCATTCGAGCTGCCCGCCGATCCGGGGCGCCATGGGGCGCATATCGACGCGATGTGCGGTCTGAACCGGGAAATCTCGATGCGCGCGCCATCGGGCCCGATGGTCGATCTTCATCAGAGCGTTGATCTCACCGGGGCGGATTTCCCAACCGACGAGTTGCTCGAGCGCGCTGAAACGATAACGATCGCGGGCGAAACATTGCCTGTCTTCTCGACCGCCGATCTGTTCGTCTACATCTGCTACCATCACAGCCGTCATCGATGGTCGCGGCTGCACTGGATTGGCGATCTCGGCCGGATCGCGGCGGCGCCCGATTTCGATATCGCGGCGATGCGGGCCCAGGCGAAGCGGGCCGGGTTGGAGAAGCTGGTCCTCGCTTGCCTTGAAATGCCGGCGCTGCTGGTCGGTGCCGTCGCCGGGGGCTGGCCCGTCGGCCCTGGCCTCGCGGCGCGCATGACGCGGGATTGCATCAGGTTCCTCCACCCCGACAACGCAGCGCCCGAGCTCGAGCGCCACAGTCGAACCGATGATCGCCTGTTTCGTTGGCGGGACTGGTTCGCGACGACAGCGATCGAATGGCGCCAACGAGAGGGGCTGGGGCGCCGCGCCCGCGCCGTCGGGCGAAGCCTGGTACCGTCGTGGCAAGCCTATCGCGATCTGCCGCTTCCCAGGGGGCTTCGCTGGCTTTACGTGCCCTGGCGGGCGGCGGCGCATATGGTCCGCTATTTTCCGTTGCCAAAATTCGGCCGGAAGGACGGGAAACGCGGATGAGAGATCGCGCGCGGGAATTGCTCGCCATGCAGCCCATAGTCGAGGGGAAGCCAATGGCGATGCTGGCGCTGGCGCGGCAGCTGCCCGCTATCGGCCAGCGCGCGCTCGCGCTCGACATGATCAGGCGCGCGCTGGCCCTTGCGCCCAGCGATGGCGAGGTACGTGCTCTGGCCACCGAGTTGCTGAGCGACGGCGTGCACACATGGCATTTCTCGATCGTTCGGGATGAGGCGCGCAACCGGGTTTATGACACGGCGTTGCGCAACGCGATCTTTCCGGGTTGCACGGTCCTGGAGATCGGCACCGGCACCGGACTGCTCGCCATGATGGCGGCGCGGGCGGGCGCCGCGCGGGTGATCACCTGCGAGGTCGATCCGGCGGTCGCCGCCGCTGCGCGAGACAATATCGCCGTCAACGGATTCGCCGACCGGGTGACGGTGGTGAACAAGCATTCGACGAGGCTCGAGCTCGGCGATGTCGGCGGGCAGGCCGACATCCTCGTCTCCGAGATCGTCAGCAACGACCTGCTGAGCGAGGGCGCCCTCCCTGCCCATGAGGATGCGGTGCCGCGCCTGTTGAAGCCCGGCGGCGCGGTCATCCCAGTGCGTGGGCGGATCCGGATCGCTTTGATGGACGATGGCGGCGCGGCGCAACCCGACCTTGGCCTGATCGACTCGTTCGATCTCAGCGCGTTCAACAGATTGCGACGGCCTTATCGTGACATTCCGGTGGGTAGCCCTGCAATCACGTTGCGCAGCGCCGCGACTGACTTGTTCGCCTTTGATTTCGCAAATGGTCCGTGGCGGGGCGATCGCTGCGAGACACGTATCGCATCGCAAGGCGGACGAGTGACCGGCGTGGTGCAATGGATCGCGCTCGATCTGGATGATCGGGAGCACTATGAAAATCATCCCGGACCTGGCGCGGCCTCCTGCTGGGGCGCGATCTTCTGGCCGTTCGCCCGGCCAGTCATGTCCGCGCCGGGCGAATACCTCGCAATTGGCGCGTGCCACGAGCGAAATCGCGTTCGTATCTGGCTTGGTTAACCTCCTTCGGAATTGACTTGGATCGGATTCCGAGCCATCGAATATTGACTAGTAAGGCAATGCTGGATCGGCTCATGAGCGATATGAAGAACGATACACCGGCCCCCGCGGTCGAAACAGCCGACAAGCCCGAGTGGGTGAAGCCGGAGATCACTTCCTTCGCGCCGGTTCAGGCTGCGGAAGGCATCTCCTACCGGCCGAACGACGGTATCAGCAACCTTACCTGATCGACGGCGTCGTTTGAACAGTGACTGACGAACCCGGGGCGTCGGAGGCACCGGGCCCCCGCTTGATCGGGGCATGATGGATTTGCCGAGCACCGATCCAGCCAGCGAGCCCTATGATCTCGCGACGGCCGGGCATGACTATCCAGCATGGCACGGTGCGCCGCGCCGCTCGATAGTGATCTGCACGCATCCGCGATCGGGCAGCACCTTGCTTGGCGAGGCGTTATATTTTGCCGGCGGCCTGGGCTGCCCGCTCGAATATTTCCATGCCGGGTTCCGTCCGAACCTTGCAGCGCGTTGGGGGTGCGTCGGGCTGTCTGATTATGGCCGGGCCGTGCATCGCTGGCGCACCGATGCGTCGGGCACTCTTTCCGTGAAGCTGTTCTGGCGCGATGTGGCTGAGTTGGCTGGGGAACTCGATCCGGGTCGCTTCCACGATCTGCACCAACGCCGGCCGGACGCGACCTCGCCTGACACCTATCGCGAAATCGCCGCGCTGATCGCGCCGCTGTTCCCGGCCGCCGACTATATCCATCTTCTGCGGCGCGATCGGGTGCGGCAGGCAGTCTCTGCGGCGGCGGCCGTGCAGACTGGTATCTGGCGCCAGATTCCGCAAATGAGCGAGCGAACCGGAGCGGCGGCGCCGAGCTTTGATTTCGCCATGATTGAACGGCTGATCGGCTATGCCGATTTCTGCCATCGCCACTGGCGCGGCTTTTTCGCAGCGATCGGCGCGGCCCCCCATCGCCTGGCCTATGAAGACCTGACGCGTGACCATGATGCGGCCGTGAAAGCCGTGTTCGAGCATCTCGGCAGCACGGCTGCGGTGCCGCCCGTTCGCATGAAGCGCCAGTCGGATGCACGTAACGAGACGATGGTGTTGCGCTTCCTGCGGGAGAATGCCGCGCGCGCGACGGCCGGCACCGTGGCATGACCGTGTCGCGCGGCCTGATGCCTCCATGGCTGGTGCGGCACGACCTGCTTTCCCCGGACGAATGCCGCGATTTGCTGGATTGGGCTCTCGACAATGAGGCGCATTTCAAGCCGGCTGCTTTGGACAAGGGGCTGGTCGACCCGGCGATACGCCGTTCGCTCAGCTTGCGGGACCTCGGGCCATTCTCGCGCCTGTTCGAGGGACATGTTCGCGCGATGGTGCCGGAGCTGATTGACCAGCTGCGCGTGACGTCCTTCGTTGCCGGCGAGATCGAGCTCGAACTGGTCGCGCATAATGACGGAGCGCATTTCGCGCTGCACGGCGATCTCTACACTGGCCAGGGCAGCGCACGCGGCGACCGGCTGCTCAGCGCGGTCTATTATTTCCACCGCGCGCCGAAGGCATTTTCGGGCGGCTGCCTCAGGCTGCACCGGATCGGCGCGGTGCCAGGCGATATGGGTGTCGACATCGCGCCGGACCAGAACAGCCTGGTCGCCTTCCCGTCCTGGGCGCCGCACGAAGTCCTGACCGTGCGCTGTCCATCGGGCGCGTTCGGCGATTCCCGCTTTGCGGTCAATTGCTGGGTCTACCGTGCTAACCTACGCCAGCCGTCAGCCGATGGTGATCAGCCCCCGGTCGCGCATATCGGCGATGAACTCGATCACGTCGCCGCGACAGACCGTCGGATCGACTGAATGGGTCTCAGCCATCTTCCCGCATAGCGCGCCGGCCGAGATCGGCGATTCGAGCAAGGCCCAGATACCCGCCGCCGTCCGGTTGAGCTGGAAGAAATAGCCGCTCTGGATATCGAGTATGACGGCTTCGTCCCCCACGTCAGCCGCAATCATGTTCTGGCTGCGGCTGACCATCATTGCGTCATCGATATCGGTCGCTGGCATTTTTCGCGCTACTCCTCAGGGTCGTTGCTCAGATCTTGAAGGCGTTTTCGAGCCACATGTCCATCGCAAGCGTGAACCATACCGGCCCCCAGGGCTGATCGGGAATAGGCCCGGTCGATCCCTGGTCGCGCCAGCGCTGGAAGGCGGCGTGCATTTCCCCGATCTTCGCGCCATCGACCCAGCCGAGCTGGGCGCAGAGCAATTGTTCCGCCGGGCGCCGGTGCAGCAGGTCGGAGATCGCATCGACCGTATGGGCGACGAAGGCAGCCTTGGTTTTCCGCGTCCTGACCTTTTCGGGCAGGGTTCCCTTCATTGCCTGGCGCAGCAGATATTTCTTCTGCCCGTAGCGGTTCAGCACGCTGCCCGACGCGCCCATCATGAAGCTGGCCAGCCGCTGATCGTGGAACGGATGGCGCTGCTCGATGCCGAAGCTGGCGCTATAGGCCATCGCCGGCTCGACATTCACATGACGGCGGGCGAGCGCGAACACGCCGTAGCGCTGCTTTTGGGCAATACCCGGCAGATCGACGGGCAAGGCATCGGCATACCATCGCTCCGTCAAGCCGATCCGCTCAGCCCAATCGGCATTGAGCCAGGGTGGTGCCTGTGTCGCGAAATCGAGATGAGGTCTGAGCAGACGTTCGCGGTGGCGGGGGCGAAACAACGGGCCGAAGCCATGATAGAGGATACGGCGCGCCGAAACATAAGCCGGCTTGTCGGGAAATTGCTCGAAACCCGCCCTGACAAGATCGCCCCACCGGCCGGTCCTGGCAAGATCGGGCCAATGCGCCAGCGATCCGGCGAGCCAGTCGTCGCCGCCCTCTCCGGTCAGCAGCACGCGTTCGCCATCGGCCTGTTGGCGGGCGCAAACCCCGGCCATCGTGTCGAGCACATTGGGCCGCAGCGGAAGCTGCAGCGTTTCCGCGCACCACTGCGCTGCGGCGTCAGCGCTGAAGGGGTGGGCCCCGACGACTTTCGCGGTGATGCCGAGATGCGTCTCGACCGCGCTGCTCCATTCGGTCTCGTCGTGCGGCTCGCCGGGGAAGCGTGCCGTGATCGCCCCGATCTGTCGGCCGATCCGCCCGGCACGATGGAGCTCGGTCGCCCGGCACACGACCGAGGAGGAATCGAGCCCGCCTGAAAGCTGCGAGGACAGGGGCGTCGCGCTTCGGGTGGTCGCAATCAACGCCTGGTCGAACAGCTCCTGGAAGCGCGCGACATGATCAGCCTCGGACAGGCGTGACTGATCCTCGAACGGCCCGACATGCCAGTGCCATTGCCTGACCCTGCCCTTTTCCAGCGCCAGCGCCGATCCTTGCGGGAGCCGATTGAGGCCCTGCCAGAAGGTATCCGTCTGGCTGACGAACCGCGCTGAGAGAAATTCCCCGATCGCTGGTTCGTTGAGCTTGCGCTCCATGCCCAGCCCGACAACCAGCGAGCGCGGCTCCGTGGCGAAGCCGAAGGTTGTGCCGTCAAAGGTCCACACCAACGGCCGCCAGCCATAAGGCGACCGCACCAGCAGCAAGCGTCGGTCGCGCGGTTGCCAGACGGCAATGGCGAAATCGCCGACCAGCGACGCGACATAGTCGTCGCCGCGCCGATCGAACAGCGCGAGCGCGATTGCGCCATCGGGCGCTGCCTTCAACGCCTCGCCCTGCGCGCCGAGCTGCGCGATCAGGTCTGCGCGATTGTCGAGCCGGCCGTCGAACGCCATGACCGCGCCGGAGCGCGCGCTGATAAAGGGCTGCACCTCGCCGACTGCCTCGGGCGTGGTCGCGTGCGCGAAGCGGATCAGGCCCGCCGCGCCATCATGCCACTGCTTGACGCCATCGAAGCCGCGCGGCACGGCGGCCCGGAGAATCGACGCGAGCAGTGCCTCGGTCATGTCGCGTCCATCGACATGGACCGCGCCGGCAATGGCACCCAATTTCGTCTCCAGTCCGGCCTGACGGGGTTTCGGCATAGCATGGATCACCGAGCTGGCAATTGCGCGGCCCGGTGTGTGAGGAAAGGTGGAATGGGTTCGACCTGGGTCTACAGCTTCGGCGGGCTGCGTCTGCGTTCGACCACAGCGATCGATCAATTGCGGCCGTACCAGGCAGAGGCCGAGGCCTGGGCCGATATCGCCCTTTCCTTCGAGACCGGGGAGCCGCCCGTTCAGGACCGGATCTCCTATCGCTGGCCAGGCCGTTACGGGCTGATCGTCGGCACCTGCGGCGATGAATGGCTGATGACCTCGTCGCTCGACGGGGCGTTCCTGATCAGCCGGGAGCGGCGTACGGTGCGGTGCATCTCGGCGCCCGGCGCGTCGTTCGACGCCTGTGTCGATGTCCTGATCCGGCGCGTGCTGCCGCGCGTGGCGACCTTGTTCGGGGCAAGCGCGATCCATGCCGCGGCGCTGGCGCGGCCGGAGGGCGGCATTCTTCTGCTCGGTATGTCCGGGGCGGGGAAATCGACCATGACCGCGGCGCTGGGGAATGCGGGCTGGCATATTCTCAGCGACGACATCTCGGTGATGTGGGGGCGGGAAGAGCCACTGCTCGCGCCCGCGGCGATGGGGGTCTGTGTCTGGCCGGCATCGCGCGAGGGGGTCGGGCTTCCGATCGAGCGCTGCCGGCCGATGCCGGCCTATGACGGCAAGACCCATTTCGTGCCGGAGGGTGAACCTGCCACGGTGCCGGTGCCGTTGCGCGCGCTGCTCTTTCTGAAACGCGGCAGCAACGTCGCGCCGGCGCTGGAGCCGTTGCGCGAAGCCCAGGCACTGGTGGCGGCGGCGCATATGCTGGTTCAGTTCGACCCGGGCGATCCGGCCCGGCCCGACCGGGTGAGGGGTTTTGCGCGATTGAACGCCGCAGTGAAGATAGCGCCGAGCTACCGCCTGCTCTATCCCAACGACTTCGCCGCGCTCGCCGATGTCGAGCTGCTGTTGCGGGGGCTGTTGAAAGCCTGAGGAGCCTATGCCGCCACGAGCGCACCGGCCTTGCGTAACAGGGATTGCGCCGTCACCTCGGGCCGTGCGCGGACGACGATACTCATCAACCTGTCCTCGTAATTGATGACGAAGTCCCGCGCGATCAGCCAATCGGCATCGGCCAGCTTTTCGGGGGCGAGCGACCGGCGGGGCATCGGCTTTTCGAGTTCGAGCAACAGCGCCACCTGCGCGGCCGTCAGCGGGGTCAGTGGCGCGCGCGCAATCGCTCTTGTATCGAGCACGGCCTGGACGGCGCCGATATCGAACAGTTCGAGCGCCGGCAGCTTGTCCTGCCGCCAGGCCTGTTTCCAGGCATCCATCACGGCGTGAAGCCGCCCGATCAGATCGGGATCGCTGAGCAGCGGCGTGGTGTAGGAGCCGCTGAAATGATAGCCGACCTCGTCAGCCCCGACATCGGGCGGATAGAGCTGGCGATAGCCCGGAAAGGGCGCGATCTCGCCGATGCCGAGGTCGACCGGATCATTATAATAGGGGCTATATCGGTCGATCAGGATCGCGTTGCGTCCGGTCGGGCCGTGCAGATGGGCAAGCTTGGGGATCAGGCCGATCATCGCTTCGTAGTGATCGGCCTCCTCGCCCGGGAAGCCGTAGATCATGCCCCAATGCACGCGCATCCCGATGCCGCGGCAATGCCGCAGCAGGGCGATATTCTGGTGCGCCGACACGCCCTTGCGCATCAGCTTGAGCACCTCGCTCGACAGGGATTCGATGCCCGGCTGGATCGAGACGATGCCACCCATTGCCATTGTGTCGAGCTGGGCCTCGGTCAGGTTCGCCTTGACCTCATAGAAAATCTTCATGCGCGGGCCACGCGCGGCGAGATCGGGCCATAGTTCGCGCAGATAGCGCATCGGCATGATGTTGTCGGTCATGAAGACCTGGTCCACGCCCCAATGTTCGAGCGCGTCGAGCTCGTCGGCCACCGTCTCGACCGGCTTTTCGCGAAACGCCATGCCTTCGCCGTTCAACCCGCAAAAACTGCAATGGTTCTTGGCACCCCACCAGCAGCCGCGCGACGTTTCCATCATCAGATAGCGCGGTAGCCAGTCGGGCAGGGCGCCGGCTGCCTGGAGCGGGCGCAGCGTGGCGAAGAAATCCGTATAGTCTGGCGCGAACACGGTGCGCATGTCGCGGATCGGCTCGGTATGGATCACCCGCGCCTCGGCCCGCACGCCGTGACGAAGATAGTTTTCGCAGAATTCGGGGAAGTCGATATCGGCCTCGCCCGCGAAGAAATGGTCGATCCACGGAAAGGCCCTGGCGAGGCCGAGGCTGAGCGGCCAGGCTGCGTTCGCGCCGCCCATCACCGTCACGATGGTTGGATCGGCTTCCTTCACCCGCCGCGCGATGGCCGAGGCAGCCATATTCTGTTCGAACGTCGACGACACGCCGACGATACGGGGGCGCAAGGCGAGGATCTGGTCGACCACCTCGTCAAGCATCGGGGGAATCGCATCGACCACCCGGTCATGGTCCGCATATTGCGCGTCGGTCAGTGTTTCGAGCTGCGGCAGCGTCGCCAGGGTGGCTGGGGGATAGGCGTGCGGGCGGAACAGCCGCTCGCCGACCATCGCTTTCATCTGACCATGGCTGATCGCGTCATAGGCCTCGAACCCGACCCGCTTCGCCAGCGCGATGCCCGCATAGACGATGCGGGTATCCAGCCCACGCGCCGCGCAGGCGCTTTTGAGGATCGCGGTGCCGAGCTGCGGATAGTGCATTGAATCGAACGGGGGGACGACGAGACAGATTTCCGTGACGGGGGACATCAATCCGCGGTTCATCTCGCTCTCTCGCAATGTACGAGCGGCTTACCATAGCGCGGCGATCTTGCCATCCTGCCCCTGACATTGATCGAGGCGCGACTGGCGCCGTGCCCGAGCAGCGGGTATCGCCATGGACTGTCGTTCAGCAAGAAGAGCAAAGTGGCCGATCCATCAGCACCTGCCGAGCATAGAATCGACTGGCTCGACTATTTTCGTCTGCTGTGTGCGCTCATCGTTCTGATGGCGCATTATGTCGTCGTCGTCGTGCCCAAGGTCCCCGGCCTGACGAACACCGATCTCGGGCTGATCTCGGATATATTGAGCTATGGGCATATCGGGTTGTTCGCCTTCTTCATCATGAGCGGCATGATGATTACCCAGATCGTCCAGCGCCAGACATTGTCTACCTTCGTCTCCCACCGGGTGACACGCGTCTATCCGACCTTCTTCGTCTGCCTGACGATCACCACGCTGGTGGGGATCGGGGAAGTTGGCCGAATGCATGTCGGGCTATGGCAATATGTCGCCAATCTGACGATCGACGCCGAGGCGTTCGGATATCGTCCGGCCGACTCCTCCTACTGGACCCTCACGGTCGAGATCATTTTCTACGCAATGATCATTGCGGTCGCGATGCTGGGATGGATCAGGCACATCCAGGCCGTCGTTGCTGTGTGGATCGGGCTTCAGATGATCGCCGCGCCCTTCTTTCCACGGGCACCGTTGCTTGGCGCCGATTATTATTTTCTGGCCGCCGGCTGCGTGATGGGGCTGCTGTACCAGCGCCGCAACGAAAAGCTGAACCTGGCGCTGCTCGCGGTTACAGCGCTGCTCGGCACGCGGACCATCTTCATCGCCTCCCGGGGCATGCCGTTCAACCCCTGGATCGGGACCGTCCTGATGATGGGGGTCATGGTCCTTTTTCTGGGGATGCGGGGCCGCGATATCCGCCTGCCCTGGGCACATCGGATCGGCTCGTTCACCTATCCGCTCTACCTTCTCCACTTCAAGATCGGCACGATCATGCTGATGTGGTGGGCAACCGACGCGAACAAATGGTGGCTGGTACTGGCATTGTCGCTCGGCATGATCCTGTTCTCATTCGTGCTTGACGATATCGTCGAATTCCGGCTGCGAGAGACGTGGCGCAGGCTTGCACGGGCGACGGTGGCGCGACCGTTCATCCTGTGGGAGCAACGTCGCGCTCAGGCGGTGACGCCGGCCAACATCTGAGCCATGAGCGCGGCCAGGCTTCAGGACAGGACCATGATGCTGACGATCCCGACCTATATCACCTGGCAGGACGTCGATGGCGAACTCGCCTTGTTCGACGAGCGCGACGGTCGGTATCATCTGCTGAACGGCACTGCGGCCACGATCTGGCGCGCTATTGCCGCAGGGATGGACCGCGCCATGCTGATCGACCAGATCGCGGCCGGCTTTCAGGCGAAGCCCGAGGAAATTATCGCGGATATTGACGCCTTTGCCGCAGCGGCAGTCGCGAAGGGCCTGGTCCTGAGGAAGGAGGCGACGCCTTCCGCTGACTAGACTGAAGTGGCTTGGGTGAAACCCGACCCTGCCATCGGGCGTCCCTCGGTCGATTCACCGGGGCGAGGATTGCGAAACGGTGCCGGCGGAGGAGCGCTGCACCGGCCTGCCCCGCTGAGCTATGTTGGACGTGCGCCTGCCGCTGTTATTTCCGCCGCTTCCGGCGATCCTCGGCAACGAGCAAGGCAGGTTCGTCGCCAACGTGAATGGCGCCGGGGCGCGGCAGCCGTCCGACGGCGTCAAGCAGGCGCTTGACGATTGCTTCCCTGACCGGCCCGAAGAAAAGGCGAAGACCGATCCGCCCGCCTATGACGTCAACAACCTCGGGCTCTCCGTGTCCCAGCCGGGATGGCACGGCGCGCGCACGACCACCGGTTGCGACCAGCGCAATTCGGGCAACAGCCATTGTGGACATAATTTCGGGACCAGTTTGACCCCGGACCGGAAGCTGGCCTTGCTTGAGTATCTGAAGAAGCTTTGAGGGCAGGGGAGATGCCCCCTATTCGCGAAGACCCTCGATCCGCTTGCGCTCGTCCTCGGGGATCAGGCCCTCGAGCACTGCCCAGAAGCCGCCGACGGCCGCCTGGCCGGCGCTGGCATAGGCTGCCGACAGGCGCTCGCGCAGCGCCTCGAACAGCTCATTCTCGAGCGCCTTGCCGTCCTCGGTGAGGTTCAGCAGGCGCTGGCGCCGGTCGCGGTCGCCGGGTCGGGTCTCGACCAGGCCGCGATCGGTCAACTCGGTCAGCACCCGGCCGAGCGACTGTTTCGTGATCGCCAGCAAGGCAAGCAATTGGCTGACCGTCATGCCGGGCGAGCGGGCGATGAAATAGAGCGCGCGGTGGTGCGCCCGGCCAAGGCCGCGCTGCGCCAGCCCGCGATCGATCGATCGCGTGAAGTGGCTGTTGCCGAAATAGAGCAGCTCCATGCCACGGCGGAGCTCGGGCTCCCGCAGGAAGAGCGGAGAGGCGGACGTTGTTGGGGCAGCCATGTTGACCGGATTTGCAGCCTTCCTTACTAGGCTTCAACCCCGAAATTGTATCAAATTGTATGATGGACACCATGCTCGACAAAACCACCGACGGTATCGAATCGAGCAGGGGCCTGACATTCGTCAGGCAGTCGCACCCCCGGCCTGTCGACGCGAATGAGCGTACACGTCTCCTTGAAAACCCGGGGTTCGGGCGTGTCTTCACCGACCATATGGTGACGATCCGCTATAATGAGGCGGACGGGTGGCATGATGCCCGGGTCGAACCGCGCGCGCCCTTCCAGATGGATGCCTCGTCCGCGGTGCTGCATTACGCGCAGGAAATCTTCGAAGGGATGAAGGCCTATCGGCTCGCCGATGGCGGCACCGCATTGTTCCGGCCCGAGGCCAATGCCCGGCGTTTCCGGAGTTCGGCACGGCGCATGGCGATGGCCGAATTGCCCGAGGAGCTGTTTCTCGACTCGATCCGCGAGCTCGTCCGGGCCGATATCGACTGGATCCCGACCATCCCCGGCGGTTCGCTCTATCTGCGCCCCTTCATGATCGCGAGCGAGGTGTTCCTCGGCGTGAAGCCTTCCTCCGAATACCTCTACGCGGTGATCGCGTCCTCGGTCGGCGCCTATTTCAAGGGCGGCGCGCCCGCCGTCACGCTCTGGGTGTCGGAAGAATATACCCGCGCCGCGCCGGGTGGTACGGGCGCTGCCAAGTGCGGCGGCAACTACGCCACCAGCCTGGTCGCCCAGGCCGAGGCGATCAGGCAGGGCTGTGATCAGGTGCTGTTCCTCGACGCGGCCGAGCGCCGCTGGATCGAGGAGCTCGGCGGCATGAACATCTTCTTCGTGTTCGATGACGGATCGCTGGCCACGCCGCCGCTGACCGGCACGATCCTGCCCGGCATCACGCGCGACTCGATCATCACCATGGCGCGGGACATGGGCCTGACCGTGCGCGAGGAGCCCTATGCGATCGACCAGTGCCGCGCCGATGCTGAAAGCGGGCGGCTGCGCGAGGCGTTCGCCTGCGGCACCGCGGCGGTGGTCGCGCCGATCGGCCAGATGAAGATGCGCTCCGGTGACTTCATGATCGGCAGCGGCGGTCCGGGGCAGACGACTCAGCGCATGCTCGCCGCCCTGACTAATATCCAACGCGGCAATGCACCCGATCCGCATGGCTGGCTCGATCGGCTCGACTGAGGCGATTACAGCCGTTGCGGGAATCGGGCGGGGTGCCTAAAGGCCTCCGCTCTGCTGGGGCGTCGCCAAGTGGTAAGGCAGCGGCTTTTGATGCCGCCATTCGCAGGTTCGAACCCTGCCGCCCCAGCCAGCTACCATTTTCAACCTGTATCAACCCGTGCCGGGATGCGGGCAGCATTGCGGCTGCGTGTTTCGCTTCGCCATCGTCGATGGCAAGGCGATGCACGATCCGAGCGCAGATATCGCCGAAGCTCAGCCAAAGCCAAAGCCGAAGCGGAAGCCGGAGAAGCACTATGCCCGGATCAAGGCACTGGGCATGCCGGTCTTCTATTCGCGGCTGGCTAAGGACGGTGGCCATGAGCTGACGCCCCTCGCGCTGCGCTGGACGATGCTCACCATCGTTCGGACTCAAGAGACGCGGTACGCGCTGAAGGATGAGCTGGAAGGGATCGACGGGGCAACGCCGCAATGGCGCATCTCTCCGGAGCGGATGAAGATGTCCAACGAGCATATCGTGCCATTGTCGCGGCAAGCGATGGCGTTGCTGCCCCGAATTCTGGAATTGTCCGGCGACAGCAAATGGCTGTTTCCTATGCCGGGCAGCAAGAAGGGGGCATCTCCGAAAACCGCATGCTCGATTGCCTGTACCGGCTTGGCTACAAGGGCACTGCGACGATTCACGGGCTTCGAGGGCTCGCGTCGACGGTGCTCAATGAAGAAACCCGCATGGACGAGAGGGGCGAGACAGTACGTCGATGGGATGCTGACTGGATCGAGCGCCAACTTGCCCATGTCGAGCAGGATGAAGTGCGGGACGCCTACAACGCTGCCGAATGGATCGGCCCCCGGCGGCGCATGCTACAATGATGGGCCGATTGGCTGGACGCACAGGAGGCTTCCGGGATGAAACTTGCCGAGACGACGGGAGCCGCGGTTCCTGTTGCCAACGCCTTCGGATAGTCACGCCTGACCTTCTCGACTTCACCGGCCGCGATCAGCTCGTAAAGTTTGGTGCGGCCGATGCCGATCGTGCGGGCAGCTTCATTGACGCGTGGCAGATCGGCTCGGGAGAAGGCGAGGCGATCATCGTCCCGGGCTTCCGGCGCAATCCTCGCGATAGGCTGTCGGGTTGGCAATAGATCGGCTTGAGTTGCCTGTAAGCGACGATCCGGAAGTCCCGATGCGAAGGCAGGTGCTTGACGATGATCGCATCTGGATCCCGCACGCGAAGGGACCGACCACTGGTTACGATGGCGAGGCCCCGCCAAATCCACCGTATAGCGCAGCCAGAATCGGCGCCAACCAAGAGCCTCCGCAACGCTGGGTCGTTCGAAATATATCAGCCGAAATCGAGCGACCTGAACTGTGTGTTTTGGCATCTCGCGCGTATTAATCCGCAGAGAAACACTTTGCCGAGGATGCTGACCCTGTTGCCTGAGCGGGAAGACGAGCTTTCGCAGCATTATCGCCGCTGGCGACCGGCGCTGCTGTCGTTCTTCCTCAAGCGAGTCCATGATCACGCCGAGGCAGAAGATCTGACCCAGGAGACATTTGCGCGCATATTCGGGGCAGCGGGCACGGAAACCGGCCTCCATTCCGGCTATATCTTCCAGGTGGCTGCCAATTTACTGCGCGACCGGGCGCGGCGTTCGAAGGTGCGCACGGATTATCGCGAGATGATCGGTGCACTTCAGGGCCAGGGAATCGACTGGCTTGATCCCGAGAAGATCGCCGCCGATCGCGATGCCCTTTCCCTGCTGGTTGCCGGGCTTGCCGAATTGCCGGAGCGCACGCGCACCATCTTCGTGCTTTACCGCATCGAAAACATCGACAAGCGCTTCATCGCGGAGAGCTTCGCCATTTCACGGAGCGCCGTCGAAAAGCATGTCGCCCGCGCAATGATGCACCTGATGGCGCGCGCCAGGAAGAACGGTCTATGAACACGGCCGAAAGCCAGCCTCCGGTAGGGCCCGACGAGCAGGCTGCATTATGGTGCATCCGCTTCGCCGATGGCCATCTCGACGGGGCCGAGCAAAGTGAGTTCGACTTGTGGTTCACCTCCGATCCAGCGCATGGCAAAGCGTTCGAGGAAGCCGTCGCCATCTGGCAGGGCATCGACATGGTCGCCGATACGCCGGAGATGATCGGGTTCCGCGCGGAGGCAGTCGAGGGGCTGCGCCGGGTCAATGCCCGTCGATGGGCCCCCGATCTCAGCCGGCGCTGGCGCTGGTCGGGCGCCCTTGCCGCGTGCCTGGCGCTGTTCCTCCTGGTCGGCACCTGGCTTCTGAACGATCCGACCCGCAGCTATGAGACGGGAATCGGCGAACGCCGCGTGGTCATGCTCGAGGATGGCACCCGCCTGACGCTCGACGGGGCAACGCGGGTGGAAGTGCGGATGGACCGCGATCAGCGACGGCTGAAGCTCGTTGCCGGTCGCGCCCTTTTCGACGTCGCGCACGATCCCTTGCGGCCCCTGAGCGTGCTCGCGCGCAACCGCCTCACGATCGCAACCGGCACCTCCTTCAGCGTCGAACTGCTCCCGCGCCAGATGCGTGTCGTCCTGTATGAAGGCAAGGTCGAGGTGCTGGCACAGGCGGCCGGCCCCCATCGCCTGCTTGGGCCCGGCGACGGCAGCGGCGGCACCGTCATCGCTGCACTGGTTCCCGGGCACGAGCTCGTCGCATCCACCGAAGGCCGCGCGACGCGCATCGACGCCACTGAAGCGACACGCTCGCAGACTTGGGAAACGGGCGTGCTGAGTTTCGATGGGGAACCGCTCGCCATCGCAGTTGAGCGCATGAATCGCGATTCGAAGAACAAGCTGGTGATCGCCGATGCAAGCATCGCCGACTTTCCGATCAGCGGCGTATTCACCGCCGGCGACGTGGAAGCCTTTGTCGAAGGGGCCGGCGCCCTGTATCCGATCGCCGTTGTTCGTGAGCCCGGTCAGCTGGTTCTGAAAAGGGAAACCGGTGTGAAGAAAATACCCGACAACAGGTGAGTGAAACAGCCGTTCGTGCGTATTACCCCGTTGATCGCAAATCGAAAATGACCTGCGACGATATAGGGGAGGAACGCATGATGCAGAGGTCTCTGCGGGGATATCTGGTTTCCGTAACGTCAATGGCGGCTATCATTGCTGCCGCAGCCCCGGCATCGGCGGTAGCGCGGGAACAACTCTACAGCTTCAATATTCCCGCCCAGGACCTGGGCAACGCGCTGAACGCGTTTGCGCGTGCATCGCGGCAGCAAATTACCTTCGATTCGGTTGCAGTTCGCGGCAAGACCAGCCGCGCATTGACCGGCAGGTTCAGCGTGCGCGACGGCCTCGACAAGTTGCTGCAGAAATCCGGACTCTCGGTTCAGGTCGGCCGCTCCGGCGTGCTCATCATCCGCCGCGCCGAGGCCCAGGAGCCTAGCCAATCCACTCCTCCCGGCAGAACGCAGGAGTCCGCCACCATCGACGCCGGCCAGAATGACGGGCTCGATATCATCGTGACCGCGCAGAAGCGCGAGGAGCGCATCCAGGACGTGCCGATCGCGATTTCCGCCTTCAAGAAGCAGGCGCTCGACGATCGCAAGATCGAAGGCGGATCGGAACTGCTGCGTGCGGTGCCCAATGTGAATTTCTCCAAGGGCAATTTCAGCATGTACAATTTCTCGATCCGCGGGATTGGGACGAAGGCAATCTCCGCCAGCAGCGACCCTGCCGTGGCGGTGAGCTTCAACAATACGCCCCTGATCCGCAATCGCTTGTTCGAGCAGGAGTTTCTCGATGTCGAGCGGGTGGAAGTGCTGCGCGGGCCGCAGGGAACATTATACGGCCGCAACGCGACGGGCGGCGTCGTCAACCTGATCCCCGCCTTGCCCACGCAAGAGTTCCAGGGCGAAATCAAAGGGGAGATCGGCAGCTTCGATTCGCGCCGGGTAAGCGGCATGATCAATATTCCGCTGGGGGACACGTTCGCCATCCGCGGCGCAGGCGCGTTCACCAAGCGCGACGGCTTCGACTATAACAGCTTTACCAAGCAGCGTGTGAATGGCCGCGACCTGTGGTCGACCCGCTTCTCGGCACAATGGGAACCCTCCGCCAGCTTCAAGGCGAACGTAATCTGGGAACATTTCAACGAGGATGACGATCGCTCGCGCACGGGCAAGCAATTGTGCACGCGCGACCCCGGCCCGGCCAGCGTGGGAGGCGTCGTCCTGTCCGATGCGTTGCGGGCGCGGCTGAGTCAGGGCTGCCTTCCCGGCTCGCTCTACAGCGACGCCGCTTATAGCGCCCCCAATGGCTCCAGCCTGGCCTATGTCTACATCGCCAAGCAGATCGGCCTCGGTTTCCAGCCGGGTTCGGGCGGCAGCCTGGGCGCTCCGGTGCAGATCATCGGGACCAATGTCGATCCCTATGCGGGCATCGTCCAATCGCAGAACCTGCGAGAGATCGCCACCAGCTACGACCCCGTCTTTCGGGCGCGGAACGACGTGGTCCAACTCAATCTCGAGGCGAAGCTGGGAGACAATCTGAAGCTCATCTCGCAAACCGCCTACGCCCAGGATCGCTATTACTCGTCGCAGGACTATAACCGCTTCGTCTCCAATCCGATCTTCAACGATTCCGCCCAGCCGCTGACCGACGTGCTCGGCCGGCCGATCCAGGGGACGGGGCCGACACCAGGCGGGGTCTATACCGATCCGCAGCTCGGCCCGTCGAACCGGATGCTGTCGATCGACATCAGCAAATCGCGCAACCATCAATGGACGCAGGAGCTGCGACTGCAGTCATCTTCGCCGGGCATGTTCAACTTCAGCCTCGGCGCCAATTATCTCAATTTCAAGTCAGAGGATGATTATTACGTCCTCAATAATTTGTTCAGCATGATATCTCAATATTACTACAACCGGGATCTGGACATAACGCGCGTCGCGACGACGGCCTGCCCGCCGAACACCACCGACCGGGAATGCATCTACGTCGATCCCAACCCGCTCAATGCGCTGAACAACCAGGGCCACAATTACTTCCTGAGCAAGAATATCGTTAGCACGAAATCCTGGGCGATTTTTGGCGAGACCTATTGGCAGGTCGCGAAGAACGTGAAGGTCACGCTCGGGGCCCGCTACACCTCCGACGAGAAGACCACGACGCCCATTCCGAGCCAGTTGCTGCTGGGCGGCGGCGGTGGCGGCACGACCGGTGGCACGGTCAACAGCGGCTATCCCGCCCTCGCCGACATCAACCAGAAATGGGGCCGCTTCACGGGACGCGCCGTGGTGGACTGGAAGCCGAACCTGGCCTTCACCGACGATACGCTGCTCTATGCGTCCGCATCGCGCGGCTACAAGGGCGGCGGATCCAACCCGCCGCGGGTCGATATCAACCCGGCCGTCATCCAGTATCAGCCGCTCCCGACGACCTTCAAGCCTGAATATGTCAACGCGTTCGAGATCGGCATGAAGAACACCCTGGCGGGCGGCAAGATCACGCTCAACGCCACTGCCTTCTACTATGACTATAAGGACTATCAGGTCTCGCAGATCGTGGACCGCATCTCGCTCAACGAGAATTTCAACGCGCGCAGCATGGGGCTTGAGTTCGAAGGCGCGTGGCGGCCGTCGCGGCATTTCCGTCTCGACGCCAATCTCGGCTACCTCAACACCCGGCTGAAGAAGGGCGCGCATTCGATCGACGTGATGAACCGCACCCAGGGCAATCCGGGTTGGACGCTGTTGCGCCCCTGGCTTCAGGTACCGTCGAACTGCATCGCACCGACGGAATATGTGAACAGGATCATTTCCTCGCCCTTCGACGACGACCTCAAGACGTTCATGCTGGTGTCGCTGTGCAACGGATCGGCCCGAACCGGGAGCTTCAATCCCAATGTCGCCACCAACCTGCACTGGGATCAGTTCCTGGGCTTCACCTACGACCCGCTCACCCAGGCGCCCAACGGGGGCAAGGGATTCGATGCCGATCTCGCGGGCAATGAACTGCCCAATTCGCCGCATCTGACATTCAACCTCGGCGCCCAATACACCTTCTTCCTGAGCGACCTGGAGCTGACGTTCCGCGGCGATTATTATCGCCAAAGCGCGAGCTACGCGCGGGTCTACAACACCGCCTATGACCGGCTGAAAGGCTGGGACAACATCAACCTCGCCGTAACGCTCGCCAGGCCGAAATCGGGCCTGACCGTCCAACTCTATGTGAAGAATCTGTTGGATAGCGCCCCGATCACCGATTTTTTCACGAACAGCGACGACACTGGCCTGACCGCCAATGTCTTCACCCTCGATCCGCGCATCATCGGGTTCAGCGTATCCAAGCGATTCTAGAGGGCGGTACGCGACGATGACGATCCGGCGCCGCCAATATCCTTCGTCGGCCTGCGGCGGCGCCCATTTCGGCCGGACGATCGGCATCGGTTTGTCACCGCCCGTCGCCGACGAGAATTTTCCGGCCCCGAACACCACAGGGACAACACGCATGGCAAGTGAACAAAAGTAAAACTGCGCATATTACAAAAACTCTACCTTACTACATGACGCTCTGAAAGATTGACCTTTCAGAATAAGGCAATATTTGTACAATAAATCTACCAAATGAATATATTCATATTGAAACTATAAATTTTTGACTATTCTATAGATGGTATTATCATTAGGAATGCTTCCACGGACTCGGAAGCGACTCGATAATAAATAAAGAGAGGATCAATACATGAAAAAACTTGGCATGCTGTTCCTGAGCACGGTGGCGCTGGTAAGCGCCCAGGCTGCCCAGGCAACCACGTACACCCCCGCCGGGACCTTCACCGCCACTGGGACGCTGACGGTGCAGAAGGGCCTCACCCTGAACTGCGCCGCCACGTTCAAGATCGTGGTGCCCGAAGCCGCACCGGATGCCCATGGGACCTTTTCCCACGGCCATTCCGCCAATGTGACGGCCGCGACGCTGACCGGCGGCCTGTGCCCGCTCGTGACGCTGAACAACCTCCCGTGGCCCGTGACCTATGACGGCACCAACCTGATCTTCACCGGTGTCGCCGCAAGCACGATCACGCCCGGCGGCTGCCTGCCCGGTACGATCCAGGGCGCCTGGAACAACACCACCAAGACCGTCACCTTCGTCAACCAGACGCTGACCGGCGGCAGCGGCAGCGCCAATTGCATCATCAACGGCACGCTGACGGTCAATCCGACGATCAGCATCACCAATCCCTGATATGCTATCAGATTGACATCCCGTTTACCTGTAATGCCCAGGAGCCCTCCGGGACTCCTGGGTCTTTGTTCTTCCCTTGACCGAAGTCGAGCCATGCGATCATGGTCGGCGCAAGGAGGGGGGTAATTCTTGCTGCGCCTCACAGATGTCGCCAAAGATTATGGAACGCCGCAACGGTCCATCCCGGTATTGAGAGACATATCCTTTACTGTGCCACAAGGCGCGTTCTGCGCGATCGTCGGCCCATCGGGCTCCGGCAAGAGCACGCTGCTCAATATCATCGGCCTGCTCGACCGCCCCGACCGCGGCGAGATCTGCTTTGGCGGTGTGCGGGCGAATTTCACCTCCGCTGCAGAAGCGGCACAGTTGCGGAACCGACTGATCGGTTTCGTCTTCCAGTCCTTTCAGTTGCTCCCCCGGCTGTGCGCGTGGGAGAATGTCGCCCTGCCGCTGCTGTATCGCGGCGTCGCCCGGAGCAATCGCAGGCTGCTGGCACTGGCCATGCTCGAGCGGGTCGGCCTTGCCAATCGCGCGGACCATCTTCCCTCCGAATTGTCGGGTGGCCAGAGCCAGCGCGTCGCGCTCGCCCGGGCACTGATCGGGGAGCCCCGGCTCCTGCTCGCCGACGAACCGACCGGAAGCCTCGACAGCGTCACCGCGACGGAAGTCGTCGCGCTGCTGCGCGATCTGAATCAGCGGCTCGCCGTCACGATCCTGATGGTCACCCATGATCGCGATCTGGCTGCGCAATGCGAACGGCGGATCGAGCTTCTCGACGGTCGGATCGTCCGCGAGACGGGGATCACATGAACAGCGACGGTCCGGCCCCGCACCAGGGCGTCAGCCTGCGCGAGATCGCCGGCGAGGCATTCGCAAATCTCCGCGCGCAGGGGCGGCGGTCGATCCTCGCGCTGCTGGGCATCATGATCGGCACCGCCTCGATCGTTGCGATGCTGAACATTGGCCACAACGCCCAGCTCGAAACGCTGAAGTTATTCGTCAATATGGGCGTCGACATGCTCCAGGTCCGCGCATCCCCGACCGGGCAGGCGCCCGCCCGGCTGGACCGCACCCTGGTCGAGCAGCTTCCCGGACGCGATCCGGATATCCTGCTGGCCACGCCGATGGCGACCGGGCGGCTGCCCGTCAGTGCCGGCGCGCAGCAGGCCGACCTGGGCATCATCGCGATGCCGCCGGCGCTCGCGGCCATGGCGCGGCTGCCGCTGCGCCGGGGCCGGCTGCTCGGCACGATCGATGATTGCGGGCTGGTGGCGCTGGTCGGTGACGGCGCTGCGCAGAAACTGTCGGCACCGGGCGCCCAACTGCTCCCGGGAAGCAGGCTGGGCGTCGGCGCCTATGTGTTCACCGTCGTCGGCATTCTCGGGCCAACCGTGATGGAATCGCTCAATCCGACCGACTATAATGACGCAGTCTTCATCCCGCTTGCCTGCGCGCGTCGCGCCCTGCCGGGGCCGGATCCGAACGTGGCGATGATCAGGCTGCGCCCCGGCGTGGATGCCGATGCGGTCGGGGCGCGAGTCAGCGCCGCGCTGGCCAATCCGGCATCAGCGATCCAGATCGTCAATGCCCGCCTGATCATCAAGACCATGAACGAACAAAAGGCGGTCCACACGCGCATGCTCGCTGCGATCGGCGCGATTTCGCTGCTGGTCGGCGGAATCGGCGTGATGAACGTCATGCTGATGAGCGTGATGGAGCGACGGCGCGAGATCGGCCTGCGCGCGGCGATCGGCGCGACGCCCCGCGACCTGCGGACCATGTTCCTGGTCGAATCGGGTGTGCTCGCCGTGCTCGGCGGCGCGGTGGGTGCCTTGCTGGGCGTCCTCGCCGCCTTCGTCGCTGCCAGGAGTTCGGGCTGGACCTTCAGCCTGGCCCTCTACGTCCTGCCCCTCGGCCCCGGCATCGCAGGCCTGGTAGGTCTCGCCTTCGGCCTCTATCCCGCGATCACCGCGGCGCGGCTTGATCCGATCGAGGCGCTTCGTGCGGAATAGGCTGCTGATACCGGGGAAGATCGGGCACGGCCACGGGCTGGCCGAGGGTCGGCCCGCCGGGTGGTTGCCGGAGTTCGCGCGGCGTGGCGCAAGCTGCGAGCGAAAGGGCGGCCAAGCCCGCCGCAAACATCCTCATGCCTCTCTCCTTCTGCTTGCTGCCTTCTTATTCCAGACGATCTTGATGCCGCATGCAAGGGCGCAGCGCGTCGCGCCCGACGCCCCCTTCCCGTCCCCGCCTGCGCGACCGGTTCCCAGCGGCAAGCCTGTCCCGCTCAGCCTTGTCGAGGCAGTCGCGCTCGGCCTGCGCGACAATCGCGGGATCAAATCGGCCTATCTCGAGCGCGTGGCGCAGAAATTCGACCTGGTCGTCGCCGAAAGCCTGTTCCGTCCGCGGATCGATCTCGCCGCCGATCTCGTCCGCCAACGCGTCGGCGGCATTACCTCGACCGATCTCGCGATGACGCCGAGCATCTCCTGGCTCGCCCCGACCGGGGCGAGCGCGGGCCTTGTCTGGGACCGGCGCCAGCGCCTGGACGGGGGATCGAGGGCGCTGTCCGACACGACCTCCTTCTCGATATCGCAGCCCCTCCTGCGCGGAGCCGGTTTCGATGTGACGCTGGCACCGGTGCGGATCGCCCGACTGCAGGAACAGATCAACCATCTCAGGCTGAAGTCGACCGTCTCCGACACCGTCACCGCGATCATTTTCGCCTATCGCGACCTGCTGCGCGCGCAGCAGCAGGTACAGCTGGCCCAATTGTCGCTGGAGCGTACGCAAAGCCTGCTGGACACCAATCGCGCCCTGATTGCCGCCGGCCGGATGGCCGCCGCCGATATCGTCCAGACCGAATCGGGACTGGCGAACCAGGAGGTGGCGGTGCTGCAAGCACGCCAGCAAAAAGCGAGCGCCCAGCTTTCGCTGCTGCAGCTGCTCGCGGTCGACCCGCGCACCAATGTCGTGGCCGGCGATCCCATCCGGGCGGAGCAGATGTCGATCGACCTCGACGCCGTGATCGACCTCGGCCTGAGTTCACGGATGGACATCCTCGCCCAGCGCAAGGCGCTCGAGCAGGATCGCCAGGCGCTGATCGTCGCGCGCAACAATCGCTTGTGGAACCTGTCGGTCACCGGTTCGATCTCGCGCCAGCGGGGGAACGACGCACTGCTCGGACAGACCAACCCACGCACCGATCACGCCGTCGGCCTCCAGCTCGACATCCCGATCGGCGACCCCTCGCTGCGCCAGCGGGAGATCCAGGCGACCACCACGATCCGTACCGCCGAATTGCGCTATCAGGATCTCTGCCAGTCGGTGGAGACGCAAATCCGCGACGCCGCCCAGACGGTGGAGGCGAACTGGCAGCAGCTCGAGGCGGCGCGGCGCGCCCGGAACCTGGCGGCGAAGGCACTGGAACTGGAACAGGAAAAGCTCAAGGTCGGCCGCGCCTCCAATTTCGAGGTCCTGTCGTTCCAGACCGACCTGCGCGCGGCCGATACCCAGGAGTTGACCGCCAGCATTACCTACCTCAACGCGCTGACCGCCCTGGATCAGCAGATCGGGAATACCCTGGACACATGGCGCATCGACCTGAACGATTGAGCGGCGCCATGCGGCGCCTCGGCACCCGGCGCACGGCGTGGCTCGCCGCGCTGGCGATCAGCCTGCTCGCCTTGTGGTGGCTTGTCCCGCGCGGCGCGGCGCCACCCGCCACCGGGGCGGGCCTCGTCGAGCAGAGCTTGGTCGTCGCACGGCGCCCCTTCGTCGCTTCGGTCAGTTTCACCGGCACGATCGTCCCAGGCGACGGGATCGGGATTACCGCCCCGTTCGACGGGACGGTCAAGTCAGTGGGTTTCGCCTATGGCGAGCGCGTGACGCCCGGACAGGTGCTCGTCGAACTCGACGTCTCCGAACTGGAGCAGCGCCGCAACGAAGCCGAGAGCGCCTATCTGAAGGCGTCGCAGAACGCCGCGGATATCGACAACTGGGCCAGTGGGCCGGAGGTATCGCGCGCGCGCCGCGCGGCCGCCTCGGCAACGTTCGAGCTGGGCGACACCGAGCGCAAGATGCAGGAGACCAAGGCGCTGCTCGATCGCGGGCTGGTTGCGCGCAGCGAATATGATGGGCTGGTCCAGCAGCTGCGCACTCAACGGCTCTCGCTCGCCGCCGCGCGCGACGATCTCGGCGTGGCGCTTCGCCGCGGCGAGGGCGCCAACCGCAGGGTGGCGACGCTCGAGCTCGAAAACACGCGCGCGCGCCTCGCCCGGCTGAATGCGGAATTTGCCGCCGCTGTCGTGCGGGCGTCGGATGCGGGCATCATCGTGCGGCCGCCGAGCGTACGCCCGGACGTCACCGACAGCGGGATCCATGTCGGCCTTCGCCTGTCACAAGGCCAATTGATCGGTACCATCGCGCGGTCCGGCGGACTGGCCGTCTCGTTCCGGCTCGACGAAGCGGATGTGAACCGGCTGAAGCCGGGCCAGGCCGTCACCATCACCGGCCCGGGCTTCAATGGCTTCGCGCTGACCGGCAAGATCATCGGAATCGCGGGCGAGGCGAGTTCGGCTGAGGGCGCTGCGGGCGGCAAGGCGAGCTTCACCGCGACTGCCCGGCTTGATCCGCTCACTGCCGACCAGGCGCTCCAGGTGCGCATCGGGATGAGCGCGAACATCGCCGTCATCACCTATCAAAACCCTATGGCTCTGGTCGTCCCGCCACAGGCCGTCCAGGGCGCCGCGCCCGCCGCGACCGTCCTGGTTCGCGACCGCGGAACCGGCGCCCGGCACCCGGTGACTGTGCAGATCGGCCAGGTCGGCCCCGATGGCGTCGAGATCCTGTCCGGGCTGAAGCCGGGCGACACCGTGATCTGGGATTCCCCGGCGCCCCCGGCCGCGCCGCCGGCGCCTTAGCGACAGCCGGCAACGCCGTCGTTTCGATCCTGACGTTGATGTTGATCCCCGGTGCCCCGATCCACTAACGGTGCGCCGTTCGGCGCGAGGCGCCGGGCGGGAGCCGAATGATGACCGATGCCGAACCGCTTCGCACGAAACGCCGCAAGCGGCAGGCCGGGGAAGCGCGCGAGGAAGGCCTGGCCGCTGCGCGGGCGCTGCTGCTCGAAGGCGGGCCGGCATCGGTGACGCTGGCCAATGTCGGTCGCGAAATCGGCATGTCGCACACCAATGTCATCCACCATTTCGGCTCGGCCGAGGGCCTGCAGAGCGCCCTGATGGGGTCGATGATCCGGGACCTGGCTGGTGCGCTCGACGAGGCAGTCCTACACCTGAAGACCGATTCCGCGGCGCCGTCGATGCTGGTGGATCAGGTATTCGACGCGTTCGACGAGGGCGGCGCAGGCCAGTTGGCCGCGTGGCTGGTCCTGTCGCGCGAGTCCGATCATCTCGAGCCGATCCGGCAGGCGGTGCTCGATCTGGTCGCCGCCGTGCGGGAGAAGCTGGCCGAGGACGCGGCGGCGGACGATCGAATGCGCAGCATCGTGCTGCTTATCGCGATCTGCGCGTTCGGCGATGCCGTGATCGGGCCCCAATTGCGGGAAATGCTGGGCCTCGACGCGGAAGCCGGGCGGCGGCTGGTCGCCCAGATCCTGCCGTCCCTGATCCTGCCCGGGCGCTGACCCGGTCCAACAATCAGCGGATGCGCGTCCAGGTCTGGGTGCGGCACAAAAAGGCCACGATGCACCCCTTCACCTGCAAGGTGTCGGGATTGAGCAGCGTCAGATAGCCGCTCGATGCCCCATCGCCGGTATCGGGATCGTACATCGGCCCCCCGGTCCATGTTCGCGGACCGCCGGTGAAGCCTTCCAGCACGCGCAAGCCCATCACCCGGCGCGCGCGAAGCGCTGCATCGCGATTCCGGACATCGCGCTGGTCCGGGTTCGCGCGCAACGGCGCTCCGTCGAGCACCTTCCCGCAGATCGCCGGACCACAGGGAGCGAGCTCGACGATCCCGTTCCGCTTCTCGGTCCGCCACCGGCCGATCAGCGGATTGACCGGGGCGGCCACATCCGCACCGAGCAGCGCGACCGCCGCCAGGACCGCCATCATGCGGCCGCCCCGGCGAGATCGAGACGCTTCAGCGCCGCAGCGAGCAATCCCCGGTCGTCATGCTGCCAGGGGTGAAAGCCGGGCCTGAAATAGGTGAGATACGCCGGGAAGACGCGGCGCAATATCCCGGGCCGGCGCCAGAGGAATCGCATCGTGCGCAGCCATATTCCCGGCCCCTTCAATCCGTCCTCGCGATACAGGTCGCGCATGTTGCCACGCATGGTCGTGACGAGGATCAGCGTGGCGATCAGCATCGCGCGCACGCGCAGGAAATAGCGCCGCGCTGGCGACCAATGGGCCGTTGCCGCGAAAAAGGTGTCATAGGCGACCGCCTTGTGCTCGATCTCCTCGACTGCGTGCCAGCCCCACAGGCGGGCGGCTTCTTCCGGGGCGCCCGCAAGGTCGCTCCCCCCGGTTGCCAGCAACGCATGGGCGAGGATGGCGGTGAAATGTTCAAGCGCGCAGGTCGCGGCAAGCTGATGCTCCTTCCCGCGGGTGCGGGCAAAGTCGAGCACGCGCTTGGTGCGCCGTTCGAGCTTCGCCACGTCATAGCCGCTATCCGCGGCGAGCTTGTTGAAATGGGCATGCTCCCGGCTGTGCACCGATTCCTGCGCGATGAACGCGCCGATCTGGGCCTGGAGCGCGGGATCGAGCGAACGCCGATAGGCTCGCACGCTATCCATGAAGAATTTCTCGCCGGCCGGAAACGTACAGGAAAGCGCATTGAAAAAGGCCGTCGCGACGGGATCGCCGCCAAGCCACCACCGGGGATGCCCGGCTGGCTCCCGATTGAAGCGCAGATCGCGCAAAGGGATCGAATGGCTGGTCTGTGAGAGGGGTGAAGGGCTCATGGGATTTCCTCCGCTATATTGACATTGATATTCATATATATTTGAACATCAATGTCAATATAGGCCATCCGCGGGTTCGACAGCGTTTCGCGGTTGGCGTCGCTCCGAAGACGCCGGATCAGGCGCGTGCGATGGCGCGGTAATATTTCGAGGAGTGATTTCCGACCGGCGACGAATTTTAGATCGTGTCCTACCACATGGTGGGACACGATCGGATTCCGCGCTTTGATTGACGGGGCGAAGGCGGCCGCAACGGATTTGCGCTTCACTGAAGATCGCTAAGTGACCCAGAGAACATCGATGACCGGGGAAGGAGAGGAGGTGCGATCACCGGGCTTGGGAACGGCTACGCTGGTCGGTGCCGACATCACCGCGTGCCGCTGCGTGTCATCCAATCCAGGTTGGCCGTTGGTCTTTTTGTTGGTCTCGCTCTTGTTGGATTTAGGATAGTTCATATAAAACAATGTATTAGATGATATGATCGAACCCTGCCGCCCCAGCCAGTCCTGCCCTTTTTCCGAAGGTGCGATCGTGCGCCCTTCGCGTAATTGATGCCTGATCACTGAACCTTTTCGGTTCTGACGCGTCGAACGCAAGGTGACGGTGTCCTGCCGGCGCAAGGGGCAGAACCACATTGACGACCGCACAGATATTATCCTTCGCGATCATCGCCGGTGCGATCG
Organism: Sphingomonas oligophenolica; assembly: GCF_039522915.1. NCBI lineage: Bacteria > Pseudomonadati > Pseudomonadota > Alphaproteobacteria > Sphingomonadales > Sphingomonadaceae > Sphingomonas > Sphingomonas oligophenolica. The sequence continues at coordinate 94,691 of NZ_BAAAEH010000022.1, forward strand.
CCAATTTCGCCTGGGGGCGGTTCCGCTACGACGTCATATCGGTGGTCGCGCTGCTGATTGCGGTCGTGGTCGGCGTGGTGCCGGTCAAGCTCGCCTTTACCGGCTTCACCAGCGACGTCGTGATCATCATTGCGTCAGCGCTGATCGTGAGCGCAGCGGTCGCGCGTTCGGGCGTGCTTGAAACCGCGATTGCACCGTTGCTGAGGCGGCTCAAATCGCTGCCGGTACAGGTGCCGGCGCTTGCCGGTGCGACCGCGCTGCTGTCGATCTTCACCAAGAATGTCGGCGCGCTGGCGATCCTGATGCCGACGGCGATCAGGATTGGCCGCTCCGAACGAAGCTCGGTCTCGGCATTGCTGATGCCGATGTCCTTCATGTCGCTGCTGGGCGGCCTCGTCACCCTGGTCGGGACATCCACCAATATCATCGTCAGCCAGGTGCGCGAGGAGGCGATCGGCAAGCCTTTCCGGATGTTCGATTTCGCACCGGTCGGCCTGACGCTGACCGTCCTCGGCTTCGTCGTGGTCAGCTTCGGCTGGCGGCTGCTGCCGCGTAACCGCCAGGGCCGGGAGAATCTCGAGGATAGCGCCGCATCTAAATCCTATGCATCCGAGGCGACGATCCCGGATGATCTGCCCGAAGGGATGCGAACCGTTGCCGATCTGGGCCTCGGCAAGGACAAGGTTACGCTCGCCGCCATCGTCCGCAAGGACGGCCGGCGCACTGCCCCCTTGCCGGACGCGCAACTGGTCGCCGGCGAAGTCCTAGTGCTGGAAGGCGAGGACCAGGCGCTCGCCGCCCTGTTTGCGCGGCTGCCCCTGCTTCCGGCCCGGTCGGACAGGGATATCACCAAGGAAAAGTCCAATGAGGAGGTCCGCTCGATCGAAGTGGTGATCCAGCCAGACTCCGCGCTGGTCGGCATGAGCGCGCAGCGTGCGCGGCTGCAGGACCGCTATGGCGTGAAGCTGCTGGCGGTCGGGCGCCAGAATGAGCGCATCACGCAGCGGCTTCGCGAGGTGACCTTGCGCGCGGGCGACGTGCTGTTGCTCCAGGCGGGCGAAAGCGCCTTTCCGGATTTCGTCCGGAACCTGTCGCTGCTCCCGCTCGCCGAACGCGTGGTGCAACTCGGCAATCCGCGGCAGCGGTTCGGGCCGCTCGCCATCCTGCTGGTGGCGATCCTGCTCATTGCCTTCAGTGTCGTGCCGGTGGTCGAGGGCTTTTTCGGCGCGGCGGTGCTGATCGTGGTGATAGGCGCGTTGCCGATGCGCGAGGCCTATGCGGCGCTCGAACCCGAAGTGCTGGTACTGATCGGCGCGCTGACGCCGATCAGCGAAGCTATCCAGCACACCGGCGGCAGCGCGCTGATAGCCGGGGGGCTCGCCCATGCCCTGACCGGTATCTCGCCCATCCTCGTCCTCGGTGTCCTGCTGGTCACCGCGATGGCCTGCTCGCCCTTTCTGCACAATGCGCCGACGGTGTTGGTGCTGGGGCCGATCGCCATGCTGATGTCGAAGCAGCTCGGGCTGAATGCCGACCCGTTCCTGATGGCCGTGGCGACAGGCGCCGGGTGCGATTTCCTCACCCCGATCGGCCACCAGTGCAACACGCTGGTGATGGGCCCGGGCGGCTACCGGTTCGGCGACTATTGGCGCCTCGGCCTGCCGCTCTCGATCATGGTGATCCTGGTGGGTGTGCCGGCCATCGCCTGGTTCTGGCCGCTGGCGGGCTGACGATCTTTACAGGCGCCATGTCATGTCAGCCGAGAAGGAGCGCTGCGGGAAGGGGTGGAAGAGGAAATATCGGTCGTTGTTGATATTGTCGACGCCCAGGCCAAGCGCCCAATGCTCAGTCACCCGGAATTGCGCGCGGAGATCGACTACCAGATATTTGTCGAAGCCCTGATAGGTGTTGCCTACCACATCGCTATTGTCGAGGCTGCCGTACATCCGGCTCGCATAGCGCCCCGCCGCGGTCAGCGAGACCTGGTTGGTCGGGCGCCAAGTCACCACAAGGGTGGATTTCCAGCGCGGCACCGAGGGCAGCAGCCTGCCTTCGGCGGCCGGGAGCGCGGCATCCTTTCGGGTCGTCGCATCGGCATAGGTGAGGCTGCCCGAGAGATCGACGCGCGGCACGATGTCGGTCCGCTGGAACGCGAGTTCGACGCCGCGCGCGCGGGTGCGGTCGACATTCTGGATGAAGGTGGCGGGCGTTGGCGTGCCGCTGATGGTGAGCAGGCCGATCTGTGAAATCAGCGCGTCCTTCACTGACTCGTTGAACAACGACAGGCGCACTGAACCATGAGCGCCTTGGCGTTCGACCGAGAGCTCTTCCGACAAGGCGCGTTCCGGCCTGAGGTTCGGATTGGGAACGGCGCCGGGGGAAGGGGTTGTCACGATCTGATAGAGCTCGGCCACCGTCGGGAAGCGCCAAGCCTCGCCGAAGGAGAAATGCACCGTCCAGTCTTTATCCGGGCTCCAGGCAAGTGATGCCTTGGGCGAGAAGCGGTTGGCCGAGAGTCGCGGCTGGATGACCGCCGCTCCGGGCGCCACGGGCGACGGGAAGTTCACGCCGTCATAGGCCCTCCACCATTCATACCGCCCGCCGAGCGTCAGCGTGACTGCCGGCAGTGGTTTCCACGCATCCTGCGCCCACAGCGCGACGATATTGGTCTTGCCTTTCGATTGCAGGCTGAGCGCGCCTTCGCTGCCTTTGATCCAGTCGGTGGTGGCATAGCGGTTGCTGGCGAGGGTGAACCAGTCGGCATGCGCGCCGAAGCTGACCCGGTGAGTCGCGGCGTCATCGGATGTCCATGCGCCCTTGGCGTCGAGCGTCTTCCAGCCGGTGCCGTCGAGCCGGGTGATGGTGCCAGCGCCGCCGCTCTGCGCACCGGGCAGCGCGGTGGTCGGAATGCGCTGCTCGTCATGATCGAAATCATAAAGCGTGCCGATCACCTGCCAGTCGAACCGGCCGCTGGTGCCGGTGGCGGAGAGTGCGTGCGACCAATGGCGCTCGTCATATTGATAGACGCCGCCCGAAAAGGCGCCCGGCGCAATCGTATAGAGTCGGCCGCCGATATTGAGCGATGAGCCTGCATAGAGCGGCAGGCCGCTCGCGCCGTCGGCCAGATAGGTCTCGGCATGCGAGTTGGTCCGGTTGAGGAACAGCCCGCCGACATAGGTGACGCGCAGGCCGGAGGCGATGTCGACTGCCGCCTTGAGCTTGAGGTGATCCTGGACCTGATGCTCGAATCCGCTCGCGCCGAGGATGCGGATGGGCAGGTTGGTCCGGTTGACGTCGTCGAAGCCGCCGTTGACGGGTGCGCCGATGGTGCTGGTCGTGGCGGGGCGGGTCGCGGTGACATATTGAAGCGGCTGGCCGTTGCTCGCGACATGATCGACGCTTGCAAACAGCGCCAGTGGGCCAAAGCGGTCGCCGATCGTGCCGCCGATCTGCCAGGCGGGCAGCGTCTGGTGCGTGCCATATTGGTCGAATATCTGGACATTGGTGCCGGCGGTCACGGTCGCTTCGAGCGTGTCCGGAAGCCGCGTCGTGATGTTCACCACCGCGCCGATCGAATTGCCCGGATAGGCGGCCGAAAAGGGGCCGTAGAGGACATCGATCCGCGCGATCTCCTGCGGGCTGACCAGGCTCCAGCGCGGCGAGGCCAGGGTGTTGTTGTTGCCGATCAGCGACGAGAGCAAAGCGCCGTCGGCATAGATCAAGCTACGCGCGCTCGCACCGAGGCCCGATGTGCGTGTGGCGAGCGGTGCCTGAGTATCGCCGACATGGCGTTTGCGGACGATAAGGCTCGGCAGATATTTGACCGTGTCCTCCACATTCACTGCGTTGATCGTCGTCGCGATCGTGTCGGCGGTAACGGTCGCGCGGGTGGCCGGAGCATTCTCGATCGATTGCTGCAGCTTCTGTGCAGTGATGAGAATGTCCTGGGGGAGGTCCTCGGCGCGCGCGGTGGCGGGCGCGAGAAGGCAGGGCACGGCAAACGCGGCTACGAGCGCACGCCGCGAGGGCGCGCGCGAGAGAGGCATGTTCATTGTCATTCCATTCGACTGACGGGTCAGGGCGCACGCAGAGCGTGGCATGGCGGTCAGGCGAGGATCGGCGGTCCGGTCTTGGGCGGCGGCGGCGCGGCGAGGCCGAGCCCTGGACGGGTGAAGGCATGGAACAGGGGCGGCGCGAAAGCCGCCATGATCGCTGGCGCGACCGGGTGAGCGGTGGCGGCCAGATCGATTGCGGCCCCGGCAGCGGCGAAGGCGCAAGGATGGTCAGCGCTTTTATCGTGCTGGTCGCCGCCCTTGTGGTGCATGTCGTGGCCGGCCATTGCGGGCATCGCCATCGGCGCCATCGGGCCCTGTCCGGGGCAGGCGATCAGGGTCGGGAAGCCACTCGCTGTCGGCGCGAGCATGAAGCCCGAAGGCACCAGCATCCGCATCATCAGCGCGCATGCCACCAGCATTACGGCGACGCCGCGACAATGCCGGTTCAGAAGCAGGCTGCGCATGATGCGCACGCCCTAGGCAGCGGACAGGCCCGGGGCAAGGAAAGATGCGCCCCGGTTCAAACAGGCTTCAATGCGCCTCGATCGGCTCGCCCGAGACCTGCTTCGGCGGTCGGCAGAAGGGCACCATCACCAGCGCGGCGATGAACAGCCAGGCCATGATCCTGAACACATCGTCAAAGGCAAGCGTCAGCGCTTCACGGGCGACGACGCGGCCCATCACTGCCTCGGCCATCAGGACCGCGCGCGCCGGATCCGGCGTGACCTGCTGCATCATATGGGCAAGGCCGGCGAGCGTGTCGCTAGCGATCCGCGGCGCGGCGCCAAGTCGCTCGCTGATCCGGAGCGCGTGGAGCCGGGTCAGGTCGCCGAGCCACGTGTTGACGAGCGCGATGCCGATCGCGCCGCCGAGATTGCGCATCAGGTTGAACAGCCCCGAGGCGTAGCGAAGCTCGGGCCCGGCAAAGCCGTTGAGCGCGAGGCCAACGCTCGGTACGATGCACAGCATGATCGCGAAGCTCCGCACCGCCTGCGGCCAGAACAGGGCGGCAAAGCCCCAATCGGGCGTCATATAGGAGAAGAGCCAGAGGCCCGCCGCGAACAGGCTCAGCCCGAAAGTGATGATGATCCGCTGATCGACTCGCTGCGACAAGCCCGCCGCGATCGGCACGCCGAGGAACTGGATGACGCCGCTGATGAACACCGTCGTGCCGATTTCCGAGGCGTTATAGCCGCGCACGCGGCCGAGATAGAGGGGCACCAGATAGGTGCCCGCATAGATGCCGAAGCCGATCACGAGGTTGAAGACGCAGGCGAAGGCGAAGGTGGGCTTCCGGAACGGGGTGAGCTTCACGATCGGCCCATCGGAGCGGAACGAGCGCTCGAGAAAGAGCAGGAAGGCGACGAACGCTATCCAGGCGGCGGCGGTAATCCCGGTATCGCCGAACCAGTCATTTTTCGGGCCTTCCTCGAGGACATATTCGAGCCCCGCCAGGAACACCGCCATCGAGGCGAGATGGACCCAGTCGATGCGGCCGAGCATCTTCGGATTGCTGCGGTCGACCCGGACCACCATGAAGGCAAGCAGCGTGACCAGCGCGCCGGGGACGACGTTGACGTAGAAGATCCAGCGCCAGCCCGCGGCATCGGTGATCCAGCCGCCGACCGTCGGCCCGAGCGTCGGCGCGAGCACCGACACCATGCCGAGGATCGCCGGGATCATCGCGCGCTGCTTGCCTGAGAACATCGCGAAACCGGTCGCGAACACCGTCGGGATCATCGCGCCGCCGACGAAACCCTGGATCGCGCGAAAGGCGATCATCGTCTCGATGCTCCAGGCCAGCCCGCACAAGGCGCTCGCCAGGGTGAACAGGCCGGCCGAGAGCACGAACAGCCAGCGCGTCGAGAGCGCCTGGGCGAGGAAGGCAGCGAAGGGGATCATCACCAGTTCGGCCATCAGATAGGCGGTCTGCACCCAGCTGATCTCGTCGGGTCCGGCCGAGAGCCCGGCCTGCACCTCGTTCAGGGAGGCGGCGACGATCTGGATATCGATCAGCGCCATGAACTGGCCGAACGCCATCACCCCGAAAATCAGGAACTTGCGCTTGTCGGGCAACGCCATCGGATCGATCGGTACAGGAGGCGAAACGGTATCGGACATGGAACACTTGCCTCCGGCAGTCTTTATATTATATGCATCATATAAAGGAGGTCGACAAGGCCATGCGGTACGACAGCGATCACAAGGGCGAGACGCGCAAGCGCGTGCTGAAGGAGGCTGCCCGTGAAATCCGGGCGAAAGGCCCCAATGGCGTCGGGGTCGCCGGCATCATGGCGCGGGCCGGACTCACCCATGGCGGCTTCTACGCGCATTTTGAATCGAAGGAGGCGCTGATCGCGGCCGCGATCGAGACGATGTTCGAAAGCGCGCGCAGCCGGTTCGAGCTGACTGCGAACGATGCCGATCCCCGCCTGGCGCTGCTCGGCTATGTCGACTTCTATCTTTCGCCCCAGCATCGCGATTCGCGCGAACATGGCTGTCCGCTCCCGGCCTTGTCGGGGGATCTGGCGCGTCTCGATCCTGAAGCGCGGGTGCGATTCGGGGCGGGTGTCGCGGGCTTGACCGGGCGGCTGGCCGAGGCGCTCGGCCGGCATGGGATTGCTGATCCGGAGCTCGCCGCGGCATCGATGCTGGCGGAGATGGTCGGCGCGGTGACGCTGTCGCGCGCGGTCGCTGATCCCGCCCAGTCGGATGCCATCCTGCAGCGCGCCCATGCGGCGGTGGTGCAGCGCTTTGCGCTCGGAGATGGGCAGTGACCGATACGCTCGATCGGGCCGCGTTGAGCGGTATCGAGCAGTTGCGCGCGATGATCGTGTCGGACGCGCAGCCGCCGATCGGCCGGACGCTCGACTTCGCGCTGGTCGAGGTTGAGGAGGGCAGGGCGGTGTTCGAAGGCAACCCGGATGGCCGCGTCTATAACCCGATCGGCAGCGTCCATGGCGGCTATGCGGCGACCCTGCTCGATTCGGCCTGCGGCATCGCGGTGCATTCCAGGCTTGCGCCCGGGCAGGCGTACACGACGCTCGAGCTGAAGGTCTCCTATCTGCGCGGTATGACGGCCGATACCGGACTGGTCCGCGCCGAGGGCGTGGTCGTCAGCATTGGCCGGCGCGTCGCCTTTGCCGAAGCGAAGCTGACTGACGCAGCGGGCAGGCTGCTCGCGACCGCGACCTCAACCTTGCTGGTGATCACTCAATGAACGCGCCCGTCACCATCGATGCGCCTGTCATCACCAGGCGCAAGCTCGGCCGCAATCCGCTGATCGCGGGCGCGGTGGCGATCCTGATTGCACTCGCCGGCATCGCCTGGCTTTTCTCGCCGCGGACCAGCGAATCCACTGACAACGCCTATCTCAAGGCGGACAGCAGCTCGGTCGCGCCGAAGGTCGGTGGGCTCGTCTCGGCGATCCTGGTGCGTGACAACCAGGTGGTGCACGCCGGCGATCCCCTCGTCCGGATCGACGCGCAGGAATTCGACGCGAAGTTCGCCGGCGCCCAGGCTGCGCTCCAGGATGCGGAGGCCGGCGTTGCGACGGCCAGGGCAGCGCTGGCCGCGCTCGACGCCGATGAGCAGCTTGCCGCGGCACAGGTCCGCGCGGCGCAGACCTCGATCCAGTCGGCCGATGCCGAATATGTCCGCGCCGCCGCCGACAACATGCGCTTCGCCGCGTTGATGACGCAGGGCTTTGCGACACGGCGCGATGCCGAGCGGGTGCGGGCGACCGCGATCGGTGCTGCTTCCGCGCGCGACCGCTCGCGCGCGGATCGCGACGTGACCAGCGAGCAGGCGGCGGTGACGCGTGCCCGCCGCCCGGTGCTGATCGCGCAGCTGGCCCAGGCCGAGGCGGCTGCGGCACGAGCGCGGGCAGCGCTCGATCTCGCGCGCCAGGACCAGGGCCACGCCATCGTCCGCGCGCCGATCGACGGGGTGATCGGCGACCGCCAGGTGCAGACCGGCGACTATGTCCAGCCCGGCGCGCATCTGCTCACCCTGGTGCCGTCGCGCGGGCTCTATGTCGTCGCCAATTTCAAGGAGACCCAGACCCGGGCGATGCGCGCCGGCCAGGCAGCGACGATCAGGGTCGATGCGCTGGGCGGCGATGCGCTGACCGGCCATGTCGAGAGCTTCGCGCCGGGTTCCGGCTCCGAATTCACCTTGCTGCCGTTCGAGCCGGGATCGGGCAATTTCACCAAGATCGTCCAGCGCGTGCCGGTGCGGATCCTGCTCGACCCGAACCAGCCCGCCATCGCGCGGCTGCGGCCGGGATTGTCGGTCACGGCGAAGATCGCGCTTCGCTAATCCTCCGGCATCGCCAGGTTGAAAGGTTGGCAAGCTGCTGCGAATTCGGGAAGGGCTTCGCAGCGGACTGAGTGACGCGACAGCGCATGCCAGCGGCCCATCTCGAACTGGTCGGGCAGCGCCTCGCTCAGGAAGCGGAACATGGTCGCGAGGATGATGTCGGCATGGCTGATCTCCTCGCCGAACAACCAGGGGCCGGCTCGGGCCGCACGCTCGCCGTCAAGCATGTCGAGCGTGTCGCTGACCTGGGCGCGGCATCGCTGCACCCAGAGCGGCAGCCCCTCGCGAAAGGCGCCTTCGTAGACAAGGCTCACGCCCTTGTCGGCGACCCCCGCGGCGAAGGCGCACCATCGGAGCAGGGCGCGCCGCTCGTCGCCACGCCGCGCGAGAAAGGCGCGATCGCAGCCGACCATGTCGTCGATGCTCTCGACGATCGCGCTGCTGTCGACCAGGGCCATCCCGTCGTCGAGCACCAGGGTGGGCACGCGGCGAAGCGGATTGTAGCGGGCGATCCTGTCGACGTCGCCAAAGGCGGACCAGGGAGCATGCTCGAAAGCGAGGCCGTAAAAGCCGAGCGTGATCGCGACGCGGCGCACAAAGGGCGAATCATATTGGCCTATCAGCAGCATCGTCGCCCCTAATCGAGAAAGCCGCGGATCGCGGCCATGGTGGCTTCGGGCTGCTCTTCCATCAGCCAATGGCCTGAATGCGGAATCGAGACGCTCTTCACATTGGTCGCGACATAGCCGAGCTCAACCGCGAGCTTGGCACCGTACGAGGCCTCGCCGCCGATCGCGAGCACCGGCATGGTGAGCTTGCCTTTTGCGAGAAAGGCCTGGTTGTCGACGCCGTCGCGCGGGAAGGCGACGAACTGCTCGAACGCGTCATGGATCGCGTGCGGGCGGGCATAGAGCTCGGCATAATGGACGCGCGTCGCCTCGTCGATGCCGGCGGGGTCGGCCGAGAGCTCGTTATAGAAGCGGTCGAGATAGATTCGCTCGCGCCCGGCGACGAGGCGCTCCTCGTCGGGGCCGTGGAAGTTGAAATGCCAGGTCTTGGGGTTGCTGAGCTGCGCCGCCCAATTGCCGATGCCGGGGAGCGGCGCATCCATCACCACCCATTTCTGCACGCGGTCGGGGTGCATGGCGGCGAGCGCATAGCCGACCATGTTGCCGATATCATGGGTGACGAGCTGGAACTTGTCGATCTTCAGCGTGTCGAGCACCGTGGCGATATCGGTCGCCTCGGTCTTCTTGTCATAGCCGGTGTCGGGATGCGAGGAGAGGCCCATGCCGCGCAGATCGGGGACGATCACCGTGTGGTCCGCCGCCAGCGTGACGGCGAGCGGCTCCCACATGTCGCCGGTATCGCCGAAGCCGTGGAGCAGCACCACCGCCGGCCCGTGCCCGCCGACCCGGACATGGATCGTCGCGCCATCGACTGCCATATCGCGGACTTTGAAGCTGGCCGGGAAGGGTTTGACCTCCGCGGTGGCGGAGGCGGTGACGAAGAGAGTGGCGAAGGCAAAGAGCAGCGGTCGAATCACAAGGCATCTCCCTGGCGGTCGGGAGAAGAATGACGAAGATTGATCGTTACGGCTACTGATCAATCAGCGCTCACTGGATTATGCCCCGATCAATTCCCGCCCGATCAGATAGCGGCGAATCTCGTTGGTCCCCGCGCCGATATCGTAAAGCTTGGCGTCGCGCAGGAAGCGCTCGACCGGCCATTCCTTGGTATAGCCGGCGCCGCCCAAAGCCTGGATCGCCTCGAGCGAGGTCTTCACCGCATTCTCGCTCGCCAGCAGGATCGCGCCGGCCGCGTCGAAGCGGGTCGTCTTGCCGGCGTCGCAGGCGCGGGCGACCGCATAGACATAGGCGCGGGCCGAATTCAGCGCGACATACATGTCGGCGATCTTGCCCTGCATCAGCTGGAAGCCGCCGATCGGCTTGCCGAACTGCTTGCGCTCGCGGACATAGGGAAGGACGACGTCGAGACAGGCCTGCATGATGCCGAGCGGCCCGGCCGCGAGCACCGCGCGCTCATAGTCGAGCCCTGACATCAGCACGCCGACGCCGCCGTTCATCGGGCCCATCACATTCTCGGCCGGAACCTCGCAATCCTCGAAGACGAGCTCGGCGGTGTCGGAACCGCGCATGCCCATCTTGTCGAGCTTCTTCGAGACGCTGAAGCCGGCCATGCCCTTCTCGATCAGGAACGCGGTGATGCCGCGCGGCCCCGCCTCGCTGTCCGTCTTGGCATAGACGACGAGGGTGTCGGCTTCGGGCGCGTTGGTGATCCAGAATTTCGTGCCGTTGAGGATGTAGCGGTCATTGCCGGTCGCGGTTGCCTTCAATTTCATCGAAACGACGTCGGAGCCCGAGCCGGCCTCGGACATGGCAAGGCTGCCGACATGCTCGCCCGAGATCAGCTTGGGGAGATATTTCGCCTTCTGCTCGGGATTTCCCCAGCGCCTGATCTGGTTGACGCAGAGATTGGAATGGGCGCCGTAGGAGAGGCCGATCGAGGCCGAGGCGCGGCTGACTTCCTCCATCGCGACGACATGCTCGAGATAGCCGAGGCCGAGCCCACCCCATTCTTCCTCGACCGTGATGCCGTGCAGGCCGAGCGCGCCCATCTCCGGCCAGAGCGAGCGGTCGAACTTGTTGTCCTCGTCGATCGCGGCGGCTTTCGGCGCGATGCGGTCGGCCGCGAAGCGCCGGGTCGTCTCGCGGATCATGTCCGCATTCTCGCCGAGCGCGAAATCCAGGGCCATGTCCATGTCGTATCTCCTGAAACCGTTGGGGCGGCTGTAGCGCCGCGCAATCGCTCGCGCCAGCATTGCGCCGGCGCTCCGAAGCGGCCAAGTTCGGTCGCAACATCCGGGGACGAGAATGCGCAGCCTGTTCAGATTGAAGACCATCGTCGCGGCCGAGGACCAGCCCGAGCATCACCGCCTGGCGCGCACCCTGTCCTGGCCGCATCTCGTGGCGATGGGCGTCGGCGCGATCGTCGGGACGGGCATCCTGACGCTGATCGGGGTGGGCGCCGACCGGGCCGGGCCCGCGGTGCTGCTCAGTTTCGCGGTAGCCGGCGCGATCTGTGCGTGCGCCGCGCTTTGCTATGCCGAGATGGCGACGATGATCCCCGCCTCGGGCAGCGCCTATACCTACAGCTATGCGGCGCTTGGCGAGATCATTGCCTGCGTGGTCGGGTGGAGCCTGATCCTCGAATATTCGCTGGTGGTGTCCACGGTGGCGGTCGGCTGGTCGGGCTATGCGGTCGGGTTCCTGAAGGGGCTCGGCGTGTTCCTGCCTGACGCACTGACCCATGGGCCGTCGCTGGAAGGGAGCTGGGCGAACCATGACCTCCACCTCGCCAATCTCGGCGTGAACGTGCCGGCGATGCTGATCATCGCGGTGGTGGCCGGCATGCTGATGCTCGGCACCCGCGAAAGCGCCCGCGTCAACACGGCGCTGGTGGTGCTGAAGATCGCGACGCTCTCGCTGTTCGTCGCGGTGGCGCTGCCGCATTTCGACGCAGCCAATCTCCACCCCTTCGCGCCCAATGGCTTTGGCAGCGTCGCTGACGATCACGGCGTGAAATATGGCGTGATGGGCGCGGCTGCGATCATCTTCTTCGCCTTTTACGGGTTCGATGCGATCTCGACCGCGGCTGAGGAGGCCAAGAACCCCGAGCGCGATCTCGCGATCGGGATCGTCGGGTCGATGCTCGCCTGCACGCTGATCTACGTCATCGTCGCGGCGGCGGCGGTGGGGGCGGTGCACTACACCGTCTTCTCGAAAAGCGCCGAACCGCTGGCGCTGATCCTGCGCTCGCTCGGCAGCGCCAGGGTGGCGACGGTGGTGGCGGCGGCGGCGGCGATCGCGTTGCCGACGGTGCTGCTCGCGTTCCTCTACGGCCAGAGCCGGATCTTCCTGGTGATGGCGCGCGACGGCTTCCTGCCGCCGGCGCTGGCGAAGGTTTCGGCGCGGGGGACGCCGGCGCGGATCACCGCGGTGACGGCTGTGTTCGTCGCGATCCTCGCGGGGCTGCTGCCGCTCGATGTGATCGCCTCGCTCGCCAATGCCGGGACTTTGTGCGCGTTCGTCGCGGTGGCGGCGTGCGTGCTGGTGTTGCGGCGGCGGTCGCCCGAGGCGAAGCGGCCGTTCCGGACGCCGGTCGCCTGGGTGGTCGCGCCGGCGGCGATCCTCGGATGTGTCTATCTGTTCATCAGCCTGCAGGTGGTGACGCAGGTTTCGTTCCTGATCTGGAACGGGGTCGGGTTGCTGGTGTATTTCCTCTACGCCCGGGCGCGGGCGGTTGAGGGGCGAACCGCCCCCTGAACCGTCATGCCGGACTTGTTCCGGCATCCATTCCTCCGCGAGCGCCACGCTCGAACTCGGGCCACCGCCAGGAGGAGCCATGGACCCCGGCACAAGGCCGGGGTGACGGCGGTTTAGGCCGCCAGTTTCCGCAGCACGTACTGCAGGATCCCGCCGTTGAGGAAATATTCGAGCTCGTTGACGGTATCGATCCGGCAGCGGGTCTCGAAGGTCTCGGTCGTGCCGTCGGCGCGGGTGAGGATGACCGTCACGTCCTGGCGCGGGCGGATGTCGGCCACGTGCTGGATGGTGAAGGTCTCCGAACCGTCGAGCTCAAGCGTCTGGCGAGTCACCCCCTCGGCGAATTGAAGCGGGAGCACGCCCATGCCGACCAGGTTCGAGCGATGGATCCGCTCGAAGCTCTCGGTGATCACCGCGCGGACGCCGAGCAGGTTGGTGCCCTTGGCCGCCCAGTCGCGCGACGAGCCGGTGCCATATTCCTTGCCGGCGATGACGACGAGCGGGGTGCCGTCGGCCTTGAAGCGCATCGCCGCGTCGTAGATCGGCATCACCTCGCCTTCATATTTCGTCATGCCGCCTTCGACGCCGGGCACCATCTCGTTCTTGATGCGGATATTGGCGAAGGTGCCGCGCATCATCACGTCATGGTTGCCGCGGCGCGCGCCATAGGAGTTGAAGTCGAGCTTGCTGACCTGATGCTCCATCAGGAACTTGCCGGCCGGGCTGTCCGCCTTGATGCTGCCGGCGGGTGAGATGTGATCGGTGGTGATCGAATCGCCGAGGATCGCGAGCGGCCTGGCTTCGATGATGTCCATCACCGGCGCGGGCGTCATGGTCATGCCCTCGAAATAGGGCGGGTTGGCGACATAGGTCGAGCCGGCGCGCCAGGTATAGGTGTCAGACCCCTCGACCTCGATGCCGCGCCACTTCGCGTCGCCGGCATAGACATTGCCGTAGCGCGCGCGGAACATCGAATCGTCGATGTTGGCGGCCATCACCTCGGCGATTTCGGCGTTCGAGGGCCAGATATCCTTGAGGTACACGTCCTCGCCGTCCGAGCCCTGGCCGAGCGGCGTCTCGACCATGTCCTGCGTCACGGTGCCCTTGATCGCATAGGCGACGACCAGCGGCGGCGAGGCGAGGAAGTTGGCGCGCACGTCCGGCGAGACGCGGCCCTCGAAGTTGCGGTTACCCGACAGCACCGAGGCGGCGACGATGTCATTCTCGTTGATCGCGGTGGAAAGCTCAGGCGCGAGCGGGCCGCTATTGCCGATGCAGGTGGTGCAGCCATAGCCGACCAGGTTGAAACCGAGCGCGTTCAGGTCCTCGGTCAGCCCGGCCTTGTTGAGATAGTCGGTGACGACCTGGCTGCCGGGTGCGAGCGAGGTCTTGACCCAGGGCTTGGCGGTGAGGCCCTTGGCCCTCGCCTTGCGGGCGACGAGGCCAGCGGCGACCAGCACCGAGGGGTTCGAGGTGTTGGTGCAGCTGGTGATCGCGGCGATGACGACGTCACCATCGCCGATATCGTCCGGACGGCCTTCGACCGCGGCGCGGACAGCCTGCTCCTTCTTGTACACCTTGAACAGATCGCCGTTGAAGATCTCGTCGACCTTGTTGAGCGAGACGCGGTCCTGCGGGCGCTTCGGCCCGGCGAGGCTCGCCTGGACGGTGCCCATGTCGAGCTCGAGCGTATCAGTGAAGACCGGATCGGGGCTGTTCTCGTCGTGCCACAGGCCCTGCGCCTTGCAATAGGCCTCGACCAGGGCGACCGTCTCGTCGGGCCGGCCAGTCAGCTTCATATACTCGATCGTCTTGGCGTCGATCGGGAAGAAGCCGCAGGTGGCGCCATATTCGGGCGCCATGTTGGCGATGGTCGCGCGGTCGGCGAGCGTCATTGTGTCGAGACCGGGGCCGTAGAATTCGACGAAGCGGCCGACCACGCCCTTGGCGCGCAGCATCTGGGTGACGGTCAGGACGAGATCGGTGGCGGTGATGCCCTCGCTCATCGCGCCGGTCAGCTTGAAGCCGACAACCTCGGGGATCAGCATCGAGACCGGCTGGCCGAGCATCGCTGCCTCGGCCTCGATCCCGCCGACGCCCCAGCCGAGCACGCCCATGCCGTTGACCATCGTGGTGTGGCTGTCAGTGCCGACCAAAGTATCGGGATAGGCGATCGCCTTGCCGTCGGGTGCGACCGAATCCCACACGCCGTGGCCGATATATTCGAGGTTCACCTGGTGGCAGATGCCGGTGCCGGGGGGCACGACCTGGAAATTGTCGAGCGCCTTGGAGCCCCATTTGAGGAACTCGTAGCGCTCGAAATTGCGGCTGTATTCGAGATCGACATTGTCGGCGAACGCCTTGGGCGTGCCGAACTCGTCGACCATCACCGAGTGATCGATGACGAGATGGACGGGGACGAGCGGGTTGATCTTGGCCGGATCGCCGCCGAGCTTGGTGATCGCGTCGCGCATCGCCGCGAGATCGACCACGCAGGGAACGCCGGTGAAATCCTGCATCAGCACGCGCGCGGGGCGATACTGGATCTCGCGGTCGGAGCGCTTGTCGATCTGCCAGTCGATCACTGCCTTCACGTCATCGGTGGTGACCGTCTTGCCGTCCTCGAAGCGGAGCATGTTCTCGAGCAGCACCTTCATCGAGAAGGGAAGCCGCGAGATGTCGCCATATTTCGCTGCCGCCGCTGCGAGCGAATAATAATCGTACGACTTGGCGCCGACGGTGAGCGTTGCACGAGTGGAGAGCGTGTCCTGGCCGATGGCGGTCATGCCGGCGGGTCCTTCCCTGATATGGCCCGGGCGGCGCGGCGGGGAGGCGGCTGAGAAGCCGCGCGGGCGCGCCTGACGGGCGGATGCGATGAGTCGCGAGGGGCCTTAGCAAGGGGTGTGGGGTTGGGGAAGGGTATGGTTGTGATGGATCAATCGTCACCGGCCCGACCATGCGCCGCCCTGTCGGCGACTACCCGGGCGCGGGCCTGGGCGAGCATTTCAGCGAGATCGAGGCCGTCAGTATTTTCGCGCCGCTCGCTCCACTCCTTCGGCCGACGGAAACGAAGCCAATGCTGGGCGGCGCCGACATCCGGGAGCACCTGGACGGGGTAGCGCACCAGCACCGCATCCTTCGCGCCGGCGGGCATGAAGACCCTGACGGCCTCATATTCGAAACCGACCGCGCGGCGGTGAAGCGCCTGCTCGACCTGCTTGTCGCACACGTCCTTGCCCTCGGTGACGGCGGCGGCGAAATCGGGATGCTCCTTGCGCCAGCGATAATAGGTCGTGGTGCCGATCCCGAAGAAATCGGCCATGTCGCTGTCAGTCGCGCCGAGCCGGCAGAGCTTGCGCGCCTGCTCGGCATATTCGGGCTGGTAGAGGCTGGGGCGTCCTGCGGTCATGGCGTGGGGCGATAGGCGCTGAACGCCTGGAGTTGAATCGCGGTTGGGCCGGATGTTGGATAATTTCGGTAGACTGTATGGGAGGGGCTTTCCCAATTCCCTTGCACGAGAGCGAGGAGTGAACTAAGTTCAGTTAGTCTAGTCCGGAGAATGTGATGCTGACGGTCAACATCCATGAAGCGAAAACGCAGCTCTCCAAGCTCATCGAGATGGCAGTGAAGGGTGAGCCGTTCGTGATCGCCAAGGCGGGTAAGCCAATGGTGAAGGTGACGGCGATCGAGCCGCCGGAACCTGCGGCGAAACGTCGGATCGGATCGCTGAAGGGCAAGATCAAAGTGCCGGAAGATTTCGATACGATGGGTCAGGAGGAGATCGAGCACATGTTCTATGGCGACGAATGAAGCTCCTGCTCGATACGCATCTGTTATTATGGGCCCTGGAAGACTCACCGCGATTATCGGCTGAGGCCCGTGCGTTGATTGGGGAGGAAGAGAATATTCTTCTGTTCAGCGCGATCAGCATGGCTGAAGTCGCCATCAAGAGCGTGTTGCGGCGGCCCGATTTCGATATCGATCCCCATGTTGTGCGCCGTACGCTGATCGACGATGGCTATCTGGAATTGCCGTTGACTGCCGTCCATGCGGTGGGGGTTGCCGGCCTGCCGCCCATCCACAAGGATCCGTTCGACAGACTGCTGGTGGCGCAGGCAATGGTTGAAGGAATTACCCTGTTGTCTGCGGATGCGGCGGTTGCTGACTATGGTGGGATCGTACGCCGGGTTTGAACCCGCGCTCGTTGCGGCATCCCGACCGGCTTGACACCCGATCGCCCCCGAACTTACCCTGCAACCGCTCGATCGGGGTGCATCGGCCGGACGGCCGAAAGGGCAAGGCCCGCCCGCTGAAACCTCAGCAGGAGCGTGCCCGATGGCGACGATCGAGACCTATCGCAAATTGGCGAAATTGCTGGTGCGCTGGCACCGCGAGGGCAATTATTCAGTGGGCGGGAAGCTTCGCATGCTCGACCGCTTCCGCCATGTGACCGATCGCGACGCGCTCGACATGCCGATGCCGCTTGCGCTGGCGCAGGAGGTGATCGCGGTCGAGGCCGGTTTTGCCGACTGGCCGGCGCTCAAGGCAGCGACCGCCGGCTCGGCCAAGACGCCAAGACCTGACCCGGGCGCGCCGGTGGTGGGCGGGGCCGTGCCCATCTTCTTCGTCAGCGATGTGGCGGCCGCCGCGGCTTTCTACCGCGACAAGCTCGGCTTCGCGGTCGATTTCCTGCACGGCAAGCCGCCTTTCTACGGCGCTGTGTCGCGGGGCGGCGCCCGCCTGCATCTGCGCTTCGTCGGCAAGCCGAACTTCGCGGCGCTGGCCGCGACCGAGCCGTCGCTGATCCTCGCGACCATCGCGGTGAGCAATGTGAAGGCGCTGTTCGAGGAGTATCAGGGGCGGGACGTCGCTTTCCCGCAGCATATTACCAAGCAGGCCTGGGGCGGCACTGACTTTCAGGTGCGCGATCCGGACGGGAATGTGCTGTCGTTCGTTCAATATGGGTGAGAGGAAAAATGAGCGCCCGAGCAGCCCGCGATGGTGTCGCCGCCTCGAATGATGCACAACGCCGCCGGGACAGATGGCTCAGGCGTATCGATGAAGAGATCCGGTCGTGCCATCGTGACGGAGCTGCCGCCATCCGGTCGCGGCCCATTTCACGGGCGCCCCTGACCCATGGCGGACGCCAGGGACGATCCCGACAACGACCTTCTCGCCGCCGCCGTCGCGGGCGATCGCGATGCGTTCGGGGCGCTGCTGGAGCGGCACTATAACCGGATCCACGGCCTCGCCTGGCAGCTGACCGGATCGCGCGCCGATGCCGACGATATCGCCCAGGATGTCTGCTGCACGCTGGTCGAGAAGATCGCCACCTTCCGGGGGGAGGCGAAATTCACCACCTGGCTGTGCGGCATCGTCGTCAATGCGAGCCGCGACCTGCGGCGGCGGCGGCGCTCGTTCAGCGGCTTTACCGAGCGGCTCGCGGTGCTGGCCGGGCTCGCGCGCGGGCCGGACGGGCGCGACCTGCATGACGCGATCTGGGTGAGGAGCGCGATCGCGCGGCTCAAGCCGGCCTATCGCGAGGCGGCGGTGCTGGTGGCGGGCCAGCAGCTCACCCATGGCGAAGCGGCCGAGATATTGGGGGTGGCTGAATCGACCGTGTCATGGCGGATGCACGAGGTACGGCGGATGCTGTCGGGTGGCGGGGAGGGCGGGGGGTAATCCTCTTTGCTTCCCCGGCGAAGGCCGGGGTCCGGTTGGGGGACGTTAATGCCGACCCGCACCGCCCGTTTTCTTCTGTCTCCCAACTGGGTCCCGGCCTTCGCCGGGAAAGAAGGAGGGCGAAAATCCCGGGTAGCGCTCTCTATCCGGAAAATATTTTACGCAGGACCCAAGGATATCCCGCCCACCCGCGTCCCAGTGACATGCGGACGATAGCGCGCCGCTGTCACCAGGGAGAATATCCATGCCCCGTTTACGCCAGGCACTCACGACCGGGCTGGCCGTCATGCTCGTTTCCTGCACTCAATCCGACAACAGGGCGCCCGCCTCAGCATCGGGAACGCCGGCTCCGACGCAGGAGGAGGCCGACGCGAAGGATATCGTCGTGACCGGCGCGCGTGCGAATGACGAGGACGCGCCGAGGGTGCGCAAGGAGAGACGGGCTGACCGGATGGCCTATGCACCGCCTCCACCGCCGCCGTTGCCGCCGTTCGTCTCGGCGCCGTCGCCGGTCACCGGCATGACGATGCCGATGGCCAGTGTGCAGGGTTATGTGGCGCGCACCGAACCGCGCCCGCCCGTCGCCTATCACGATGTCGGTCGCGACAAGTTCACCGCCGCGCCCGAGAACCCCTTCAAGGTGGCGCGCGAGGAGCCGGTTTCGACCTTCTCGATCGATGTCGACACTGCCTCCTACAGCTTCGTCCGCGCCTCGCTGAACCAGAATGTCCTGCCGCAGCCGGCCGCGGTGCGGACCGAGGAGCTGGTCAATTATTTCCCTTATGACTACGCCGCCCCGCGCAGCGCCGAGCAGCCCTTCACCACCAATGTCGCTGTGTTCCCCAGCCCCTGGTCGCCGGGGCGCCAGCTCGTGCGGATCGGCATTCGCGGCTATTCGATCCAGCACGCGACCCGCCCGCGCGCCAATCTCGTCTTCCTGATCGACACATCGGGGTCGATGTACGCGCCGAACAAGCTGCCGCTCGTCAAGCAGTCGCTCGACATGCTGGTCGACCAGCTCGACGCCAATGACCGGGTCGCGATCGTCACCTATGCCGGCGTCGCCGGCACGGCGCTCGAACCGACCCGGGCCAGCGAGAAGACGCGGATCAAGGCGGTGATCGACGGGCTCGGCGCGGGCGGCAGCACCGCGGGTGCCGAAGGCATCCGCCAGGCCTATGCCTTGGCCGAGCAGAATTTCGATTCCGCCGGCGTGAACCGGGTGATCCTGACCACCGACGGCGACTTCAATGTCGGCATCACCAACCAGGACGAGCTCAAGGGCTATGTCGAGCGCGAGCGCGGCAAGGGCGTGTTCCTGTCAGTGCTCGGCTTCGGCATGGGCAATTACAATGACGCGATGATGCAGGCGCTGGCGCAGAACGGCAACGGCGCCGCTGCCTATATCGACACCGTCAACGAAGCGCGAAAGACGCTGGTCGACGAAGCGAGCTCGACATTGTTCCCGATCGCCAAGGACGTGAAGATCCAGGTCGAGTTCAACCCGGCGGCCGTCTCCGAATATCGGCTGATCGGCTATGAGACGCGGATGCTCAACCGCGACGATTTCAACAACGACAAGGTCGATGCGGGCGATGTCGGATCGGGCCAGACGGTGACCGCTTTGTACGAAGTGGTGCCGGTTGGCGGGCCGCGCACGATCAGCGATCTGCGCTATGCGACCCCCGCACCGCCCGCGGGTCTCGATGACCGGTGCGCGCCATGCGGCGCCGCGATCAGCGAGCTCGGCTTCGTCAAGATCCGCTACAAGCTGCCGAAATCGGACACGAGCCGGCTGATCTCGATGCCGATCAATCGGGCAGCGACGGTCGCCCGCTTCGAAGATGCGCCGCGGGATGCGCGGTTCGCGACCGCGGTCGCCGCCTTTGCCGAGCTGCTCCGCGGCGGCAGATATAGCGGGGCGATGCGTTACGACGATGTGCTGAATATCGCGATCGGCGCGCGCGGCACCGATGAATTCGGCTATCGTTCCGAGTTCATCCAGCTGGTGCGGGCGGCCAAGGCGGCGGAGCCGATCGCGCGGCTCGGAGAGTGACGCCGGGAGCGTGAAGGCGTGGGCGGCGGCGCCGGGTTGCCGGTGCCGCCGCTCCGTCAGGACGGTTTTGGATCATGGCTTCGACGGACGCGCAATTCCGACTATAAGGTTGGCCGATGCCTTTGCCGTCTTCCCGTAGCACGATCGCGTCGCCGCTCAGCCAGGACGCTGCAGGCGACGCTTGCCGGGGGCGCGTGAGTGGCTGACGACAACGTCGCGCCGTCGCTGCCCGAACCGCCGCCGCCGCACCCGGGGCGGCGGGAGGCGGCGATCGAAGCGGCGCTGCAGCGCTTCGACGCCCGGGGGAGGCCGCCGCGCGCCGCTCAGCCCAGGCCGGCGGCGCGGCCGTCCTCATGGTGGACCGAGATCAGCCGGCCTCACTTCGGCGCGCTGGTTTCAGCCGCGCTGGTTGTCCTGATCGGCGCGCCGCTGGCCTGGATATCGCTCGAACGCGGGCACCCGGTCATCAGCGGCGAGGTGCCGGTGCCCGGCTCGTCAACCGCTCCCGCCGCCCCGGCCGCGCCTGGCCCGAGCGCGCCCGGGCCGATCGCGGGGACGGTGCCGCCGGTCCCAACCGCCCCGGCCGCCCAGCAAGCGACAAGAGCAGCACCGCCGCCCTCTCTGCCTCCGCCGCCTCCTCCGCCTCCGCCTCCTCCTCCGGCACCGCCGTCGCTTGCCGACGCTGCGCCCGGGGCCGAGCCGAGCGCGGGCATGCCGGCGCAGGCTGTACCGAAAATGGCGGGGCGAGTGGCGGAGGCCGGGCGCTATACCGCCAATGATTCGCGCAACGACAGGTTTGCCGCGCCAGCGCCGCCGCCGCCCCCTGCCGCCGCGGTGGCGCCGCCCATGGCGATGGCGAAAGCCGAGAGCGAGGAAGGCGCGAGCGGCGATATCGTGGTGACGGGCGCGCGGGCCTCGCGACGGCGGGATGCGGGCCGCGGCGACTGGAACGCCTGCACGCTGGACGATCCGAAGCGCAGCCTGAGTGGCTGCAGGAGCCTGATCAACCCCGGGGCGAAAGGAGCTGCCGGGCAGGCAGCGGCGCGTGTTTCCGACGGGTTGTCGCTTGCCTGGCAGGGCGACATGGACGGCGCGATCACTGCCTTCGACCAGGCGATCGCCCTTCAGCCGCGGCTTTCGATCGCCTGGCTCAACCGGGGGCTCGCCTGGCAGCGCAAGGGCGATCTCGACCGCGCCATCGCCGATCTCGACCAGGCGGTGCGCTACGCGCCCGATGCGGCGCGAGGCTATTATCATCGCAGCCTTGCGCTGCGCGAGCATGGCGACCGCCGCCGCGCCGCCGCCGACGAGGCGCGCGCCGTCGATCTCGATCCGGATTATGAGGCGGTGGTGCGCTGAGCGGGGGCGCCTGACGACCGATCGGCCCGATAAGACCAGATCGACATGCATGTGTCACCCGCGGGGCACAGTCCCCCGAAGAACGCCCACCCCGGCCCTTTACCGCTTGCAATTCCCGGGCTTTGTTTCACTTTCGAGACAACCAGGGGGGGATGTTTCGGGGGCGTGATTCAGGGGATGAACTCATGCACGACATCAAATTGGCTAAACTCGCCGGCATCGCAACGCTGGCACTCATTGCAGGGCTTTCGGCTGTGCCCGCGCAGGCGCAGGAAACACCGGCGGCCGACAGCACAGCGCAGGGAACAGCGCCGGTCGACGATGTCGTCGTCACCGGATCGCGCATCCGCCGCAGCCCGCTCGACCAGGACAAGCCGGTCACCACGGTGGACGAGGCGGCGATCGCCAAGACCGGCCTGAGTTCGATCGCCGATGTGCTGCAGCGCCTGCCGAGCGCTGGTGGCGGGCTCAACACCAAGGTCAACAATGCAGGCAATATCGGCGGCCCGCCTGACGGCACCGGCGTCAGCTCGGGATCGGCCGAGATCGACCTGCGCTATCTCGCCGCGAAGCGGACGCTCGTGCTGGTCGACGGCCTGCGCTTCGTCAACGGCTCGGCGGCCGGCGGCATTCCCGCCTCGGTCGATCTCAACGAGCTGCCGACCAACATGATCGAGCGGATCGAGGTGCTTCAATCGGGCGCGTCGCCGCTTTACGGTTCGGACGCCGTCGCGGGTGTCGTCAACATCATCACCAAGCAGGCCCAGGTCGGGCTGAAGGCCTCGGCCCAGTTCGGCACCTATCGCCAGGGCGACGGCCATACCCAGAATTACGAGGCGAGCTACGGCATCCAGGCGCCGGATTCGGGCACTTCGGTCGTCTTCGGCGGCTATTATACCAAGCAGGAGGGGGTGAAGACAGCTGACCGCTCGACGTCGCAATTCCCGACGCCCGGCGCGACGAGCTGCGCCGCGGGCGGATGCTCGAGCGCGATCCCCAATGGTCGGTTCGACGTTCTCGGCATGAGCCTGACCCTGAAGGCGCCGGTTGCCGGCAAGCCGGTCTATCCGACCGATTTCAAGAATTATTCCTCGGCGACCGACTCGTTCAACTTCGCGCCGTACAATTATCTGCTGACACCGTCGGAGCGCTATGGCGGCTTCTTCAACTTCAAGCAGGCGCTGACCGACAATATCAACATGCGGGTGAAGCTGGTCTACAACCATCGCCATTCGCGCACCGAGGCGGCCTTTCTCCCGCTGTTCATCGGCCCCGATGCCGGCAACGGCAATCTGCTCGACACGATCTCGGTGGACGTGACCAACCCGTACAACCCGTTCGGCGTGACCTTGTCCTCGGGCGCTGACGGCACCCCGGCCAATTATTCGACGATCAGGCGCCGCTTCGTCGAGGGCGGGCAGCGCATCTTCACCCAGAATGTCGACACCATGTCGGCGACCATGACCTTTGACGGCTCGTTCCATATCGGCGACCATAAATGGTATTGGGACGTGAACGGCGTGTACGGCATCAACGACGCGCACCAGATCTTCACCGGCAACCTCAATGCCGCCAAGCTGACTCAGGCGCTCGGGCCCGTTTCGGCCTGCACCGCGCCTTGCGTGCCTTTCAACATCTTCGGCGGCGCCGGCTCGATCACCAAGGCGATGCTCGATTTCGTCACCTTCGACGAACGCGACAGGAGCTCGCAGCGGCTGGCCGATTTCACCGCCAACCTGTCGGGCGACCTGTTCGAGCTGCCGGCGGGGCCGGTGGGGATCGCGATCGGCTATGAGCATCGCGATCAATATGCCAGCTATGATCCCGATCCGATCATCGTCGCCGGGCTCGGCGCCGACGTGCCGACCAGCCCGGCGCGCGGCGGCTTCAATGTCGACGAATTCTACGGGGAGCTGCACGTCCCGATCCTCAAGGAGATTCCGTTCATCGAGAAGCTCGAGTTCGACGGCGCGGTGCGCCATTCGAACTATTCGTCGTTCGGCAGCAACACGACCTTCACGGCATCGGGCCTGTGGAAGCCGGTGCCCGACCTGCTGTTCCGCGGCGGCTATGCCGAGAGCCTGCGCGCGCCGAGCATCGGCGAGCTTTATGCCGGGCTGTCGCGCTTCGACGCGACGATCAACGATCCCTGCACAAGCGCGGCCGGCGGTTCGTTCCAGACCAATGCCACCGTTCGGGCGAACTGCATCGCCAATGGGGTGCCGGCCAATGGCAGCTATGCCGAGCCGCAGGGCGGACAGCTCGGCGTCTTCTCGCAGGGCAACACCGCGCTGAAACCGGAAACCGCGGTGACCTGGACAGCGGGCGGCGTCTACAGCCCGTCCTGGGCGCGTGGCGGCTGGGCGAGCGCGCTCAGCCTCGAGGTCAATTATTACAGCATTGCCCTCAAGAACGCGATCGACTCGGTGCCGGCGACGCTCACGCTCACGCGCTGCGCGTTCGACGCCGATCCGATCAGCTGCGCCGCGATCAAGCGCAACTCGAACGGCAGCATCGCGGGCATCAATGGCCGGTTGCTCAACCTAAACGCCATCAACACGGAAGGCGTCGATGCCTCCTTCATCTATCGCTCGCCCGAGTTTTCGGGTGGGACGGTCGGGCTGACGGCCAACGCCGCCTGGCTGATCAGGTATGACGTGCTGCCACCCGCCGATCTCGGCTCGCCGCCGGTGAAGCTGGCGGGCACCGAGCGCGGCAGCCCGGACCAGGCCTATCCCCGGTTCAAGCTCAACGCGACGATCGACTGGTCGACCCGGGCTTATGGAGCGTCGTTCACCGGCCGCTATATCAGCTCGGTCGCCGAGCGGGACGGCGTGCACCGGATGGGCAGCACCTTCTATGGAGACATCCAGCTTTATCTTTCGCCGAGCTGGATGGACAATCGCTGGCGGTTGACGCTCGGCGTCAACAACCTGTTCAACAAGAACCCGCCGGCGTGCTTCACCTGCGACAGCGCGAACTACGATCCGACCACCTATGACGTGCCGGGCCAGTTCGGCTATGCGCGCCTGTCCTTCGGCCTCTGAGGCGGAAGGGCGATCTGCAAAGGGCCGGGCGTAGGGACCACGCCCGGCCCCTTGTTTCCACTTTCCCGTGACGCCGGCGCCCGCTCCGGCGACGCGATCGTCTTGAAACTATGCGAAGCCCCGGCCATGTGGCGTCCTGATTTTCCCTTCGGAGAATATTGGGCCCATCATGACCATCGCACCTGACGCTGCCCCCGAAACCCGCTCGTTCGAAGCCGATGTCGCCCAGCTGCTCAAGCTGATGGTGCACTCGGTCTATTCGGACAAGGACGTCTTCCTGCGCGAGCTGATCTCGAACGCGGCCGATGCCTGCGAGAAGCTGCGCTACGAGGGTCTCGCCGACCCGTCCCTGCTTGGCGAGGACGGTCAGCCGCGCATCACCGTGACGCTCGATGCCGAGGCGCGGCGGCTGACGATCGAGGATAACGGCATCGGCATGAGCGAGGCCGAGATGGGCGAGGCGCTCGGCACGATCGCGCGCTCGGGGACGAAGGCGTTCATCGAGCGGATCGCCGGATCGAAGGACGCCGAGGGCAGCCAGCTGATCGGGCAGTTCGGGGTCGGCTTCTATTCGTCCTTCATGGTGGCCGACACGGTGGAGGTGGTGTCGCGCCGCGCGGGCGCCGACAGTGCGGCGGCCTGGTCGTCGGATGGCCTCGGCACCTACACGATCAAGCCGGTCGAGGTCGCCGACGCGCCAGCGCGGGGCACGCGGGTCGTGCTGCACCTGAAGGAGGATGCGGCCAGCTATACCGAGAGCTTCACCGTCGAGCGGACGATCAAGGCGCAGTCGGCCCATGTCCCGGTGCCGATCTTCCTGAAGGACAAGCCCGACGCCGAGCCGAAGCAGATCGCTGACGGCGCGGCGCTCTGGACGAAGCCGAAAGCAGAGATCACGCCGGAGGAATATACCGATTTCTACCGCAGCGTCGCCGGCCAGTTCGACGCGCCGGCGCTGACCCTCCACTACCGCGCCGAAGGGCTGCACGAATATTCAGTGCTGGCGTTCATCCCCGAAATGCCGCCGTTCGACCTGTTCGATCCTGACCGGACCGGGCGGATGAAGCTCTATGTGCGCCGCGTGTTCATCACTGACGAAGCGCAGCTGCTGCCGCGCTATCTGCGCTTCGTGCGCGGGCTGGTCGATTCGAACGACCTGCCGCTCAACGTCTCGCGCGAGATGATCCAGGAAAGCCCGGTGCTCGCGGCGATCCAGAAAGGCGTGGCGAACCGCATCCTCTCAGAACTCGACAAGCTCGCGGCGAGCGATGCCGAGCGCTACCTCAAGATCTGGGATGCCTTCGGCGCGGTGCTCAAGGAAGGGCTGTACGAGGATTATGCCCGGCGCGAGACCCTGCTCGGGCTGGCGCGGTTCAGGACGACGGCGGGCAGCGAATGGCGCTCGCTCGCCGACTATGTCGCAGGGCTTAAGGAGAACCAGACGGCGATCTATTACGCGACCGGCAGCGATCTCGACCGGCTCGCCGCCTCGCCTCAGCTCGAGGGATTCCGCGCGCGGGGGATCGAGGTGCTGCTGCTGACTGACCAGGTCGACAGCTTCTGGGCGCCCTCGGGCATCGATCATGGCGGCAAGCCGTTCAAGTCGGTGACCCAGGGGCTTGCCGACCTCAGCCTGATCCCGCTGCCGGAAGGGCAGGCGCCGGCCGCTGAGGCGTCGGGCGAAGTGACCGGCTTCATCGATTATGTGAAGGCGACGCTCGGCGACGCGGTCTCCGACGTGCGCCCCTCGGAGCGGCTGACCGAGAGCGCTGTCTGCCTGGTCGCGCCCGAGCATGGCATGGACCGGCAGCTCGAGAAGCTGCTGGCCGGGGCGGGGCGCCTCGACATGGCAGCGAAGCCAGTGCTCGAGATCAACCCCCGCCACGCGCTGATCGAGCGGCTGAGCGCGCTGGGAGAGGCCGATCCGTCGCTGCGCGAGGATGCCGCGCACCTGTTGTTCGACGAAGCCAGGATCGCCGACGGCGAGCTGCCGGCCGACCCCCGCGGCTTCTCGGCGCGGCTCGCGCGCGTGCTGGGGCGGGCGATCGGCTGACCGGCCGGGCTTGACCCGTCTCCCCCGCTGGGCGAGCGTGCGCAGCGAAGGAGACAGGAATGTACAGCCACATGATGGTCGGCAGCAACGACATCGCCCGATCGAAGCGCTTCTACGACGCGCTGTTCGGCGCCATCGGGGGAAAGCCGGCCCTGGAGGACGACCGGGGACGCCTCATCTACATGCACAATGGCGGTGTCTTCATGGTGACCACGCCGATCGACGGCGCGCCGGCCGCGCCCGCCAATGGCGCCACGATCGGCTTCGCGATGGAGGGCCCCGCCCAGGCCGATGCCTGGTACCGGGCCGGCGCCGAGAATGGCGGCAGCCCGATCGAGGATCCGCCCGGGGTTCGCGAGGGCGGATTCGGCGCCTTGTATCTCGCCTATCTGCGCGATCCGGACGGCAACAAGCTGTGCGCGTTGCACCGCATGCCGGCCTGATCGGACGGCGGACGTCCGGCAGGCGCTTGCGCGGGGTGGCGCCGGCCTTTAGCGCCGGGGCACCATGATCCTGCCGGAGTCGTCGCCGATGCGCCCGTTCCTTTTCGCGCTGCTCGCGCTCGCCGCCGCTTCCGCCGCCCCGGCTGCACCCCAGCCAGCGTCGAAGCCGGCGCCGGGCATGGTGCGGGTCCGCATCGTCACGTCCGAAGGGCCGATCGTGCTTGCGCTCGACGCCAGGCATGCGCCGCTGACCACGGCGAATTTCCTTGCCTATGTCGATGACGGCCGCCTCGACGGCACGACCTTCTACCGCGCTGCGCGCAGCAAGGGCGCGCCGAAATTCGGCTTCATCCAGGGCGGCGTCGGCACCGATGTGCGCCGCTTCCTGCCGCCGGTGCCGCTCGAGCCGACCAGCCGGACCGGCATCCGCCATCTCGATGCCACCGTCTCGATGGCGCATGGCGACAACCCCAATTCAGCGACGGCCAATTTCACGATCAGCGTCGGCGCCGACCCGAACCTCGACGCGAAGGGTAGCCGCCTCGGCTATGCGGCGTTCGGCCATGTCGTTTCGGGGATGGATATTGTCCGCAAGATCCTGGCTGCGCCCGCCGGCGGCGGCACTGGCTCGATGCGCGGGCAGATGCTGGTCCATCCCGTACGGCTGATCAGCGCGCAGCGCCTGGATGGCGTCGCCAAGCCCTCGGGTCACGTGAAGCCCTGGCTGCTCGGGCGGCCGGGCGGGAGATGAAGTAGCGGAACGCAACCTTTTTTGCGTTGCAACAACAGTGTCATCATATCGCAACCGAAGCGACGCGGTCTCCGCCTAGGCCCCCGGCAACAGACAAAAGGGGCCAGTAACATGACGATCCGCTCGACGATTCTCACGCTCGGCTGCTGCCTGCCGGCGCTGGCACTCGCCGCCGCCGCGCATGCGCAGACCGCGCCAGAGGCTCCATCGGCGGCGCCCGCTGCGCCGGAAGCAGGCGAGGGCGACATCGTCGTCACGGCTCAGTTCACCCGGCAGGGCGCCCTCGAGGTGCCGATGGCGCTGACCGCCTATTCAGGCAGGTTCCTCGACGATTACGGCATCACCGATTTCGAGAAGCTGTCGCGCTATGTGCCGGGCTTCGTGGTGCAGAACCAGTCGCCGAACAATCCCGGCTTCGTGATCCGCGGCATCACTTCCGACAGCGGCCAGGCGTTCGTCGAACCGCGCGTCTCCGTCAATCAGGACGGCGTGTCGATCTCCAAGGCGCGGGGCTCCTATGTCGAGCTGTTCGACATCGACCGGGTCGAGGTCGCCAAGGGGCCGCAATCGACTCTCTATGGCCGCGGCGCGCTGATCGGCGCGGTCAACATCGTCGAGGCCAAGGCCGATCCGCACGCCTTTTACGGCTATTTCTACGGCAGCTACGGCAATTTCAACGCGTACCGTGTCGACATGACGGCCAATGCGCCGATCACCGACACGCTTGCGATCCGGCTCGCCGGCCGGATCAAGAAGCGCGACGGCTATGTCAAGAATCTGCTGGTGGCGGGGAGCGACCAGGATTTCGATTCCGTCGACACCCAGGCGGGGCGCGCGTCGCTGCGCTGGCAACCCGGCGCGCTGACCGTCGACCTGATCGGCAATTATCAGGAGGATCACCCCAACGGCACCTCGTTCAAGTCGATCGCCTATAACCCGACCGATCCGGTGACGGGCGCGGTGATCGGCGATCGCGGCCGCAATTCGGGCGCGGCGCTGGCGCCGCAGCCGGGGTTCGAGCATGGCGCGCCGCTCGGCCTCGACCGGACGGTCTGGGGCGTGACCGGCATCGCCAATTACGAGATCGACGATCACTGGTCGATCAATGCCCTGGGCTCGTACCGTCGTTTCAAGGCGCTCGAGATCTTCGATGCCGACGGCATCTCGCTGCCGGCGCTGACCGCGGCGGAAGACGCGCGGGGCAACCAGACCATGGAAACGCTGAGGCTCTCCTACAAGAGCGACCGGCTGAGGGCGTTTATCGGCGGCACCTATTTCCACGAGGATGGTTCGCAGCGCACGCCGGCCTCGTTCGACGAGCGCGTCGCGCTGGCGCGGGTGGCGGGCGTGCTGAACGGCGGCGGGCTGATCCCGGGCAGAGCGGCGGACGATCCCGCACCGCTGAGCGTGCTCGCCAATCCGGGCTTCGATACGCTGCTGCTGCAGGGCGTCGCGGCCGCCAGGGGTGTTGCGCTGAACGGCGCGACCGCTGCCGGGATTGCCGCGAATCTCAAGGCCAACCACCTCGAAAGCTCGACGAACTTTGCCCGCACCAACAGCGTCGACGTCTTCGCTGACGCGACCTTCCATGTGACCGACCGGTTCGAGCTCGGCGGCGGCGTCCGCTACACGCATGACGACAAGTCGAGCGGAATCACCGCGGCGGTGCTCAACGGCCGCTCGATCCTGGGCGGCTTTATCGGCGCGCTCGGCCTGCCCTCTGCACAACGCGACGCGCTGCTCGGCGCGCTGGCGTTGCCCGGCGCGGTACTCAACACCCTGCCGGCGAGTGTTGTGCCCTATTTCGGGCTCGGCCTGCAGCCGACGACCGGCAACGGCACACGATTCGACCAGGATCTCAGCGACGGCGGCCTCACCTGGCGCGCGACCGCGCGGTACGCGCCGAGCGCCGATGCCAGCATCTATGCGACCTATGCGAGAGGCCGGCACCCCAAGGTGCTGAGCGTCGGCGCGCCGAGCGTGCCCTATGGCGCAGTCAGCTTCCAGGTGCTGCCGGCGGAGACGGTCGACAGCTATGAAGCCGGGGTGAAGACGGCGCTCGCCGACCGCAAATTGTTCGCCGACGGATCAGTCTATTATTACCAGTACAGCAACTTCCAGACGACTCAGCAGGTCAATACCCAGTTTGTCACGATCAATGCCGGCAAGGCCGAGAGCTACGGGTTCGAGGGCCAGCTGCGCTATGTTCCGTTCGAGGCGCTCAGCCTGTTTGCGACCTATGCCTATAATCACGGCCGCTTCACCGAGGGCGCGCGCAAGGGCAACCAGTTCCGCCTCTCGCCCGATCATGCCGCCTCGGCCGGCTTCACCTTCAAGCAGCCGGTCGGGCCGGGCAAAATCGATCTCACCCCGAGCGTGACCTGGCAGTCGAAGACCTTCTTCGACGACGACAACGACAAGCCGAGCCTGCAGACGCAGAATCTCATCCCCGATCTCGTCCAGGACGAATTCCAGAACAGCTATGCGCTGGTCGATGCGCGGCTCGGCTTCGAGCCGGCGAACGGTGTGTGGCGGATCGAGGGGTTCGTCACCAACCTGCTCAACAAGAAATATATCAAGGATGCGGGCAACACCGGCGATGCGCTCGGCCTGCCGACCTTCATCGCCGGCGAGCCTCGCTTCTACGGAATCTCGCTGACGGTGCGCAGCGGCGGCAAGTGAGGCGCGTCATTGATAGGGGGGCGCAGGATCCGCGTTGCGCAATCGCCGGTTCGGGTCCAGCATCGCCACTTGGCACGAAGGAGATTGGGCATGCGAATCCTGGGCTTGGGAACGATGGCGCTGATGCTGGCGCTCGGTGCCTGCCATGACGACGTGCGCACCGGCGCGCCGGTCGCGAACGGCGCGCGGGCGGTGGCTCTCTTGCACGGCGCCGACGGCGCCGCGGCGGGGCAGGCGACGGCGACCGAGGTCGCCGGCGGCCTGCGCTTCACGATCGACGTAAAGGGCCTGCCGCCCGGCACGCACGGCGCTCATGTCCACACGATCGGCACCTGCACCCCGCCCGATTTCGCGAGCGCGGGCGGCCATTGGAACCCGACCGGCATGAAGCACGGCTCGATGAACCCGCAAGGGCCGCATGAGGGAGACCTGCCCAATCTCGTCATCGGCACTGACGGACGCGGCGCGATCGGCATCACCATCCCGGGCGCCACGATGGCCGGCTTGCTCGACGGGGACGGATCGTCCTTGGTGGTCCACGCCAATCGGGACGACATGATGACCGACCCTTCGGGCAATAGCGGGCCGCGCATCGCCTGCGGCGTGTTTGCGGCGGGATAATCCCGCTCAGCCCAGCGGCCAGCGTTCGACCACCTCATAGCGTGCCGCCTCGCCACCGAGATGGCTCTCGAACAGCGTCAGATAGTCGAGGCGGAATACCGGACTGGACAGCGCGGCATGGGTGGCGAGCCATCGCTCGATCTCGGGGCCGAAGCCTGCATTGCGGCTCAGCCGGGCAAGGGTGATGTGCGGAAGATAGGCGCGCCCCTCGGGCGCCAGGCCAACCCGGATCAGCGCATGGTCGACCTTGCGGTGAAGGGCGGCGAGCGCATCATGGGGCGTGACGCCCGCCCAGAGCGCATCGGTGCGGCCCTTCTTCTCGAACCCGCCGACGCCCGCCAGCGCGACCTCGATCGGCGCTGCATGGACATGGCCGAGCGCCAGCACGATCTCCTCGGCTGCCCGGCGATCGACCTCGCCGATATAGCGCAGCGTGAGATGGATCTGCTCGTCGTCCTGCCAGCGCGCGCGCGGTACGCCCTCCATCGTCGCGGCAAGGTGAGCGCGGATCGGCGGCGGCGGGCGCAGGGCGACGAAGAGGCGGTGCATCGGCCGACTCTATCGCGCTGCTCCGGCTTGTCATCCCGATACCGACAGCGCGGCGGCACCGCGGGGGCTGGTGTATTGACCCTTTATGACACCGCTGCGCCGGATTCGCTTGAAAACCCTACCGCGAAAGCCGATATTCCCGTTATCCGGCATGATGCCGGGTCAAAGGAGCTTTTTCGCAATGGCTAACTGGTCCGACCCACGCTCAGGCGCGACGCGGTTCGCGACGGCCTCGGGCGCGCATTCCGAGGCATTCGACGCGGGTCTTCGCCGCTATATGCTGTCGGTCTATAATTTCATGTTCTCCGGGATCCTGCTGACCGGCCTGGTCGCCATGTTCTTTTCCTGGGGCGGCGTGGATTCGCCTGCCGCGCACATCCTGACCGGCGGCGGTCCGCTGCGCTACCTGATCATGTTCGCACCGCTCGCCTTCGTGTTCGGCATGAGCTTCGGCGGCGCCCGGATGTCGTCCGGCGCATTGCAGGCGATGTTCTGGGGCTTCGCGGTGGCGATGGGCCTGTCGCTGTCGACTGTGTTCCTCGTCTATACCGGCACCTCGATCGCACAGGCCTTTTTCGCGACCGCCGCGTCGTTCGCGGGCCTGAGCCTCTATGGCTACACCACCAAGCGTGACCTGTCGGCGTTCGGCACTTTCCTGGTCATGGGCCTGGTCGGGCTGATCGTGGCCATGGTGCTCAATATCTTCTTCCACTCGGGCCCGCTTGATCTCGTGATCAGCTTTGTCGGCGTGCTGATTTTCGCCGGCCTCACCGCCTATGATACGCAGCAGACCAAGAGCCTCTATGCCCAGGTCGCCGGCACCGGCGCCGAGCAGCATGTCGTGATCATGTCGGCGCTGAACCTGTATCTCGACTTCATCAACATGTTCCTGTTCATCCTGCGTCTGTTCGGCAACCGGAACTAGATCGCGGTCT
The DNA here is from genome assembly GCF_039522915.1 of Sphingomonas oligophenolica. Classification (NCBI taxonomy): domain Bacteria; kingdom Pseudomonadati; phylum Pseudomonadota; class Alphaproteobacteria; order Sphingomonadales; family Sphingomonadaceae; genus Sphingomonas; species Sphingomonas oligophenolica. The sequence goes on from NZ_BAAAEH010000022.1 coordinate 127,590, forward strand.
GATCGCTTCAGGAAGAGGCCCGGCGGGGAAACCTGCCGGGCCTTTTTCATATCCTCGCCTGCCCGGCGAGGGCTTTACGGGAATTCGGATGCGCCTCGCGATCGACGTCATGCTCGACTATTGGATTGCCGAGCCGTGCGACGTGCTGTTGCTGGTCGAGGTGGCGGCGATGGCCGACCAGCGGCTGGAGCGCCAGAACCTCCATATTTATTCCCCCGAGCCGCTCGGCGCCGTCGCGGGCGAGGAGGGGATCGGCCAGCGCAGCTGGGCGCGGGGCGAGGGCAATTTCCGGGTTGAATATCAGGCGTTGGTGGCAATCGACCGCCTGGGCGTCGATCTCGGCGCGCTGCCGGCAACGCCCCTTCGCATGCTTCCGGCCGAGACAGTGCAGTATCTGCTGCCCAGCCGTTATTGCGAGTCCGACCGGTTCGAAGGGTTTCTCGGCCAGGAATTCGCCGGGCTCGAAGGCGGCGCGCTGGCGGCGGCGCTGAGCGAATGGGTGCGCGCGCACCTCTCCTATGAATCGGGTGCGAGCAGCGGCGTCACCACGGCGCTGATGACGTTCGCCGATCGCCGCGGAGTGTGCCGCGATTATGCGCATCTGCTGGTGGCGCTGGCACGGGCAGGCGGGATTCCGGCCCGGTGCGTTTCGGCCTATGCCCCCGGGGTCGATCCCCCTGATTTCCATGCCGTCGCCGAATTGTGGCTCGGCGGGGCATGGCGCCTGGTCGACGCGACCGGCATGGCGGCCCCGGCCGAACTGGCGCGGGTCGCAGTCGGCCGCGATGCGACGGACATTGCCTTCATGACCGTGTTCGGTCGCGCGACGATGAACGAGCAGCGCGTGTCAGTGACGAGGATCACCTGATAGCCCGGCCGTTGCGGGGCGGGCGCCGATGGTGATATTATAAGAAACCATGTGGCTGCCACCGGGGCGGCCATGTGGCGCTGCAGCGCCAGAATCGGAGATGTGGCGATGTACAGCAGCTTTTCCCTCGATTTCGACGACGCCAGCACAATCGCCGCGGCGTGTCTCGCGTCCACGCAGCAGCTGCGCGCGATGGTGAGCGTCGCTGTGGTGGATAGCGCCGGCCACTTGCTCCATTTCAGCCGGATGGACGGTGCGCGCGGCTTTTCGGTCGAGCTGGCGATGAAGAAGGCGCGGCTTGCCGCCAGCGTCGGCGTGTCCACCGCGACCATCGCGGCGATCAAGGGCGCCGCGGCCGCGCAAGCGACCGCCGGGGGCTTGCCGGTGTTGCTTGATGGGCAGTGCGTCGGCGCGATCGGCATTTCCGGGGCCTCGGCTCAGGTGGATGAGACGATTGCCGCGGCCGGCATCTCGGCGTTCGGCAGCCGCCGAACATGATCCGTCGCGCTCCGGCGCAGACGGCAGGAACGCTTCACCCTGCCCAGTCGTTCTATCATCGTAACAGCCAGGAGAGCGGCGATGACCGAGACCCAGAACCCGATCGACCAGAAAGCGCTCGACAGCCTGTCGGTGGCGCCGGGCGATCCTGAAGAGAATCAGGCGATCCACCACCCGCGCCAGGAAGCCGGGCAGGACGCCTCGATCGCGGAGCGCCTCGAGCGCAACCCGGAGAGCAAGGAAGCGCGGCTCGACGCGGCGCTGGACGAATCGATGGATGCGTCCGACCCGCCGTCCTCGACTCAGCCGGTGCACAGCCAGGAGCCGCCGGAATCGTCAGGATATGACGCAGCCGAAGAGGCGCGGCGCAAGGATCAGAAACCCGACTGAAGGCGCCTTCGCCTTCCTTTCCGCAATGCTATCGGCCCTTTTCCCATCCGGGAGGAGGGGCCTGGTTTGTGAATGTTGCGCAAGTATCGCACCTGTCCGCGCTTTTGATGCGGTGGACACCATTCGTCGCAACCTTTGTTGCATCGCAACACGAACTGTGATTCGATGCTGAATGCCGGACGACGGCGCGTTAAGGAGGCTGTTAACCATCTTGGCGCATCATCGCATCCGGTTCCACGATTGCGGGTGGGGTGAGTGTTATGGGTGCTCGTATGAAGCCGGCCAATGGCGCGATGACCTTGGCTGAAATGAAGGAATTCGCGGGGTTCAGTTCGGCGACCCAGCGTTATGTGCGGCGCTCGCTGGATATCGGGCTTGATCGCGACGATGCGATGAGCCGCTGGTCGCGCGATGTCGTCGAAGCCGCCAGCATCCGCGCCCAGGCCAGACTCTATGTCCGCCTTCCAGACATCCGCGCGATGATCCCCGATGACAGCGGCCTCGATTCAGTCGAACCGTTCCTCGCGCCGCTGACGACGGTGACAGCATTCGACCTCGGCCAGGGGCGGCTGACGACCTTCTCCGCCTATCGCTTCCTGTACGAGCGGCTGATCGGCGCCGAGATCCGGCCATGGCTGCCGGCGGCGTTCTGCGCGGCGGCGGCGCTGCCGCATCTCCATCCCGATCTGCGGCGGAAATTGCTGCAGTCGATCAGCGAAGCGGCTGCGACTGCGTCGGGCTGGTCGAACCGCCAGCCGGCCTTTTTCCCGAAATGGGTCGAGAAGGTTGAAGCGGCGGCATTGCCGAACTGACACATGATCGGCCCCTCCTCGCAGGGGAGGGGCTGGATCATTACCGGCAAGCCCGCCAGCCGAACTCCCCGCGTGCCGCCTGATCGAGGTGCAGGTGGTTCCAGTGCGCAGCGTTATAGTCAGGCGACAAGGTGGTCGCGAACAGCCTGCAGGCGCCGCTTCTCGCGTCGTGGAGGAAGGTCGCGTCCGGGCCTTTTCCTTTCCAGTCCCCGGCAACCGTGATGTGCCTGCCATCGGCAAGGCGGAAGCCCGCAATGTCGATCGCGTCGGCGGTCGCATGCTCGCTCCAGCTGCTTTCGCCGGCGATGCGGCGGCAATTATAGCTGCCATAATGCTCGATCGCGACGACGGGGCTGCCGAGCAGCCGGCGCGCGGCGGGTTGCACCACGTTCCATTCCCACATCGAAAGGCCCGCGGCGACCGGACAGGCCATGCCGACATCCCCGGGCATATAGGCAGCGCCCCGCGATCCGCCGGCATCGAAGCGGACGCCGTCGGCATAGCCGCAGACCCCGGCATGGAGTGGCGGCACGACGGTATAGCGAACCCCCGCCTTGCGAAGCAGCGCCCGGCATCTCGGGAAATCATGGCCGAGCCCCGCCAGCTTGCGACCCGTGAACAGGCCGGTCGGCTCGCCGAGATCGAGCTGAGTCCAGGGCAGGTCCTGCGGCCTGTCGCGCAGCGTCGCGAGCAGCACCAGGCCGAGGGCGAGGAGGATCGCGGCGATCGTCGCGCTGCCGAGCGTCAACCGCACAGCCCGCATCAGCCGCGCAGCGCGCTCGTGATCGGCTCAGCGGTTACTGGATAGCCGAGATCGCCCGGAATGCAGAGATGCGGGATGCCGTCGCGATCCTCGGCCCAAGGCGTTACAGTGCGGATCGGGTAGCGCGCCGCGTCGACGGCGGCTTCGTCGAAGCTGGCGAAGCCGGCGAGCCGTTCGAGATTACGGCGGGTCGGGAAGATGATCCGGACCCGGCCGGCATCGGCATCGTCGAGAACCGCCTGCGCGGTCGCCCAGAAGACGCGGACATTCTCGGTATCGTCGACGACAGGATCGGGCGCGTCCCCGGGCAGGCGGGCGAGATAGAAGCGGGTATCGAAGATGCGCATATGCGCGTGCGCCGGAAGCCACCGGGCGAAAGGGACGAGCGGATCGGGGTCGAGCGCGAGGCCGGCATCGTGCAGCGCGTGGCCGAGCGCAGCGCCGGCATGAAGCGCGGCGCGGACGGTGCCGAGCGTTTCGGCGTCGGGCGTCGGCACGAGGCCGATCGGCACGCCGACTTCCTCGATCGTCTCGCGGATCGCGGCGATGCGTGCGGCGATGTCGTCGGGGTCGCCGGGGAAGGTCAGCGCGAGCGCGCGGTCGCCCGGATCGATCCGCCCGCCGGGAAAGACCAGCGCGCCACCGGCGAACACCATTGCCTTGGCGCGCTCGACGAACAGCAGCTCGGGCGCGCCGCCGGTTTCGCGGAACAGGACAAGGGTGGCGGCGGGGATCGGGGAGGTTGCGGTAACGGGCATCGGCCCGGTGTAAGGACAGCCCGCGCGATTGTCATTCCCGCGCATTCGGGCCTTGCCCGGATCAGCAACGGGACGCCGCCTTTCGGGGGCGCCCGTCATCCGATCGTCAGAAGGCGAACCGGATGCCCGCCGTCAACGTCCGCCCATAGGCGCTGTAGCCAGCCCCGACGCTGCTGCTGGTGCCCGTCGCGCCCGAGGCCCAGATCGCATAGGGATTCTGGTTGAGATAGGTCCGCACGATCGCGTTGGTGAGGTTCTTCCCCTCGACATAGACCCGGAGCTGCTTGGTGATGTTGTACGACGCGCTGGCCGTCACCCAGTCATAGGATTTCGCATAGGCTGACCAGCCGGTGATCTCGGTGAAGGTCGCATAGACGAACGGGCTGGTGTGATCCCATGACACGCTCAGCGACACCGGACCGTGCTCGTAGAAGGGGTTGATCGAGAAGGTCGTCGGCGCGACGCCGGCTTCGGGGCCGGCATTCTGGCCATCGACCCGGGTTTCGCTCCAGGTGTGGGTGAACTGGGAGCGGATGCCGAGGCCGTTGGAGAGCATATGCTGCCAGCTGAGCTCGACACCGTAGATTTTCGCGGTGTCGCCATTGACCGGCTGGATCACGCTGAACAGCAGCGGCGCGCAGGCATTGCCGTTGAAGCAGCCGACCGCGCCGATATCGACTCCGTTCAGCTCGCGGGTAGTGATGTCGTTGCGCAGCTTCTTGCCGAACAGCGCGACCGAAATCATGTCGTTCGGATGGTAATACCATTCGAGCGACGCATCGAGCTGCCAGGCAGTGATCGGCTTGAGCGATGCGTTGCCGGCATAGGAGACGACATAATCCTGGTTGATCGCATTGTCGGTTTCGGTCGGTGCGAGCTGGTTGAGGTTCGGGCGCGACACCACCTCGGCGACGGCCGCACGCAGCTGGAGGCGGTCAGTGATGTGGTAGTTCAGGTTCGCCGAGGGCAGCGCCAGGGTGTAGCTGCCATGCTCGACCAGCGCGGTAGGCGCCGAATAGTCGACGACGCCGGCGTTGGTGGGGTTGGCGGTGTCGGCGACCGTCACCTTCAGGATGTTGTCGACCGCGGTGGCGGCGGTGGTGGTCGTATGGACGAGGCGCACGCCGATGTTGCCGGACCAGCGCGGCCCGCCGAGCGTGGCCTGGAGATAGCCAGAGATCGTCTTCTCGCGCACCACATAGGAATTCACCGCATTATATTGCGGCAGGGTGGCGGAGAAGAGATAGGTGCCCGAACCCGCCGTGTAGTTGGGCGTGCCGTCCAGCGTCTTCAGGCCGGCGAGGAGAGCCGGGATGTCGAGCAGCACCTGGGTGTGCGGGAAGCTGCCGCCGGCGCCCGCGAAATAATTCGGGAAATTGAACGTGGAGATCACGTTCGCGCCCATCGAGGCAAAGGTGATCGGGGCCGGCTGGCCGTCAAGCGTGTTGTAGAGCGAGCTGTACTGGTTCGATCCGCCGGTCCAGTCGTTGCTGATGTCGCTGCGCGACTTGGAGCGGGTGACGTAATTCACCCCGACGTCGAGATGCTTGAGGATGCCGTCGAAAGCCCAGGTCGCGTCGAACTTCGCGCCTGTTACCGTGTCCTCGATCGAGTATCCGGACAGGCCGACATAATGGGTGCTCCAGAGGCTCTGGTTGTTGAGCCGGCCCGATGCCAGATCAGTCGCATAGTCGCTGCCGTCCGGCAGCGTGACGCTGATATCGGGCATGGCGTTCTTGTTCGCGCTATAGGTGATGATGTTCTGGTTATAGGGCGTCGGCGAGACGAGACCGGCAGTCACGAATGCATCCTGGCCGCCTTCGGGCCGGCTCGCGTGCGAGCGATAGACGTCTCCCTTCAGCGTGAGGCGCGGAGTGGCCTCCCAGGTTCCGTTGAGGCCGATCAGATAGGTGTTCACGGTGCGGTCGATCGTCTGGTTGACCACCTCCGGCGTGAAATTAGTGCCGGTGAATTTGGTGATGATGCCGTCGTTGATGGTGACGTTCGACCATTCCGGATTGCCGTTCTGGTCGTAGGTGAAATTGGGATAATAGGACTGGTTATAGGCGACCTGGGGGTCGCGCAGCCTGGTGTACATGCCGTCGATCACGATGTGGAGCGTGTCGCTGGGCTTCCATTCCACCGCGCCCGTGACCGCGAAGCGCTTCTTGCGATCGACGACCGAGCCGAACTGGATGCAGCACAGGCCGACAACCGGCTGCGCGCCGGGCGGTACGACGCCACCGGCGGTGGCCGGCGGCCAGACGCCCGGATTGTTGGGATCATAAGTGGCGTAGTTCAGCGAGTCAGTGCGGAACTTGGTGTCCGAATAGACGATTCCGACCAGGAAGCCGAGGGTCTCCGCCTTGTTGGTGTCGCTGACGAAGCCCGAGACCTTGAAGCCCTTGTCATGCGACATGTCGTTGTAGCTGCCCTCGCCGCGCACGACGGCGTGAAAGCCGGGATGCTCGAACGGCCGGGCCGAGCGCAGGTTGACGGTGCCGCCGATACTGCCTTCCTGGGCGGAAGCCTCGGGTGACTTCAGCACATCGGCGCCGGAAATCACGTCGGACGGCAGGATGTCGAAGGCGAAATCGCGGCCGTCATCGTCGGTGGCGAGGATTCGGTCGTTCAGCGTGGTGATGTTGTATTGCGAGCCGAGCCCCCGCACGCTGACATATTGGCCCTCGCCACCGGTCGTGCGGTTGATCGTGATGCCGGTGATGTGCTGGAGCGAGTCCGCCACATCGCTGTCGGGGAAGCGGCCCAGCTCGGTTGCGTTGACTGAGTCGACCACCACGGCCGAGTCCCGCTTGATCCGGAGCGACTTGTCGAGGCTGCCCCGGATGCCGGTCACGACGACATCCTGCTGCGTCCCGCCGTCGAGGACGGCGCCGGTCGAATCGGGCGCCGCGGCGGACGTCTGGTTGCCCGTCTCGGTCGGGAGCGCGGGTTTTTCCGCAGCCGCCTGGGCAAGGCAGGGCATCGCCACCAGCATCGCGAGACCGCTCGTGCCCGCCAGTTTAGCCAGACGCACCTTCACTGCGTGTGCCATCGTCAATTCCCCTTGTCCGCCCCCGCCTCGCGGAGGCCATCCCTGATCGCGCCTGTTTCGCTTTGACGCGAAGTTTCGCAACATTGCTATCGCTTAGTCGCAATACCTGTCAAACCGAAATTAAACGAAACCATAAAAGGGCCGATTGATAGCGGTTGGGCAAGTTGATACAGAGAGGGCTTGAAGCCGGGATTTAATGCTTGTCAGTCACACGCGATACCAGCGAACGCCGCCAGATCATCACCACGCTCGTCCGTGAGCGGGGCAGCGTCCAGGTCACCCCGCTGGCCGAGCGCTTCGGGGTGTCGATGCAGACGATCCGCAAGGATCTTCACTATCTCACCCAGCGCGGCGTCGCCGAGCGTTCCTATGGCGGCGCCATCCTCGCGGGCACGGTCAACGTCACGGCCGAGCCGGCGGTCGAAGCCAAGCGCTCGATCCACAGCGAGGAGAAGAGCCGGATCGGCCGGCTGGCCGCCGCGATGGTGTCGCCCGGCGAATCGATCGTGCTCGATTCGGGCACCACGACCCTCCAGATCGCCCAGCATCTGGCTGACGACGAGGACATCACGGTCCTCACCAACGATCTCGACATCCTCGCCGTCCTGGCCCGCAAGGACCGGATCAACGTCGTGATGCTGGGGGGCGCCCTGCGGCGCAAGAACCGGGCTTTCTACGGTGCGCAGACGGTGGGGGCGCTCGACGATCTGCGGGTCGACAAGCTCTTCCTCGGCGTTGACGGCTTCGATATCGAATGCGGCATCACCACCCATTACGAGCCCGAGGCGATGCTGAACCGCAAGATGGTCGAGGCGGCGCGGGAAGTGATCGCGGTGACTGACAGCTCCAAGTTCGGCCGGGTCTGCCTTCACCGCATCATCGACATCGCCGAGATCGACGATCTGGTGACTGACGAAACCGTGCCGGACACGATCCGGGCGGCCGGGGACCGGCTCGACTTCCGCATCCACCGCGCCTGAGTCAGCTCCCGAGCCGGAAGACCCGGCGGGCGTTGCGATAATAGAGCTTGTCGATCACCGTGCGCGGCAAGGCGAGGCCCTTTACGTCGGCCTTGATCGCGCCGACATGCTCGCTGCCGTCCGTCGCCAGATAATGCCAGTCGGAGCGCCAGGCATCGTCAGCTTCCTTGGCGAAATCGCCGGTCGCCGGCGGATTCTGGGCGCGCGCATTGGGGTCGGGCGGGTTCTGGGTGAGGTCCGTCCCGTACATCAACCTGTCCTGATATTTCAGGAAGAAGGCGCGCACCTTGCCATAGTCGTCGCGCGACTGCGCCTGCACCTGCGTGATGCGCGCGGCGATATCGACAGTCGCATTGGGGAAACGATCGAGGAATTTGGCCAGCGCGTCCACGCTCCACTCGAGGCTCGCCATATGTGCGCCGACGAAGGAGAGGTGCGGATGGCGGGCCACGAAACGGTCGCGCGCCGCCATCAGGCTCTCGTAGCTCGGCTCCTCCGGGTGGAGATACATGTAATATTCGGGATGCTCGCGGAAATAGCTGCGGTCATTGTCGGTCGACATCTGGTCGAGCGGCAGCCAGCAATTCTTCGGCTCGCCCTGATGCGCGATCAGCGGGACATGCCGCTCCTCGAGATGCTTCATCACCCCGTCGAAGCGCGGATCGTCGAGGAAGATGCGCTTGCCCTCGGGATCCCGCTCCACCATGCCGATATTCTTCCACACTTTCACGGCGACGGCGCCCCTGGCCAGCGCAGCGTCGATCGCCGCGTTGGTCCGCTCGGTCCAGCCCGGCGTGCCGAAGCCCTTCATCGAGAAGGTGGTTGCATAGTGGAAGCGCCCGGGATCGGCGGCGCGCTTCTTCTCGGCGATCGCCGCCTGGAGAGGCAGCGGCGGAAAGTCCGGATAATCGACGTTGATCGACAGCAGCTCGAAGCCGTCCTTCGCGGCGATTGCAAGGAAGGCCTGGTCATCGACATTGGCGTGCACATGCGCGTCCAGCTTGGGCACGCGCGCGAAATCCGCGTCGGCATAGGTCGATTGCGCGTGCGCGGAGGCGGCCAGCATCATTGCCACCAACCACGCAGAAAAGGGCCGTCCGACCTTCATGGCAATCACCTCCGAATGAAAACGAAATGAAACGCGCCAATATGTTGCGTTTTTGGTTTGCGTTGCTCGGGCCGATCAGGCAAGTCTTTTCCGCACGCGGCGCGTCGGACATCGAACGCCGCCGGATGCGACCGGGAGGAGCCTCGTGATGCACAGCCCCGTGACACGCCGCGGCGCGATTAGCCGCCTGATGGCGGGCGGAGCCCTGCTGACGGCCGCGATCGCCCCCGCCCGGCTCTGGGCCCAGGCTGCCGCCGCTGCGCGTCTCTCGGACGGCACGCTGACGATCGAGGTCGATTCAGCGATGCGATCGAGCCTCTCGATGGGGTCGCTGGCGTTGACCGCGACCGACGCGGCCGACGCGTTGCGCCTCGACGATCACAGTATCATCGATCGCTTCCTGCTCCTCGACCAGAAGGCCGAGGCGGTCTCGGGCGACCATGGCGCCGGCCGGCGGCATGTCCTTCGCGGTTCAGCCGGGGGGCGGATCGAGAAGCAGCAGACCTTCACCTTTCTCGATCGCTACCCTGGCCTTGCGCTGATCGAGACCCGCTACCGCAACACCGCCGACACGCCGCTCGCCATCGCCGGCTGGCATGCGGCCACGCACGATCTCCTCGCGCATCCCGACGGCGCGTGGAGCTTTGCCGGCGCCTCCTATCCGGATCGCCGCGACTGGATCCAGCCGGTCAGGGCCGGCTTCCAGCAGCTCAATTTCATGGGAATGAACGGTGCCGATTATGGCGGCGGCACGCCTGTCGCGGTGGTCTGGCGGCGCGACGCGGGCCTCGCCGTCGGGCATGTCGAGACAGTGCCCAGGCTGGTGGCCTTCCCCGTCGCCGCCCAGCCGACCGGGACGCGGATCGGCATGACGGGCGCGGAGGCGGTCCTGCTCGCGCCCGGCGAGGCGCTGACCCTGCCTACCGTTTTCGTCATGGTCCATGGCGGCGACCATTTCCGCCCGCTCGACGCCTATCGCCGGATCATGGCCGAACGCGGCCTCGCTGCCCCCGCCGTCCCCGAAGCAAGCTACGCGCCGATCTGGTGCGCCTGGGGCTATGAGCGCAACTTCACGACGGAGCAGATCCTCGCCACGCTGCCCAAGGCCAGGTCGCTCGGCCTTGAATGGGCGGTGCTCGACGACGGCTGGCAGACCTCCGAGGGCGACTGGAAGGTCGACCGCGGCAAATTCCCGGGCGGCGACGCCGACATGAAGGCCTTTGCCGATCGGGTGAAGGCGGCTGGCATGAAGCCCCGCCTGTGGCTCTCGCCGCTCGCGGTCGATCCCGGCACTGACCTGCTCCGCGACCATCCCGACATGCTGCTGCTCGATCGCGACGGCGCCGCGCAGAATGTGAGCTGGTGGAACAGCTTCACGCTTTGTCCGGCCTATCAGCCCACCATCGACTTCTTCCGGGGGCAGGTGCGCCGGATCGTCGGCGACTGGGGCTATGAGGGGCTGAAGCTCGACGGCCAGCATCTCAACGGGGTCGCGCCCTGCTACAACCCGGCGCACCGCCACGCCCGGCCCGAGGAATCCTATGAGAAGCTGCAGGATTTCTGGAAGGTGCTCTATGACGAAGCAATGGCGATCAACCCGCAGGCGGTGATCGAGATCTGCCCGTGCGGCGACAGTTTCGCCTTCCACAACATCCCGGCGATGAACAACACGCCGGCCTCGGACCCCGAATCCTCCTGGCAGGTCCGGCTGAAGGGCAAGACGTTCAAGGCGCTGATCGGCCCGTCCGCGCCCTTTTCCGGGGACCATGTCGAGCTCAGCGACCGGCATGACGATTTTGCGTCGAGCTACGGCATCGGCGCCATCCTCTCGACCAAATTCACCTGGCCGAAGGATACTGACCATCCGACCGACACTCTGCCCCCCGGCGGCTTCGTGCTCACCCCGCAGAAAGAAGCGCTCTGGCGCAAATGGATCGCGCTCTATCGCGCGCGCATGCTGCCCAAGGGGCGGTATCTCGGCGGGCTTTACGATATCGGCTTCGACAAGCCCGAGGCCCATGTCATCGCAAAGGACGGGCGTCTCCACTACGCGTTCTACGCCGACAGCTGGGACGGGCCGGTCGCCCTGCGCGGGCTCGACAGGCGCCGCTACCGCCTCACCGACGCCTTTGCCGGGCGTGCGCTCGGTACCGTCAGCGGGCCCGACGCCACCCTTGCGGCCAGCTTCACGCATTTCCTGCTCGTCGAGGCCGAGCCAATCGAAGGACCCGCCACCGCATGACCGCTTCCTCCTCGTCGGGCCGGGCCTGGCTGTTCAACGCGCTCGCCACGGTGGTGCTCTGGGGCATATGGGGCGCCTTTTCGGGCCTGTCCTCGGAGCACGGCTTTCCCGAGACCCTGGTCTATTGCGTCTGGGCGCTCACCATGATTCCGCCGGCGCTCGTCGTGCTGGCGCAAAGCGGCTGGAAGCTCGACCGCAGCCCCCGCGCGATCGCCTATGGCGCGGCGGTCGGCCTGCTCGGGGCGGGGGGACAGATGGTGCTGTTCTACGCGGTGACGCGCGGGCCGGCCTATCTGATCTTTCCGATCATCTCGCTGTCGCCGGTGGTGACGATCGCTCTCTCCTTCCTCTTCATGGGCGAACGCACCGGAAAGCTCGGTATCCTCGGTATCGTGCTTGCATTGATGGCGCTGCCCACCTTCGATTTCGCGCCTACCGGCGGCGCGGCGGAGAGCGCGAGCTGGCTGATCCCCGCGCTCGTCGTGATGGCGTGCTGGGGCGTGCAGGCCTATTTCATGAAATCGGCCAATCACATCATGTCGGCCGAGAGCATCTTCTTCTACATGATGCTGACCGGGCTGCTCCTGATGCCCGTCGCCTATGCGATGACGGACTTCAGCAAGCCGATCAACCTGGGCGCTGACGGGCCGTGGCTGGCGGCGGCCATCCAGGTGCTGAACGCGATCGGCGCGCTGACCCTGGTCTTCGCCTTTCGCTACGGCAAGGCGATCATCGTGGCGCCGCTCACCAATGCCGGCGCGCCACTCGCCACCGCGCTGATCTCGCTCGCCATCCTGGGCGTCGTGCCCGGGACGCTCAAGATCATCGGCATCATCCTCGCGCTGACCGCGTCGCTCCTGCTCGCGATCGAGCCCGACACGGTTGATGCGTCCGCCGAACCTGTCACCATTTAAGTTTCTTTTTATTTCGTTTTGTTGCCTTCTAATGGTCAAGGCACTATCGGGACGAAGGGAAAGGAGCCTTTGTGCAGCTGATTCGGGATATCATCGACCGCCACAAGCGCGGCGAGCGCGTGGGCATCACCTCGGTCTGCTCAGCTCATCCGCTCGTCATCGAGGCGACCTTTCGCCATGCGCAGCGGCGCGGCCAGCCCGTCGTGCTGATCGAGGCGACCTCCAACCAGGTCAACCAGGATGGCGGCTATACCGGGATGGTCCCCGCTCAGTTCCGCGCGTTCGCGCAGGGCATTGCCGAGCGATGCGGCTTTCCGCCCGCGCAGCTCATCTTGGGCGGGGACCATCTCGGCCCCAATGCCTGGACGAGGCTGCCGGCCGCCCAGGCGATGGACAAGGCCGAGATCATGGTTGCCGACTATGTTCGCGCCGGGTTCCGCAAGATCCATCTCGACTGTTCGATGAGCTGCGCCGACGATCCCGTGCCGCTGCCCGAGCCCGTGATCGCCGAGCGCGCCGCGCGCCTCGCCCGCGCGGCTGAGAGTGCCTATGAGGGGGATCCGGCAGACGCGCCCGTTTACGTGATCGGTACCGAGGTCCCCGTGCCCGGCGGCGCTGCGGAAGACCTTGACGAACTCGCCGTTACCAGCCCGACGGCCGCGATCGCCACGCTCGACATGCATCGCAGGCTGTTCGCCGAAACCGGCCTCTCCCACGCCTGGGACCGCGTCGTCGCGACCGTCGTGCAGCCCGGCGTCGAGTTCGACCATGACCGGGTGATCGATTATCGCCCCGAGGCGGCCGCCTCCCTCAGCCGCGCGATCGAGCGCGTCGATCATATCGCCTACGAAGCGCATTCGACCGACTATCAGACCGGGGCAGCGCTTGCCGCGCTGGTGCGCGATCATTTTGCGATTCTGAAGGTCGGCCCCGGTGTCACCTTCGCGTTGCGCGAGGCACTTTGGGCGCTCGACGCGATCGAAGGCGAAACCGTCGGCGAAGGGCGGCGCGCCCGGCTGCGCGAGACGGTGATCGCGCGCATGAAGGCCGAACCCGGTAACTGGCAGCGTTATTATCACGCGACCGGCGCCGCGCTTGACCTCCAGCTCCAGTACAGCCTCAGCGACCGCATCCGCTATTACTGGCCCGACCCTGCGATCGTCGCGGCGCAAAAGGCCCTGTTCGACAATCTGCGCGCCGCGCCGCCGTCGCTGCCGTTGCTCAGCCAATATCTTCCGGTGGCCTATGCCGCCGTCCGCGCCGGCGAGGCCAGCCTCGATCCGGTCGATCTCGTTGTCGCGCATATCGGCGCGACCCTCGACGCCTATCATGGAGCTTGCCACCCCGATGTCTGAAATCCTGTCCGCTCCCGCCCCGCAGGTCGGGAACGCCGAAAGCTGGACGCGCCGCGAAATCCTCCAGCAACCCGAGACGCTGCGCGCCACCCAGGCGTTGCTCCGCGCGCGGCAGGCGGCGATCGAGGCGTTCCTCTCGCCGCTGCTCGCACGCAACGACCTGCGCATCGTCCTGACCGGCGCCGGCTCGTCAGCGTTCATCGGCGACAGTCTCGCGCCGTGGCTGTCCATGGTGATGGGCCGCTCGATCGAAGCGATCGCGACCACCGATATCGTCAGCGCGCCGGCGCTCCACCTGAGAGCGGGCGCACCGACGCTGCTGGTTTCGTTCGGCCGTTCGGGCAATAGCCCGGAGAGCGCTGCCGCGGTGGATCTCACCGAAGCACTGGTCGATTCGCCCCATCACCTCATCATCACCTGCAATGCCGAGGGAGACCTGGCGCGGCGCGCCGGCGCGAACACGCATGTCGTCGTGCTGCCGGATGCGACTCATGATCGCGCCTTCGCGATGACCTCGAGCTTCACGGCGATGATGTTCGCCGCCCTTTCCATCTTCAGCGGCATCGCGACGATGGAGGCGCGCGCCGAGGTGATCGCGAAAGCGCTCGCCGACACGCTCATGGACGCCGATCAGCGCATGGCCGCGCTGGTCGAACACGGCTTCGAGCGCGTCGTCTATCTTGGCAGCGGTGCGCTCAAGGGCCTTGCCCGCGAGGCCTCGCTGAAGCTCCTGGAACTGACCGCCGGGGCGCTGGTCACTGCGTTCGACACGCCGCTCGGCTTTCGCCACGGACCCAAGTCGATCGTTACGGACCGCACGCTGATCGTCGTCTTCGTGTCGAACGATCCGCTGACCCGTCGCTATGATTGCGACATGATCGAGGAACTGCGCGCCGAGGCTCGGTGTGGCGCGGTGCTTGCCGTTTCCGCCCAGCCGATGGAAGGTGATGCGCTGCACATCCCCCATCTGGAAGATGCCGCCGATGCCGACCTCCTCATCCCCTTCATCCTGCCCGCGCAGCTGTTCGGCCTGCACGCGTCGTTGAAGCTCGGTCTCATGCCGGATACGCCCAGTCCCAGCGGCACGGTGAACCGGGTGGTGCAGGGTGTGCGCATCCACGCGATCGGGGCATGAGCGAGCGCCGCTACTTTCTGGGCGTCGACGGCGGCGGCACCAAGACCGAGTTCGTCTGCATTGACGGCGACCGGAAAGTCGTCGCGCGGATCGTCACGGGGACGACCTACCATCTTCAAGTCGGATTGGAGAATGCGACAAGCCTGCTGGCCCGGGGCGTGGCCGGGATCTGCCATGAGGCGGGCATCACGCCGGACGATCTCGGCTACGCCTTTTTCGGCCTGCCGGCGTTCGGCGAGGATGCCGTCGTCGATCCCCAGCTGGAGCAGGCCTGCGGCCGGATCCTGCACCATGGCCGCTACGCCTGCGGTAATGACATGATCTGCGGCTGGGCGGGGTCGCTGGGCTGTGAAGACGGCATCAACCTCGTCGCGGGAACCGGTTCGATCGGCTACGGCGAACGGCGGGGCCAGGCCGCGCGCGTGGGCGGTTGGGGCGAGGTCTTCAGCGACGAGGGTTCGGCCTACTGGATTGCGATCCAGGGCCTGAACGCCTTCACCCGCATGAGCGACGGACGCCTGCCGCCCGGTCCGTTGCATGCCGGGTTCAGGCGGGCACTCGGCCTGAGCAACGACCTCGAGCTGTGCGCGCGGATCATGGGCGAGCACGGCATGGCACGCGATGAGATCGCAGGGCTTGCGCCCATCATCTCCGAGGCAGCGGAGGCTGGCGATCCAGTCGCCGTCGCGATCCTCGACCGGGCCGGGCGAGAGCTTGCGGACATGGCGAAAGCCTTGCGCCATGCGCTCGGCTTCACAAGGGATGAAGCGCCCCGCCTGTCCTGGTCGGGAGGCGTCCTGACCGGAGAGCGCGCAGTCCGCGAGGCGCTCAAGCGCGCGCTTGCCCTGCACGGCGATTACTCATTGATTGAGCCACTGCATGATCCGGGAGTTGGTGCAGCTCTATATGCCCGGCATCTCGCAGTGACGAAGCGGTAGATCGAGCGCGAGGCCGCATAAAATGCACTTTTGATTGGTGGAGCTGAGAGTGACGTGCTCTCCTGAGTGCTATCACTCAGTTTTAGCCCTACCCGCACCTCTGGCGCCCTCAGTGTTTCGGTGCGGTTCATAAGCGGATACCGGGCCTGAGCACGACTTGGAAGATTAGCAGCAGAATGGCGAAAGCTATGATTGGTCGATAGACATCGATCATCTCCGGGTCGCCGCCCTCGATTCTGGGTGATGAAAGCGAAATGCCAAGCGTCAGCCAGCCGATACCGATGATATTGATCATCAACGGAATAGCGACGACTTCGATTGCAGATCGCGGCACGCGGAAAGCAATGCTCAGAAGGGCCGAGAGCAAGGCAGTTATAAGCAGCGGTGCCAAGCAAGCTCGCGTGCCCTCCATTGCGGATCGCGATATTGCCTTCGGAATATGTTGAGCCAGCGCGGTACCTGCACACCACATGCCGAGGACAGAGACTACCAGAAGGCTGAGCTTCATTGTGTTGCTGAAACCGAGATAGGCCAGCGCCCGGCCTACGTCGTTGCTCGGTACCATTGCTCCAACAGCGAATTGGGATAAGGACTGAAATAGTCCCTGGAATGCCATCCAGAAGGTAAATACCCGCCAGCTTGCGGATCGTAAGAGGGATGAATGCAGCATCAAAAGGGCGCTAACCCCACTGGTCAGGGTTGCGACCGCCCCTGTCCCCTGTAGAAGTTCCGATATTGGAGAAGAACCTATCCAGTCGTGGTCATTGTGATATAGGGTTGGAGAAAGACCAGGAGTAAGCGCCTTCGGTATAACCAGCCACAGTTCTTGCCAAAAAAAGGTCAGGTTGAATGCCAAGGCACACAATATGATGGAACCAAGTGGTGGAAGATGATGCGCATACAAAGGCGCGGGCTTGAGGCGACACATGCCGACGATCAGAGGGGCGAATCCCAGCCCGAGAATTAGCCAGATGAGAATCTCCATATCGCTCCTGCCTCGGTTGTCTGGCTTTCCTATAGGCTCGCGAATGGAAGAGTAAGTGATCGCTTTCGCAAAAAAATCATGGAAACCGATGAACGGCCGGCACCGGGCGCGTTCCTTTTGCAAGAGTGCGGAGGGGAGTATGGGGCTTGGAATGCGGGGCCAATCGGCCACTCTTCCTAAAAAGGAAGTTATTCAGTGTACTTCATTTGGTTGGTGGAGCTGAGGGGAATCGAACCCCTGACCTCTGCAGTGCGATTGCAGCGCTCTCCCATCTGAGCTACAGCCCCGCTCCAACCCGGCTTACGGTATTTCAGCCGAAGAGCGACGCCTCTAGCGGGCCTTTTCCGGTGATGCAACCGGCTCCCTCCATGGTTTGAAACATCCGCTGCGGCGAACCGCGCGGGGGGTACGGCGGAGCGCCGGTACGGACCCGTAACTATCGGAACAAACACGCCTTTCGACCTTTGTTGATGATACGAGCGGACGTGCGATCGGGCCATCCGCCGTAAGCCGAGAACATGTCGGAAGGACGCAATCATGGGTTACGAACGCTATCCCCGAGATTCCAACCTGGGCGATTATTATAACGACCAGACTCCAATGGACTATGGCCGGGACTATGGCTCGGGCCGCGACTACAGCTATTCGAGCGCGCGCCAATATCAGGCTGCGGGTGAGTTCGGCGGCGGCCGGGAGCGCAGCCGCGATGATGGACCGCGCGAGTACGGCCATTCGGGCTATGCCGAGCGCGAGCAGCGTGGGCTGAACCGCGGCGGCGGGAGGCGCTATGTGCGGGATTCGGGTTTCCAGGGCAGCTATGGGTCAGACGGTCATCGTTTCACCGATAGCGGCGACCGGGATTATGGCCGGGCGGATATGTATCGCGACCGGGGTCGCGCCCGCGACGATCGCGGCCGGCCGCAGGGCTATGACTATCAGCATCGCGATTTCTTCAGCCGCGCCGGCGATGAGGTCCGCTCCTGGTTCGGTGATGACGAGGCGGAGCGGCGCCGCGAGATGGACGCCCGCTACGACGAGCGCCAGGGCGGTTCCGGGCGCTATGGTCGCGATGATGATTATCACAGCTGGCGGCGGTCGCAGATCGAGGCGCTCGACCGCGATTATGACGAATATCGGGCCGAGAACCGGACCAAATTCGAAAACGAGTTCGGCAGCTGGCGCACCGAACGCCAGACCCAGCGCAGTTCGCTGTCGAAGGTCAGCCAGCACATGGAGGTGGTCGGCTCGGACGGCGAGCATGTCGGTACCGTCGACAAGGTCCAGGGCGACCGCATCCTCCTGACCAAAAATGATGCCGATGCCGGCGGTCGCCATCACTCGATCCCGTCGCGCTGGATCCAGTCGGTCGACGACAAGGTGACGATCCGCAAGACGGCCGAGGATGCCAGGGCGCATTGGCGCGACGAAGAGCGCGGCGCTTTCTTCGGCTCGGACGCCGGTCGTGGCGCCGACAAGGGCGACGCGACCGGCCCGCACATGCTGAACCGCAGCTTCTCGGGGACTTATTGAGCGGCCATCCCTCTTCCTTCGGGAAGGGGGCCGTCGCGCAGGCGGCGGATGAGGGTGGCCGGGCTTCTCCGAACGGCCACCCTCATCTTTTATCGAAGGCCTCCTTCAAGGGGGCGTGCACCGCTGGCCGTTGCCCAGCCTTGTGGCTAATGGTCGTCGACCGTCAAATCGCCCCTGAAAACGTGTCGCACTGCCCGGGATCGCCCGAGTCCAGTCCCCGCTTCAACCACGCGGCCCGTTCAGCCGAGGTCCCATGGGTGAAGCTGTCCGGCACGATGCGCCCCTGCGCTTCCTGCTGCAGCGTATCGTCGCCGATCGCATGCGCTGCAGTCATGCCTTCCTCGAGATCGCCAGGCTCGATCCGGTCGCGATTCTGCGCTGCCCAGACGCCGGCATAGCAATCAGCCTGGAGCTCTAGCCGTACCGACAGCTTGTTGCCCTCGGTGCGGCTGGCGTGCGCCATCTGCTGCTGGACCTGATCCGAGGTGCCGAGCAGATTCTGGATGTGATGGCCGAATTCATGCGCGATCACATAATCCTGCGCGAAATCGCCTTTCGCGCCGAAGCGGTTGGCGAGCTCGCCGAAGAATTCGGTGTCGAGATAGATGCCCTGGTCCTGCGGGCAATAGAAGGGGCCCATCGCGCTCTGTGCGGCGCCGCAGCCCGACTGGCCTTCGCCGCCGTAAAAGACGAGCTTGGGCTGAACGAAGCGCTGTCCGCTCTTCTGGAAGATCGCTGCCCAGGTCTTGTCCGCCGAGCTGAACGCATTGCAGGCTGACTTGCTCGCCGCATCGACCGTGCAGCTCGAGGCTGCGTCGGTTCCATGGCCCTGTTGCTGGCCGACCTGCTCGGTCGGTGCGGACAACTGGTTGCTTCCGCCACCCAGCAGGTTCAGCCCGCCGCCGAACACGGCGAACACAATCAGCAACACCACCACGCCCCCACAGCCGAACCGGCTGAACACCAGAGGCAAAAGCCCGAACAGCATGCCCCCGCCGCCGCCGCCGAAACCGCCGCCGCCCTGGCCGCGCTGATCCTCGACATTGATGTTCGGATCGAAATCGTCGAGCCGCATGGGCTTTGTCCCTCGGGATCGTTGCTGGTGCGGCATGAATGCGCGGCGGCCCGGGTGGTTGCAAGCCGGGTCCGGCGGGCGTCATGTTCTTTTCATCAAACTGTCGTTGATCCCGCCGCGCGGGCAGCGCATGGGGCGATGCGATGGCCGATGTCGAACCCGCTGCCAGGCCGAAGCGCCACGCCGATACCTTGCCCTTGCCCGACACGGTCGCGCTGGTCCTGCAGGGCGGCGGCGCGCTGGGCAGCTATCAGGCGGGCGTCATCGAGGGGCTCGCGTCGAGCGGGATCGAGATCGACTGGGTCGCCGGCATCTCGATCGGCGCGGTCAACGCAGCGATCGTCGCCGGCAATCCGCCGGACAAGCGGGTCGAGATGCTCAGGGCATTCTGGGATCTGGTCACCGGCGCGCTGCCGAGCTTTCCGATCTTCCCCAATGATCAGCTGCGCGAATGGCTGCACGAATGGTCGGCCGGCTTCGTGATGGCGACGGGCGTGCCCGGTTTCTTCACGCCGCGGGCAGTCTCGCCGATGTTCGCGACGCCCGGGACGCCCGAGGCACTCAGCTTCTACGATTCGGCGCCGCTCCGCGAGACGCTCGATTCACTGATCGACTGGGATTTGCTGAACAGCGGCCCGGTGCGGCTCTCGATCGGCGCGGTCGATGTCGAAAGCGGCAATTTCACCTATTTCGATACGACTGAAACGCGGATCGACGCGCGCCACATCATGGCCTCGGGCGCCCTGCCGCCGGGCCTGCCGCCGATCGAGATCGATGGGCGCTTCTGGTGGGACGGCGGCCTCGTCTCGAACACGCCCCTGACTCATGTGCTCGATCACCAGGTCGATGAGCTCCTCGTCTTCCAGGTCGATCTTTTCGCCGCGGCGGCCGAACGGCCGAGGACGATCATGGACGTCGCCGCGCGCGAGAAGGAGATCCGTTTCTCGAGCCGGACGCGGCAGGTTTCCGATCAGGTCATGCGCCTCCGCAAGGACCGCGAGATCGCGCGCAAGGTGATCGCCAAGCTGCCCGAGGCGATGATGCAGGATCCCGATGTGCGCGCGCTGGTTGCCTGCTCGGGCGAGCAGCCGGTCAATCTCGTCCAGCTGATCTACCGCACCAATGCCTGGGAGGGCGGCTCGCGCGACTTCGAGTTCTCCGCCCGCACGATGCGCGAGCATTGGCAGGCGGGGCAGGAGGCAGTGAACGAAACCATGGCGAATGCGCGGCTGGTCGCGGCGAACATCGAGACCGGCAAGAGCGCAGCCTTCGATCTCACCGCGCGCCCGCCGACCCTGTAACCTCAACGATGGAGACCCCCATGTTCCTCAAGGGCAAGAGCGCAATCATCACCGGTTCCACCTCGGGCATCGGCCTTGCCTATGCCAAGGTGTTCGCGGCCGAAGGCGCGAGCGTCGTCATCAACGGCTTCGGCGATGCCGCTGCGATCGAGAAGGAGCGCGCCGCGCTCGAGGCGACCAGCGGCGCCAGGGCGCTGTACGACGCCGCCGACATGACTGATCCGGCTGCGATCGCCGCGCTGGTCAGGCGCTGCCATGGCGAGCTCGGCGGGCCTGATATCATCGTCAACAATGCCGGCATCCAGCATGTCGCGCCGATCGAGGATTTCCCGGCCGACAAGTTCGAGGCGATCATCAAGATCAACCTCACCTCGGCCTGGTACATGATGCAGGCTGCCGTGCCTTATATGAAGGCGGCGAAATGGGGCCGGATCATCTCGACCGCCTCGGCGCATTCGCTGGTCGCGAGCCCGAACAAGAGCGCCTATGTGATGGCCAAGCACGGCATTGCCGGCCTGACCAAGACGATTGCGCTCGAAACCGCGACTGACGGCATCACCGTCAACTGCATCTCGCCGGGCTATGTCTGGACGCCGCTCGTCGAGGGCCAGATCCCCGATACGATGAAGGCGCGCGGGCTGACCCGCGAACAGGTGCTCAATGATGTGCTGCTCTCGGCCCAGCCGACCAAGGAGTTCGTCACCCCCGAACAGGTCGCCGCGCTGGCGCTGTTCCTGTGCCGCGACGAGGCGAAATCGATCACCGGCGCAAATCTCTCTGTCGATGGCGGCTGGACGGCCGCCTGACGCTTGGCAAGTCCGCCCCGGCGTGGTTAGCTGTGGTGCGAACAGAAAGAACCGGTCGCTTGAACAGAATTTTCCCCGTCACGAGGCTCATCACGGCGTTGTGCGGGTGCGCGCTGTTGGCGGGGTGCGGCGGCAAGACGCACAAGCGCGCGGAGATCGCCGCGCCGCCGCCAGCGCCTATGGTCGAGGCGCCGGCGCCCGTTTCGCCGCCGCCGCCTTTGTCAGTGAAAAAGGCAAGCATGGACTGGCACCGGGTCGCGACCGATCGCGATCGCGAGCGGCTGCGTACCTGGCGCGATGCCTGGATGACCGCGCTCGCCAGGGTGCGCGCCGCTGGCCAGGATGCGGCGCTCAGTGCCCAAGGGCCCCTGTTCGATCCCGATCACGCGCTTGACGGCACCCCGCCGCCGCCGGGGCGCTATCGCTGCCGGGTGTTCAAGCTTGGCGCCAACGGTGCAGCGACCCGCGATTTCACTGCCTATCCGCCCTATGAATGCCGGATCGCCGATGAAGGCGAAGCATCGAGCCTGTACAAGATCGGTGGGTCGCAGCGGCCGGTCGGGCTGCTTTTTCCCGATGGCCAGGCGCGCCAGATCTTCCTCGGGACGATGATGTTCGGCGACGAGACCAAGCCGATCGACTATGGCCATGACGAGGGCCGCGACATGGCCGGCTATGTCGAACGCGTCGGCGAGAAGCGCTGGCGGCTTGTGCTGCCCTGGCCCAGGTTCGAATCGATCCTCGACGTGGTCGAACTGGTGCCGTCGGACGAGCCGGCCAAGCCTTAGGAGCCCGATCTCAAGCGACAGGCCTCAGCACCGACGCATCCTCGCGCCGTTCGGGACGGATATAGATTGACGAAAGCATCGGCATCGCCGCCTTCAGCTCAGTCTCGATCTCCTCGATCAGCCCCTCCGCCTCACCCATTGTCAGCGCATCGCGGAAATCGGCGCTGATCGCGACGAAGATGCTTTCCGGCGCGGTGTGGATGGTGCGGACATGGTTGACTGACGTGATCTCCGGCCGGGCCTCGACGATCGCGCGGACCCGGTCGACGATCACCGGATCGGCGCCCTCGCCGATCAGCAACCCCTTGGCTTCGCGCGCGAGCAGCGCGGCGACCAGGGCAAGCAGCAGGCCAATCGCGATCGAGGCGACGCCGTCGATCCGCGGATCGCTCCAATATTGGCTGGCCCACACGCCGATCGCTGCAATGACGAGGCCGGCAAGCGCTGCGCTGTCCTCGAACAGCACGATGAAACCGGCCGGATCCTTCGATTTCCGTACCGCCTCCCACCAGCCGCCCCTGCGATTGGCGGCAGCGAATTCGCGCATTGCGAAGAACCACGAACTACCCTCCATGGCGAAGGCGATACCGAGCACGGCATAGTTGACCACCGGGTCGCGCAACGGCTCGGGCTCGCTGATATGCACCGCTCCCTCGTAGATCGAGACGCCAGCGCCGACCCCGAAGATCAGGATCGCGACGACAAAGCTCCAGAAATACAGCTCGCGGCCATAGCCGAACGGGTGCGCCTCGTCGGGTGGTCGCCGCCCGCGATGCTGGCCGTACAGCAGCAGCACCTGGTTGAGGCTGTCGACGATCGAGTGGAATCCCTCGGTCAGCATCGACGATGAGCCCGAGATCGCCGCCGCAATGAACTTCGCGACCGCGATGCCGAGATTGGCGGCAAGCGCTGCAAAGATGACGAAATTGGAGCCGCCTTGTTTCGTTGCCGACATGCGTGGCTCCTTTCTACCCGCCATATGCTGAGGAGCACGAGCGCACCAGCGGTTGAAACGATCCGCAGGTCGATGTTATAACAACCGTATGAACATGCCTTTCAAGACCGCGAAGAAGCTCAAGCTGATCAAGATCGGCAATTCAATGGGCGTCATCCTCCCCAAGGAGGTGCTGGCAAAGCTAGGCGTGGAAGCGGGAGATTCAGTCGATGTGAGCGAAACGCCCGACGGGTTTCACATCCAGCGCCATGACGAGGGCTTTGCTGAACAGATGGAGGTTGCGCGCGCAGTGATGAAGCGTCGCCGCAACGCCCTCCGCGAACTCGCGAAATAGCCGATGGCCCATGATTGGCGATGGGTCGACATGGCCGTCGCACTTGCCGCACATAACGAGCAGCTTGCCGAGCATGGTGGCGCTGTGGGCGTGCGCGACATGAGCCTGCTCGAAAGTGCAATGGCCCGCCCGCTGAACCTCGTGGTCTATGAGGATCCCGACATTGCCGATCTCGCGGCGAGCTATGCCTTCGGGATTGCGCGCAACCATCCGTTCGTTGACGGCAACAAAAGGACAGCGGCGGTGGTGAGCGAAACCTTCCTGCTGCTCAACGACCATCAACTCACGTGCAACGACGTCGAACTGGTCACCAATTTCCTCGCGCTCGCGGCTGGGGAGCTCACCGTCGAGGCGCTTGCTGCGTGGTTCCGGGAGCATGGCAAAGCGGCCTGAACGGAAATGCCCGCCGGAGTCACCTCCAGCGGGCATCCTTTCCTCCCCAGGAAACTCTCCAGGCGCCGCCATTGCGGCTTCCTATCCTGCGCGGCTCGGCACTGGAGTCGCTGTCGGATCCGATATCCGCGAACGCAGGGCCGGGTTAGGCTCGGCCTCGCATGGCGAAGGTCGTGTTGTGGTGGCCGCCCCGCCGCAGGGTGTATTCCTGTAAAGAGTTGACAACGCCGGGCCGACAGGACTTGTTCGGTTCAAAGGAAGGGCAAGATGGCCGATCGCAAATTATTCGCCGGGCACGCGGTGCGCCGCCTGCGCCGCCAGGCCGGCCTTACCCAAGCGGCCATGTCGGACATGCTGGCGATCTCGCCCAGCTATCTCAACCTCGTCGAGCGCAACCAGCGACCGCTCTCGGCGTCGCTGCTGGTGAAGCTCGCCGAAAGCTTCGATTTCGATCCGCGCGCGCTCGCGGCGGGCGAGCCCGGTGGCGGCGATGCGGCGATGCGGCGGCGGCTCGCCGACCCGATGTTCGCCGATCTCGAGATCGACCGCAACGAACTCGAGGAATGGCTGGCCGGCGCGCCCGGCGGGGCAGAGGCGTTCGCGCGCGCCTATGACCGGCTCGGTTCGGGCGCCGGCCCGGCCGAGGCAAGCGACCCGATGGCCGAGGTGCGCCGCGAGATCGAGCGCTGGCGCGGCTATTTCGGCGATCTCGACACCGCTGCCGAAACGCTGGCCGACGAGCTTCGGCTCGGCGCGGGTGATCTCTACGGCGCGATCGCCGAGCGGCTCCGGGTCAAGCACCAGCTCACCATCCGCATCCTGCCGGTCGATGTGATGCCCGATCTGCTGCGCCGGCTCGATCTTCATGCCCGGCAATTGCAGTTGAGCGAGACGCTCGATCCGGCATCGCGCACCTTCGCCGCTGCCTTCCAGCTCGGCCAGATCGAGGCGCGTGGCGAGATCGAGGCGCTCGCGAAAGGGGCCGGTTTCGCCGATCGTGCCGCCGAGCGGCTCTTCCGCCGCCACCTCGCCAGCTATTTCGCCGCAGCGGTGATGATGCCCTATGCCCGCTTCCTGCGCGCCTGCGAGGCGACCGGCCATGATCTCGAGCTGCTCCAGCGCCGCTTCGGCGCCGGCTTCGAGCAGGTCGCCCACCGCCTCACGACCCTGCAGCGCGTCGGCGCGCGCGGTCTGCCCTTTTTCCTGGTGCGGATCGATCGCGCCGGCCAGGCCTCGAAGCGCTTTTCCGGCGCGAGCGGATCGCCGCTGGCCGAGGCCGAGGGGCGTTGTCCCTTATGGCGCCTGCACCACGCCTTCGATCGGCCGGGCGTGCTGGCCGTGCAACTGGTCGAGCTCGAGGACGGCGCCCGCTGGCTGACCATGGCGCGGACGGTGACACCGCAGGGCCGTCGCTACGGCGCGGTGCCGGCTGAGTTTGCGGTCGGGCTCGGCATCGCGGCTGACCTCGGCGGCGGGCTGGCGGTCGCGCGGGGGCTTGACCTGAGGGGTGAGGCGACGCCGATCGGCCTCGGCTGCCGCGCCTGCCAGCGCAGCGCCTGCCCGCAACGTTCCGCCCCGCCCCTCGGCCGCGCCTTGCTGATCAACGACCGCGAGCGCGGCGTCTCGCCCTTCACCTTTGGTGGCGACTGAAATTGTCATTTCTTTACTGAATGACTCATGTTTAAAGTGGATATTGACAGCTAGACCCTGCGCCGAAGGCCTTGTGGCACGGCATCGGTTGTAAATCTCGTTACAGAACTCGCAACGCCTACACCGAAGCGAGGACAAGCCGTGACCTATCAGGACCATATCGCCACCACCCGCCAGCTCATCCAGGGCAAGAACGGCGCCTGGGACGGGATCGACGCTGAATCCGTCGCCCGCATGCGGTTGCAGAACCGTTTCCAGACCGGTCTCGACATTGCCCGCTACACCGCCGCGATCATGCGCCGCGACATGGCGGCCTATGATGCCGATCCCGCCAACTACACCCAGTCGCTCGGCTGCTGGCACGGTTTCATCGGCCAGCAGAAGATGATTGCGATCAAGAAGCATTTCGGCTCGACCGAGCGCAAATATCTCTATCTCTCGGGCTGGATGATCGCTGCGCTCCGCTCCGAATTCGGTCCGCTGCCCGATCAGTCGATGCACGAGAAGACCAGCGTCCCGGCGCTGATCGAGGAGCTCTACACCTTCCTGCGCCAGGCCGATGCCCGCGAACTCGGCATGCTGTTCCGCGAGATCGACGCGGCGCGCGCGGCCGGC
Organism: Sphingomonas oligophenolica; assembly: GCF_039522915.1. Classification (NCBI taxonomy): domain Bacteria; kingdom Pseudomonadati; phylum Pseudomonadota; class Alphaproteobacteria; order Sphingomonadales; family Sphingomonadaceae; genus Sphingomonas; species Sphingomonas oligophenolica. The sequence goes on from NZ_BAAAEH010000022.1 coordinate 153,838, forward strand.
AACCAGATCGAGGAGCAGCGGCTACTCCACGCGGTCGAGAACTACCAGACTCATGTCGTCCCGATCATCGCCGATATCGATGCCGGTTTCGGCAATGCCGAAGCGACCTATCTGCTCGCGCGCAAGATGATCGAGGCGGGCGCCTGCGCGCTGCAGATCGAGAACCAGGTCTCGGACGAAAAGCAGTGCGGCCATCAGGACGGCAAGGTCACCGTGCCGCACGAGGACTTCCTGGCGAAGGTCCGTGCCTGCCGCTACGCGTTCCTCGAACTCGGCGTCGAGGACGGCATCATCGTCACCCGCACGGATTCGCTGGGCGCAGGCCTCACCAAGCAGATCGCGATCAGCCACACCCCGGGCGATCTCGGCGACCAGTATAATGCGTTCCTCGATTGCGAGGAGATCACCCCCGAGAACGGCGTCAGCGGCGATGTCATCATCAACCGCGACGGCAAGCTGATGCGGCCGAAGCGCCTGCCGTCGAACCTCTACCAGTTCCGCCCCGGGACGGGCGAGGATCGCTGCGTGCTCGATTGCATCACCTCGCTCCAGCACGGCGCCGACCTGCTGTGGATCGAGACCGAGAAGCCGCATATCGAGCAGATCGCCGGCATGGTCGACCGCATCCGCGCGGTCGTCCCCAACGCCAAGCTGGTCTACAACAACTCGCCCTCGTTCAACTGGACGCTCAATTTCCGCCAGCAGGTGTTCGATGCCTGGGCGGCTGAGGGCAGGGACCTGTCGGCCTATGATCGCGCCCGGCTGATGAGCGTCGATTATGACGGCACCGATCTCGCCGACGAGGCCGATGAGCGGATCCGCACCTTCCAGGCGGATAGCGCGAAGCGGGCCGGCATCTTCCATCACCTCATCACGCTGCCGACCTATCACACCGCCGCGCTGTCGACTGACAATCTGGCGAAGGAATATTTCGGCGAGGCCGGCATGCTCGGCTACGTCAAGGGCGTGCAGCGCCAGGAGATCCGCCAGGGCATCGCCTGTGTGAAGCACCAGAACATGTCGGGCTCGGACATCGGCGACGACCATAAGGAATATTTCGCCGGCGAGGCTGCGCTGAAGGCCGGCGGCGCGCACAATACGATGAACCAGTTCGCTGCCTGAGCTGCGCTTCGGTCACGACGGGAATCGTCGTGACCGAAGCGGGCCGCGACGCGGTCGGGGTTACAGAGGCCCTTGCCAGGGCTTCCAGCTGATCTGGGTGATGCCCGGCGCGTCCGAATTATATTCGACAAAATGCCAGGCGGGCGTCGATGAAAAGAGCGTCAGGCTGTACGAGCTGTTGCTCTGGTCAGTGAAAATCAGTTCGAACCGTCCGGAATCGAATCCTGACGGGCCCTGGCCATAAACCCATATGCAATAGCCATATTTGGCCGGCAGCGGCGCGCGGTTGCTGACATAGGCCTGGGAGATCGACGCGTCGCTCGGTCCGACCACGCACTGTGACAGATCCGTGTTCCCGTTGATGGCAAGCCAGCCGCCCTCGGGCAGCAGCGGCGCGGTGCCCTGCGCCGATCCGTAGGTTTGGCCACAGTCGTTCGAGGAAAAATTCGCGCCGGTGCTGGTCGGCTGGTCGACCGGGGCGCTGTCGCTGACGGCGTGGGTATCGCTCAATATTGCCTCCTTGCGGGGGGAAGACGTGACGGGAAGGACGGGCACATGTGCCCGAATCCGGCGCGACGAAGCCACGGGCCGATGGCGCGCGCAAACCGATATCATGGTTAAACATCCGGACCTTGTTCTATCTCTTCGGACGGCGGCCGCTATGGCTGCCGCAGGCCATTTATATCAGGAACGCCGCCATGCTGCCCGCCCGCACTTACAGTGTCTCGATCAAGCGCGATTGGCGCGCGCTGTACGAACAGATCTGGCGCCCCGACTATTTCGCGCACTGGGCCTCGGGGTTGGCCGAGTCCGAGTTCCGCGAGGACGGCGATGCCTGGGTTGCGACCGGCCCCGAGGGCCCGATCCGCATCCGCTTCACCCCGCATAACGACTATGGTGTGATGGATCATGTCGTCGAAGCCGGCGACGGCATCGCGATCCATGTGCCGCTGCGCGTGATCGCCAATGGCGAGGGTGCCGAGGTGATGCTCACCCTGTTCCGCCAGCCCGACATGGATGATGAGAGGTTCGCGGCTGACGCCCGCTGGATCAACAAGGATCTCTCCCGGCTCAAGGCGCTGATCGAGCGCGGGTCGGCCGACGGCCGGAACGGGGACGGTTCCCGTTCGCCCCTATAAACGAAGCGAGGTCCGCAGGCCGAGCACCACTGCGTTCGGCGGCGGGCGTGACGCGGCGATTCCGTCGAGCAAGGCGGCGGCGGGGTGCAGGACGAACTGGACATTGGGCTGCAGATAGAAATGCGCGCCGAACTTCAGCTGCCAGGTCGCTTCGACCACGCCTTCGAACCCGGGCGCATCGAGCGGTCCGCCATCGGCCGCTGAGCGTTCGCTGAGCAGCGATCGCAGCCGCGGCGAAATCCGGGCGACAGCAATGCCGACACCAATAGTATCGCCGGGGCGGGTGCGGAACGGCGCGGCCAGCGAGAGCCCGGCGTCGAGATAAAGGTCGATCGGGTTGCGGTCGGCAGGGCTTGCCGACGCGCGCATGAAGCCGTGCAGCGCGCGGGCGCCCGACTTCCACAGCCGCGCATCGGCCATGGCATAGACCGCCAGGTCGCCGCGATGCTCGAGCGGAATTCCGGTCGATGCCGGCGCCGCCAGCGAGCCGCCATGATCGTCGAGGCCGAGGTCGTCGAACGAATCGGTATGCATCCAGCCGCCCAGCGTCAGCGCCCATGCCGGATCGTCCCCCGATGCGCTGCGCGACACTTCGCCGATGACGAACGGCCGCTTCGCAAAGCGGAACCCGTTGAACCCATGCAGGTCGCGCCGCTGCGGGTCGCCCGAGCCGGGCCCGGCCGGGTCGCCGGCGAAGACCGCCAGCCGCACGGTCAGGCCGTCGCCCGGCATGGCGGCAAGGCGGAGGCCGGGCGCCGCCAGCGGATAGGCCGGGCCGCCGCTCGGCAGGTCAGTGGCGAAGCTGGCCGGCCAGCCGAAGGTCGAATTGACGAACAGCCCGGCGGTCGGGCTGATCGCGAATTCCTGGCCCGCGGTGAACTGCCCGACGCGCAGCGTTGCCCGCGCGCCGAGCTTCTGCTCCACCCACAGGTTGAACAGGCGCGCCGCCGGTTCCGCTTCCAGGCCGCTGACGGTCAGCACATTGCCCACCCGGCTGCCCGAAAGGCCGGTACCGCTGATGAAGTGAACGCTGACATGCGCCGATGCGCCGTGCCAGCCGATCAGCCGGTCGAGATCGGCATCGCCGATCAGGCCGATGCGCTGGAGATACGCCGCCCCGCGATCGGCGCCACCGGCGAGATCGGCATTGGCGTCGCTGTTATAGGTGAGCGCGCCGGTGATCGCGGCCTGGCGGCGCTTCAGCATTTCGCCGTTTTCTTCCTGATGCTGGACATTCTGGGGCATCGCCGCCTGTTGCGCCTGCGCCCCGGGGCCGGCCAGGGCTGACACGCAGCAAAAGGCCGCCCCGATCACGGCGCTGCGCCGGCGATGGTGAACGATGCGCATCCGTGGCGACATGATCCGAGCCCCTTGCCGGCGTGATCGCGCCGGAACGGGTGCAATTCAACTGCCGGCCGCGCGGGAAGACGAAAATTCACGACTGTCGGGCGATTTTTCGCGCTCCGGCATGGCGACTGGAACCAGCGTCACTCAGCCGCCAGCACCCCCATCGTCACATAGTCGAGCTTGCCCGTGCCCAGCACCGGAAGCGCCTCGACCACGCGCACGTCGCGCGGCAGCGCCAGCTCGGCGATGCCGTTCGCCTTGCCCCAGGCAAGCAGTTGCGCGGCCTTGGCGCCCTGCTGCGTCGTGAACAGCACCAGCTGCTCGCCCTTCTTCGCATCAGGTCTTGTGACCACGGCATGCTCGGCGCCCGGCCACACCGCCATGGCATAGCCTTCGACCGCGGGCAGCGAGACCATCTCGCCGCCGATCTTGGCGAAGCGCTTGGCCCGTCCGCGGATCGTCACGAACCCGCCCGCGTCGATCGTCACGATATCGCCGGTGTCGTGCCAGCCATCCTCGGGCGGTTGCAGCGCGCCCGGCGCATCGGCCTTCATATAGCCGGCCATGATGTTCGGCCCGCGGATCGACAGCCGCCCGCCACCCTTGCCGTCGGCAATCTCGATGCCCGGCACCTCGTCGAGCTTCGCCTCGACCCCCGGCAACAGCCGGCCGACGCTGCCGCCGAGATAATACATCGGCGTGTTGACCGCGATCACCGGCCCGGCCTCGGTCGCGCCATAGCCTTCGAGGATGCGCAGCCCGAACTTGTCCGCATAGGCGCGCCTGGTCTCGTCGCGCACCCGCTCGGCGCCGGCGAAGATGTAGCGCACCGAGTAGAAGTCATAGCTGTGCGCCATCCGCGCATAGCCGGACAGGAAGGTATCGGTGCCGAACAGGATCGTCGCGTTGGAATCATAGGCGAGCGCCGGCACGATCCGGTAATGCAGCGGGCTCGGATAGAGCAGGGTGCGGATGCCGGAGAGGATCGGCAGCAGGGTGCCGCCGGTCAGCCCGAAGCTGTGGAAGACGGGCAGCGCGTTCAGCACCAGGTCGCTCTCGTTGAAATCGATCCGCGCCGAAAGCTGCAGGCAATTGGCGAGCAGATTGCGGTGGGTGAGCACCACGCCCTTGGGCAGCCCTTCCGAGCCGCTGGTGAACAGGATCACCGCTGCGCTGTTCGGCGAGATCAGCCGCCGGCGGTGAAGCCTTCCGGCGACCCTGGAGGAGGCGAGCGCGCGAAGCTTCGCGCCCATGCCGATCGTGGCGGCAATATCCTCGAGATAGAGGATGCGTCGCCCCGCCGCTTCGAGCGCCTCGATCACCGGCCCGAGCTTGGCCTGCTCGACAAAGGCCCGCGCGGTGACGATGCTGTGCACCTCGGCGGCGACGCAGGCTGCCTTCAGGTTGGCGGCGCCGGCGGTATAGTTGAGCATCGCCGGCACCCGCCCGATTGCCTGCAGAGCGAAGAAAGTGGCGACCACGCCCGAGATATTGGGCAGCATCACGCCGACTGCCTCGCTCGGCCGGGTCACCCCCTCGAACACGCGGCCAAGCGCCATGCTGCCGGTGACGAGCCGCTTGTAGGTCAGCGGCTCGCGCTTGATGTCCTCGACCACGCCGACCCGACCGCCATGCACGTCCTTCGCGTCGAGCAGCGCCTGGAACAATGTCCGGTCGATGTCCGATGTCGCGAAGATCATCTCGCTCATCACATCGTATAATTGCCGTCCGGCGATCGCCCGCCGCGCCCGCCCGCTCATCTGTCCTTCGATGACGAAGCGGCGCGGCGGCAGGATCGTCAGGCTGATCTGCGGAAACCAGCGCAGCCGCACCTTGCCCTTCAAATAGGAGAAGGGCGTGAACTGGGCCCCGTCGATCCGCACCGGTACGATCGGCGCATCGGCCTTGTCGGCGACCATGCCGGGCCCGTCGAAGATCTTCATCAACGCGCCGGTGACGGTGATCCGTCCTTCCGGGAAGATCACGAGCGTGTTGCCGGCCTTGACTGCCTTGACCATCGCCTTGGCCGCCATCGGGTTGGTCGGGTCCACCGGAAAGGCGCGGAACAGCTTGAGCGCAGGCTGGATCCACCACAGCTTCACCACCTTGCTGTGCACCGCGAACACCGGCTTGCCGGGCAGGAAGGCGGCGAGCAGCAGCCCGTCGAGCCAGGAGACATGGTTGACCACCACCACCGCGCGCTCGCCCGGCTGCGGCATGTTCTCGGCGCCGTTCACTTCGATTCGGTAGAGGAATTTGAGCGTGCCGCGGACGATCGACTTGATCACCGTCTCCGGGAGCAGCCAGCAGCTGATCAGGGCGACCGACAGGGTCGAGAACCCAAGGGTGCCGATCACCCCGGGGATTTTCAGGCCGCGCGCCTGCAGAATCCCAATCACCAGGACCAGCAGCACCATGACAAGGGCGTTGACGATATTGTTGGCCGCGATGATCCGCGATCGTTCCTCGGGCGCGGTCGCCGTCTGGAGGATTGAATAAAGCGGCACGACGAACATGCCGCCGAAGAAGGAGATGCCGACCAGCTCGAACAGCACCACCCAGCTGCTGACATGAGTCAGGAATTCGCGCCAACCCACCGTCGTTGCCGGGGTCGGATAGTGCCGGGTGGTGAGCCACAATGCGATCATGAAGCTGGCCATCAACAGGGCCGAGATCGGCACGTACCTGGCCGACACCTCGCCCTTCAGCAGGCGGTTGACCATCACCGAGCCAAGCCCGACCGAGACCGAGAAGACGATCAGCAACAAGGTCGCGACGCCTTGGGTGCCGCCCAAGCTGCCCGTGACCAGCGGCAGGAAATTGGTCGCGAGGATCACGCCGACCGCAAAGAACCAGCTGATGCCGAGGATCGACAGCCACACACCAGTGCCCTTATGGGCCGCCTTCAGGATCTGCCAGGTGCTGCGAAACGGGTTGCGGTCGATCGAAAGCCCGGGCGAAGCGGGCGGGGCGGGCAGGATCGCCCAGCTCGCGGCAAAACCGACACATGCAAGTGCCGTCGCAATCAGCCCCGCTTCCCAGACCGGCACCACACCGGTGAACGCGAGCAGCTGTCCGCCGAGAATCGCGAGGAAGGTGCCGGCCTCGATCAGGCCGGTGCCGCCCATCACCTCGTTCCGGTGAAGGTGCTGCGGCAGGATCGAATATTTGACCGGCCCGAAAAAGGTCGAATGCATCCCCATCATGAACAGGGCGGTGAGCAGCAGCGGGACCGACTGGAACCAGAATCCGGCCAGCCCGATCGACATGATGCAGATCTCGGCAAACTTGATGATGCGGACGAGCCGCGCCTTGTCGGTCGCGTCGGCAATCTGCCCGGCCATCGCCGAAAAGAGGAAATAGGGGAGGATGAACAGCCCGTTGGCGATGTTGCCGAGCTGTGCGACCTTCTCCGGCTGGCCTTTGAACAGCGTGAAGGTCGCGAGCGTCAGCATCGCGAACTTCAGGACGTTATCGTTGAACGCGCCGAAGAACTGGACGACGAACATCGGCGCGAAGCGCCGTTTCGCGAGCAGCGAGAAGTCAGGTGCCGACATTGGTTCTTGCTCCCGGGAAGTCTGTTAAAGCCTGACGGCCTGGCGCGCTTTAAGTTCGCGCAGGAAACCGTGCAGTATTTCGGTCGAAAGGCCGTGCAGCATCAGCCGGAACCCGGCCCGCAAGGTCGAGAAGGGCACCAGCGGATGGCGGTTGTTGATCATCGCCAGGTGCCGATCCTCGCCGGTAAGCCGCGCCGCGTAAAGCCCGATCGTCTCGTCGAGCTGAAGAGAGTTGGACGCGCGCCAGAAATCGCGGTCGGTCAGCAACAGCGCATAGGCTGGCGTATAGATTTCGATCGCGGTCTGCAGGTCGATCACGTTGAGCCACCCGGCCGGCAGCGGATCGAGTTCGATCTCGTCTGCGATCGCCGAGAAATCGAGCCGGGCGACCGGACGCAGCGTCGCGCCACGCCGGTCCATCTCGCGATTCAGCGCGATCAGGAAATTATAGATATTAAGGTCATGCTTCAGGAACAGATTGTCGCGCACATCCTCGATGCAACTGGGCCGCATCGGTTCGAGGTCGGGATGGAAGCCCGGCGTCGCATTGTCCGAAATGAAGCGGAGTATCTGCCCGCCGAGATGGAAATGGCGGAGAATCAGCCGGTTCGCATCGGGCGTGAGGAAATGCCGCATCCCGAAGGCGATCGAGCGGTGGAGCAGGCGCGGCGCATGCGGCCAGCGCGGACTGACGATATGCACGAGCTGCGCGACGACGATCATCGTCCGCGCGAGCGGTCGCACGATCGGCAGCAGGAACTGCCGGCTGCGCGACGTCTGGTCGCGGGCGAGCGCTGCCTTGGCCTCGCGGTCGAGCGGCAGCGAGCGGTCGAGCGTCAGCGCGAGCCAGGGATCGGGGTCGCGCGGGTCGACTGGCTGGGCGGGATCAAACATTGTCGATCTCCTCGAGCTGAAGCCGATAGAGCCGCGCGACGATCTTGGCATGGCGGACAATGTCGTCGGCCACGCGCGCGTCGCTGACGGCGAGCGCAAGCGCCCGGTCGAACATATCGAGATGGTCCCCGTCATTAGCGCCATGATAGGCAAGGAAACTTACCGCTTCGTCGCCAAGCCCGAGCTGCGCCTTGATTGCCTCCGACCAAGGCCCGGCCAGCCGCTCGCCAAGCCCCTCGATCACGAACATCGCGCCGAGCAGCCCGACCGGGTCGGCGCGCGATGCCGCCTGGTACATGAAGGCGGACAGCGCCTCGGAGCCGATATTCTTGGGCGCCGACCGGATTTCCTCGGCCTGCCCACCCGCCGCGACATAATTGTCCTCGAGCAACCGGTAGTCGCGATGCTCGGCCACCGCATGGCGGACGAACAGCGAGCGCAGCTCCTCATGCTCCGGCCCCAGGTTCGACGCCGCGCGGCTGATCCAGCGGCTGCCCTCGACCACCTGCTGGCGCAGATTGACCAGGAGGCGGCGATATTCCTCGGCCCGCATCCGCTGTCCGAGCATCCGCGCGATCAGCGGCACCTGGACGAGCGCGCTTTCGAAATCGATCCACACCCGCGCCAGCCCGCGATGGGTGGCCTCGACCAGATCGTTCCTCTCGAGAGTCATCCCACTCATTGCTTGTCTCCCACCACGGTAAGGCCGGCAAAGGCCATGATGCACTGCCCGCTCTCGGGCACTGCGCAGAGGATGCGCTGGCCCGGCTCGAGCCGGGCCGACCGCATCAGGTCGTCGATCAGGAGGAACAGGGCGGCTGCGCCGACATTCCCCTTGTCGTACAGGTTGGTGAACCAGCGCTCTTCGGGGATCATGCAGCCTGCTTTGGTTGCGAGCCGCGCCATCTCCTCGCGCAGGGAGTGCGCCGAGAAGTGGCAGAGGAACCAGTCGACCGCGTCCGGGTCGATCCGGCCCTCGTCGGTCAGCCGCATGAACTCGCCCATCCAGACCGGCAGCATCCGGTACAGCGCGTCGACATCCTGGCGGAGCTGGAATGCGCCTGCCTTTGCGGCGGCTGCACTGCCCCCCTCGACCAGGCTCCACGGCGTCAGCGCACCGTCGGTGCCGTGCACTGCGCCGCCGGTCATGCACGGCGCGAAACGGTCAGCGAAGGAGCGCAGCGAAATCCAGTCGATTCTCAGCGACAGGCCGTGCGCGGCGGGGCGATCCTCGATCATCAGCGCGGCGGCACCGTCGCTCAGCGTCCAGCGCAGGAACTCGGCATCGCCCGGCAAGGTGCCGTCGGCCTGCACCGTATCGGTGCCGCGATAATGCTCCGGCCTGAAATAGCGGCTGGAGAATTCAGCGCCGACCACGATCGCCGCCTGATGCTCGCCCGCCGCGACCTGAAGCGCGGCCGCCTTCAGCGCCATGACCGAGCTCGCGCAGACGCTTTGCAGGCTGGCAATCTCGAGCGGCGGCAGGCCGCTGTCGGCGTGCACGCCCGAGGCGAGACCGGGCACCATCAGGTCGTTCTGGGTCGTCGCGGTGGCAAGAAAGCCGATCCGCCCACGCGCCACCTCGGCACCGTCGATCAGTGACCGCACCGCCTGGCCGGCGAGCTTCGCCACCGTCCAGTCGCTGCTGCCGTCGGAACGGATCGCATAATGGCGGGTCCTGATGCGGTTCTGCCGCAGGGTCAGTCGACCGAAGCGTTCTGCCTCGGGCGACAGGCGGCCGATATGGTCGGCCATCGCCTCATTGCCGATCGGCGGCCCAGGCAGGCACTGCGCGGCGGCGGTCACGTAAACGGGCTGCATCGAAACAACTCCATTCCAGGTCCGGCGAATCACCGGACGAGGAGCAGATGGCAGAGAATTGAACAGTGTTCAATAAATAAATTAGACAGTGTTCAATTTTAACCCTATTTAGCCTTCATGGCACGCAGATCCGATCATTCCCGCGAACAACTGGAGGAGTTGATCCTCGCCGAGGCGCACGGCCTGATGGCCGAGACGGGCTATGCCCGCTTCTCGGCGCGCGAGGTGGCGAAGCGGATCGGCTATTCGATCGGCACCATCTACAATGTCTTCGGCAGCCTCGATGCGCTGCTGCTGGCAATCAACAGCCGCACCTTCGTGCTCTGGGCCGACTGGCTGCGCGCGAAGCTTGCGGTGGCGGGCGAAGATCGGATCGCCGCCCTGGTCGCCGGCTATTTCGATTTCGCCGCGCGCAACACCAATCTCTGGATGGCGATCTACGATCACCGCCCGCTGCCCGGCGCCGAGATGCCCGAGCCCTATCGCCGCCTGCGCGCGGGCCTGACCGGGATCGTCGAGCAGGAGGTCGCGCTTGTCCTGCCAGACGCCCGGCGCGGCGAGGCGGCGGCGCTGGCGCGCTCGCTCGTGGCGCTGGTCCACGGCCATTGCTTCTTCGCGCTCAACGGCACCTTCGCGCTGCTCGGCGAGGAACAGCCCGAGGCGGCGGCGCTCGCCCGGGTGTGGGAAGCGTTGACGGCGGCCGGCGCGGTGCGTGGGTCAGGCTGAAAAACCAACCAATCGGAGCAAGTCCGCGCAAAATTCTCCCTCTTCGCCGGCCTGCGCGGGGAAGCACGAAAGGAACCGGCGAACTCACCCAATGATTCAGATCCGGCATATCGTGCGCAAGACCGGCGTGCGTGAAACCTGATCCGGCGATCGCGAATGGCCAGGCTCGATTCAAGCCTGGCGGCGGTTGTGGGAGAGCGCGAGCAGACGGGATGCCGGACTGGTTTCCGCCCTGCTCTTTGACATGACCGTTTTTTGTCGGGCAACGGGCGCCGCTGTTATTCCGGCAGTCCCGCTGTTCCTGTCGCTGTTCCCCGCTGTTCCCGTCGCTGTTATTCAATAACAGCGGGATCGCACACAAGCCTTTGATAATGCTTGGTGAAATTGACGAGAAAATCCAACATAACAGCGGCGAAAATAAAAATGCCGATCAACAGCGGGGAACAGCGGGAAATCCCGGATCAGGCGCCTGCGTCGGTAAGCGCGTCGAGCTGTGCCGTGCTAAGCTCCACCTCCATCGACCCGAGCAGCTCCTCGAGCTGGGCAACGCTTGTCGCGCTCGCGATCGGCGCCGTGATCGAAGGTTGCGACCTGAGCCAGGCAAGCGCGATCTGGGCGAGCGTCGCGCCGGTTTCAGCAGCGACCTTGTCCATCGCCGCCAGCACCTGGCCACCCTTGCCCTCGAAATAGGCCGCCATCCTCGGGCCGCGCACGGCGCTTTTGCCGTAATCGGCCGGGCTGCGATATTTGCCGGTGAGGAAGCCGTTGGCGAGGCCGTAAAAGGACACCACGCCGATATTATGCTCGACGCAATAATCCTGGAGCTCGCCTTCGAACTTGTGGCGGCTGACCAGATTATATTCGGGCTGGAGCACGTGGTAATGCGGCAGGCCACGCGCCTTCGCCGCGTCATTGGCTGATTTGAGCCGGCGGGCATGGAAGTTCGAGGCGCCGAGCGCGCGGATCTTGCCCGCGTCGATCAGCTTGCCGAACGCAGCGAGCACGTCCTCCTGCGGTACCGCATCATCGTCCTGATGGGCGAAATAGAGATCGATCCGATCGGTGCCGAGCCGCTTCAGCGACTCCTCAACCGCCGCGGCAATCCGCGTCGGCGCGAGCTTCTCGCCGCCCTCGCCGGGAAGCATGCCGACCTTGGTGGCAATCTGGACCTTGTCGCGCTTGCCCGATGCCTTCAGCCATTCGCCGATGATGGTCTCGGATTCGCCGCCCTTGTGGCCGGGAACCCAGGCCGAATAGACATCGGCTGTGTCGATCATCGTGCCGCCGCCCGCGACGAATGCGTCGAGCACCGCGAAGCTCGTCGCCTTGTCCGCAGTCCAGCCGAAGACGTTGCCGCCGAGCACGAGCGGGGCGATGCGGAGGTCAGTCGCGCCGAGGCGGCGAAGCTTGGTCATTGCGGCTGTTCCTGGTCAGTCGAATTGGGGGTGACGGCGTTGATGTCGACGCTGTTGGCGTCGAGCATCGCTGCCGCATCGTTGAGCTGCTGTGCCTCGGCCGGGCTGGCGGTGCCGGGATCGGCGCTGTTGCAGCCGGCCAGGAGGAAAGCGGGAAGGAGCGGGAGCAGCGCGACAAGGGGTTTCATGGAAAACTCCTTCGTCGTCCGGTCATTCCTCGATCTCGTTGCCGGCGTCCTTCAGCGCCTCGCCCGCCTTGCCCCGCGCGGCATTGGTGGCGTTGCCGATCGCTGCCGCGCTGTTGTCCATCGTCGCCTCGGCCGATCCCAGCGCCTTGTCGGCGGCGGCGTCGGTATCGTTGACCGCCTCGCTCATTGTCGCATTGGCGTCGGCGGCGATCGTGTCGGCCGCTTCATTGGCCTCGTTCTGCGCCTTGGGGCTGCATGCCGCGAGGCTTGCGAACAGGGCAAGGGCGATGAATTTCTTCATGAGGCGGCTCCGATCGAGAGGGTGTTTCGTCAGTACCCAACGCTAGCCGATGCGGCGGCGGGGGTGCAAGGCGCTGGACCCTGCCACCCTCCAATGCCCTCGCCCCCGACTTGTTCCGGGTGACGGCGGTGAAAGGCTCTCTGGCATTCGTCGCCAAGGCGCGTTGACCTGATATAAAGATATCTTTATATCTCTATGAACCATGACGATCGCCCTCGACATCTTCCGCGCCCTTGCCGACGCGACCCGGTTGCGGATCCTCGCATTGCTGCGTTCGATGGAGCTGTCAGTCGGCGAGCTCGCCCAGGTGCTCGGCCAGAGCCAGCCGCGGGTCAGCCGCCATGTGAAGATCCTGTGCGACGCAGGCCTGGCCGAGCGCCGCAAGGAGGGCAGCTGGGTGTTCGTGGCGCTCGGCAAGGCAGCCAGGGTCGAGCCGGTGCTTGCGTCGCTCGACAGCTGGGGCAAGCTCGAGCCCGATCACTGGGCGGTCGCCGACGCCGCCCGGCTGGCTGCGGTCCGCGCTGATCGCGCTGCCTCCGCGGCAGGCTGGTTCGAAGCCAATGCCGGGCAATGGGATGCGATTCGCTCGCTCCACATCGCCGAGAGCGAGGTCGAGGCTGCGATGTCCACGATCCTGGGTGAGGCGCCGATCGGTCAGCTGATCGATATCGGCACCGGCACCGGGCGGATGCTCGAGCTGTTCGCCGCCCGCGCCGATCACGCGCTCGGCATCGATCGCAGCTCGGAGATGCTGCGGCTGGCGCGCGCCAAATTGTCCGAGCGTGGCCTCGCCAATGCCGAGCTCCGCCAGGCCGATCTCTATGCGCTGCCGCTCGGCGACGGCGCGGCCGACGTCGCGATCCTCCATCATGTCCTCCATTTCGCGCAGCAGCCGGGCGCCGCGATCGCCGAGGCGGCGCGTGTGCTGTCGACCGGCGGCCGGCTGCTGATCGCCGATTTCGCGCCGCACGACCGCGAGGAATTGCGCACGCGCGATGCCCATACCCGCCTCGGCTTTTCTGACGAGCAGATCGCGGCCTGGTTCGATTCAGCCGGCCTGATGCCGGCACGGACCGAAACGCTCAAGGGCGGTGAATTGACGGTGAAGCTCTGGCTGGCGCGCAAGGCCGGGCAAAAGATGCAGAAGGTAAAGGCGGCATGACGATCTCGGTTTCGCAGCTCGAAGAGGCGCGCCGCGCGCTCGATGCGCCCCTGTTCGCCGATGTCGCCGGCGATGCGGCGGTGTCGTTCGAATTCTTCCCGCCCAAGACGGCGAAGATGGAAGAGGCCCTGTGGGAGGCGATGAAGACGCTCGAGCCGCTCGCGCCGCGCTTCGTCTCGGTCACCTATGGCGCCGGTGGTTCGACCCGCGAGCGCACGCACGCAACCGTCGCGCGGATTCAGCGCGAGACAAGCATGGCGGCGGCCGCGCATCTCACCTGTGTCGAGGCGAGCAAGGCCGAGATCGATCAGGTCGCCGAGGAATATTGGGCGGCGGGCATCCGCCACATCGTCGCGCTGCGCGGCGATCCGCCGGTGGCGGGCACGAAATTCGCCGCGCATCCCGATGGCTATGAGAATGCGGCTGCATTGGTCGCGGGGCTGAAGAAGCTCCACCCGTTCGAAATCTCGGTCGCCGCCTATCCGGAATGCCATCCGGATTCGGCCGATGCGAAGGCCGATATCGACAATCTCAAGCGCAAGCTCGATGCCGGCGCGAACCGGGCGATCACCCAGTTCTTCTTTTCGCCCGAGGCCTATTTCCGTTTCCGCGACCGGGCCGCGGCGGCCGGGATCACCGCCGATATCGTTCCCGGTATCCTGCCGGTCTCGAACGTCGCGCAGACGCGCAAGTTCGCCGCGATGTGCGGGGCCGATATTCCGGACTGGATGGACCGGCTGTTCGAGGGCCTGGACGATCATCCCGCCGCGCGCCAGCTCGTCGCGGCGACGGTCGCCGCCGAGATGTGCCGCCGGCTTTATGCGGGCGGCGTGCGCGGCTTCCACTTCTACACGCTCAACCGCGCCGAGCTGAGCTTCGCGATCTGCCATCTGCTCGGGATCCGGGCGCAGGGGCAGGCGCGGGAAGCAGCGGCCTAGAATCCCAGCCGTCATGCCGGACCTGTCCCGGCATTCACTGTTCCGCGCTGCGGCCAGTGGAGAAGCGGCATTACGGACCCCGGAACAAGTCCGGGGTGACGAAGGAAGAGAAGATGAACGCACGCGAACGATTGCTGGCCGAAGCCGCCAAGCGCATCCTGATCACCGATGGGGCGTTCGGCACCGAGATCCAGAACTGGAAGCTGGACGAAGCCGATTATGCCGGCAATCTCGGCCTGGCCAGGGATCAGAAAGGCAACAACGACATCCTCGCGCTGACCAGGCCCGAGGTGCCGGAGACGATCACGCGCGAATATCTCGATGCCGGGTCGGACATCGTCTCGACCAACACGTTCAGCGCCAATGTGATCAGCCAGGCCGATTATGCCGCTGAAGGCCTGGTCAGGGAGATCAACATCGCCTCGGCGCGGATCGCGCGCCGCCTCGCCGACGAATATGCCGCGAAGGATGGTCGCCCGCGCTTCGTCGCCGGTGCGATCGGGCCGACCAACAAGACGCTGTCGCTCTCGCCTGACGTCAACGATCCCGGCTTTCGCGAGATCGACTTCGATTATCTGAAGACCGTGTACCGCGAGCAGATCGACGCCCTGCTCGAAGGCGGGGTGGATTTCATCCTGATCGAGACGGTGTTCGACACGCTCAACGCCAAGGCCGGCGTCATGGCGGCATTGGAAGCGGCTGACGATCTCGGCCGCGACGTGCCGATCATGCTGTCGATGACACTGACCGATCTTTCAGGCCGCAACCTGTCCGGCCACACCGTCGAGGCCTTCTGGCACGCGGTGCGCCACGCGAAGCCGATCACCATCGGGCTCAACTGCTCGTTCGGCGCCGAGCAGCTCCGCCCGCATGTGCGGACGCTCAGCGACATCGCCGATACGCTGATCATGGTCTATCCCAATGCCGGGCTGCCCAACGAACTCGGCGAATATGACGAGCAGCCGGCAACGACCGCTGGCCTGGTCCGCGAATGGGCGGCGAATGGCCAGGTCAACATCCTCGGCGGATGCTGCGGATCGACGCCAGCGCATATCGCGGCGATTGCCAAGGCGGTTGGCGAGTTGGCGCCCCGCAAGCCGGCGACACCGCCCGTGAAGACGCGCCTCGCGGGTCTCGAACCTATGACGATGGCAGCATAACTTCTTTCCCCCCTCCCGCGTGCGGGAGGGGGCGGGGGGCGGGCTCGCGCTCTCCCCCCAACGATCCCGCCCGAAACTAGCCGGGCGCCCACCCCCGACCCCTCCCGCAAGCGGGAGGGGGGAAGAAAAGAACAATGGCTTCTGCACCCTCCTCTGCCCAGTTCGTGAATATCGGCGAACGCACCAACGTCACTGGATCGGCGCGCTTCAAGAAGCTGATCATGGCGGGGGACTATCCCGCCGCGGTCGAGGTCGCGCTTCAACAGGTGGAGAGCGGCGCGCAGGTGCTCGACGTCAATATGGACGAGGGGCTGCTCGATTCCGAGGTCGCGATGACGACCTTCCTCAAGCTCATCGCCGCTGAGCCTGACATCGCGCGCATCCCGTTCATGATCGACAGCTCGAAATGGTCGGTGATCGAGGCAGGCCTGAAATGCGTCTCGGGCAAGCCGATCGTCAACTCGATCAGCATGAAGGAGGGCGAAGCCCAGTTCCTCGCCCAGGCCAGGAAGGTCATGCAGTATGGCGCCGCCGTCGTCGTCATGGCGTTCGACGAGGTCGGCCAGGCCGACACCAAGGCGCGCAAGGTCGAGATCTGCGAGCGCGCCTACACGCTGCTCATGGGCATCGGCTTCCCGCCCGAGGACATCATCTTCGATCCCAACATCTTCGCGGTCGCGACGGGGATCGAGGAGCATAACAACTACGCGATGGATTTCATCGAGGCCTGCAGGGAGATCAAGGCGAAGCTGCCGCATTGCCACATCTCGGGCGGCCTCTCGAACCTCAGCTTCTCGTTCCGCGGCAACGAGCCGGTGCGCCGCGCGATGCATTCGGTGTTCCTCTATCATGCGATCCCCGCCGGGCTCGACATGGCGATCGTCAACGCCGGCCAGCTCGACGTCTACGACACGATCGACCCCGAGCTGCGCCAGGCGTGCGAGGATGTCGTCCTCAACAAGGATGAGGGCGCGACCGAGCGGCTGATCGCGCTTGCCGAACGCTACAAGGGCACTGACGAGGTCGCCGAGAAGCAGGCGGCTGAATGGCGCGGCTGGCCGGTCGCCAAGCGGCTCGAACATGCCCTGGTCAAGGGCATCGACGCGCATGTCGTCGACGATACGGAGGAAGCGCGGCTGCTCTATGCGCGCCCGATCGAGGTGATCGAAGGCCCGCTGATGGACGGCATGAACGTGGTCGGAGACCTGTTTGGCTCGGGCAAGATGTTCCTGCCCCAGGTCGTGAAGTCGGCGCGCGTGATGAAGAAGGCGGTCGCCCATCTCCTCCCCTTCATCGAGGCGCAGAAGGAGCCCGGCGCGCGCGGCAAGGGCAAGATCATCATGGCGACCGTCAAGGGCGACGTGCATGATATCGGCAAGAACATCGTCGGCGTCGTGCTTCAGTGCAACGGCTTCGACGTGGTCGATATGGGCGTGATGGTGCCCTGGTCGGCGATCCTCGCCGCCGCCAACGAGAATGACGCCGACATGATCGGCCTCTCGGGCCTGATCACCCCGTCGCTCGACGAGATGGTGACGGTCGCCGAGGAGATGAAGCGCGCCGGCATGACCATGCCGCTGCTGATCGGCGGCGCGACGACGTCGAAGGTCCACACCGCCCTGCGCATCGCGCCGGCCTATGACGGCCCGGTCGTCCATGTGCTCGATGCGAGCCGCGCGGTCGGCGTTGCCTCGACCTTGGTCAGCGACACGCAGAAGGACGCCTTCGTCCTCAAGACCGCCGATGAGTATGAGGCGGTCCGCGTCGCCCGCGCCGGCCGGACCCAGAGCGAGCTGGTGCCGATCGAGGCGGCCCGCGAGAATGCCTTCGAGGCGGACATGAGCCTCAAGCCGCCGGCGCCGCACCAACCCGGCGTCCATATCTTCCGCGACTGGGATCTCGCCGAGCTGCGCGGGATCATCGACTGGACGCCTTTCTTCCGCGCCTGGGAGCTGGCGGGCAATTATCCGGCGATCCTCGAGGACAAGGTCGTCGGCGAAAGCGCGCGCAGCCTGTTCGCCGACGCCCAGGCAATGCTCGACAGGATCATCGCCGAGAAATGGCTGAGCGCACGCGCCGTGGTCGGGCTATGGCCCTGCGTGCGGCACGGCGACGATATCTTCGTCGACCCCGAAAGCGTGTGGAACCCCGACGAGCTTGGCGGGCTCGAATATCTCGGGCTGGTTGAGAATGAGGATCTCGTCCGCATCCCGATGCTCCGCCAGCAGATCGCCAAGCGGGAGGGCAGGGCGAATATGTGCCTCGCCGATTTCATCAGCCCCAAGGGCGACTGGCTCGGTGGCTTCGCGGTCAGCATCCACGGCATCGAGCCGCATCTTGCGAAGTTCAAGGCAGCGATCGACGATTATTCCGACATCCTGCTGAAGGCCCTCGCAGACCGTCTCGCGGAGGCGATGGCCGAGGCGATGCACCGTCATGTCCGCACCAACCTCTGGGGCTATGCGCCTGACGAGCAGCTCACCAACGAGGCGCTGATCAGGGAACAATATCGCGGCATTCGCCCGGCCCCGGGCTATCCCGCCTGCCCGGACCACAGCCTGAAACCCACCCTGTTCAAGCTGCTCGACGCCCACCACGCGACCGGCATCTCGCTCACCGAAAGCTTCGCGATGCTGCCGACCGCGGCCGTCTCGGGTTTCTATTTCGGCCATCCCCAGGCCGAGTATTTCGGCGTCGCCCGCATCGGCCCAGACCAGGTCGCCGAATATGCCGAGCGCCGCGGCGTCGATCTCGCGACGGCGCAGCGCTGGCTAAGGCCGAACCTCGACTAACCTTTTCCTCCCCATCGAAGATGGGGGAGGGGGACCACCCGCTTCTTCAGCGGGTGGTGGAGGGGAAGGCGCCAAGCGCTACGCCCGGACCGGCAGTGGCTCGCCAACCTTTTCCGCGGCGCCCTCCACCACCCCAGCCAACGCCTGCAATGCAGCGACATGCCCCCGAAACGCAGCCCGTCCCGC
This sequence comes from Sphingomonas oligophenolica, assembly GCF_039522915.1. Lineage (NCBI taxonomy): Bacteria > Pseudomonadati > Pseudomonadota > Alphaproteobacteria > Sphingomonadales > Sphingomonadaceae > Sphingomonas > Sphingomonas oligophenolica. The sequence continues at coordinate 172,586 of NZ_BAAAEH010000022.1, forward strand.
CCGGGTGATCGAAGCCCAGGTCCGCTGCCGTCCATCCTGCGCCGCCTTGCGCAACCGCACATAGCCGGCCTCGGAAAGCGCCGAGAGATGCTTCGACAGCACTGAATCGCTGATATCGGCCGTCTTGCGCAGCATCGCGAACTCGGCGTCCTGCACCGTCGCCAGCACCGCCATGATCTGCAGGCGGGCCGGCGGGTGGATAATGGGGTCGAAGGTCAGGCTCACGCTCAAGCGCCGAGCTCCATTTCCCGCTTGAAGATGCGCGCCCACAACACACTGGCATAATAGCCGACCGCTGCGGCCACCGCCCCGAGCGCGAGCGGCGCCCAATGAATGCCGAGGCCCCGCGAGAGCCACGTGCTCGCACTGTACAATATCAGAAAAACCGCCAGCATGCCGAAGGTGACCGGCCGGGTCCGTCCGGAACGATAGCCGTTGATGAACATGCCGGTCCGCCGCCGGTCCCAGCGGACGACGAGCACGATGCCCACCAGAATGAAACCCTCGGCGACAAGCGTCCATGTCGTGGGGAGCGCCGGGGTAGCGACAAGGTTGCCCAGCAGCGCCCCGAACGCCAGATGACGCTCTGGCGGACAATTGGCTGCGGCGGCGAGCCGGGCCTGCGAGGCGTGCATTGCGGCCAGTGCCTCGGCCGCGTCGGTTGATGATGGGTTCATGTGTGTATATCCCTTTCCAATATGGAAAGTGATGCACCTGACTTTCCAATCCGTCAAGTCATAATTTTCCGAATTGGAAAGTCGCAAAGATCCATTCCGGTTCGACCTGCGATGTCGGCGCGCATCCCCATCTGCTATGAAAAGCGCCGCTTCGGACAGAGGAGATGGTCATGGACCGGGCAACGATGTTGCGGACGATCGACTCGGCTTATGCTGCGCGCCATAGCGGCGATATGGCCGGAATCCTGGCGCTCCTTGCCCCCGGTGCGACCTTTCGGATGGCCGGCGTATCGGCCGGGCCCGAAGACGCCGAAACCGCGATTGCCGGGCTGATCGACCAGTTCCACTTCGCCGATCTCGAGCGGCTCGATGCCGTGGTCGAGGGTGATCGGGTCGCGGCACGCGTCCGGATCAGCGCAGCGACGGGCGGTGGCCGGCATGTCGAAAGCGAGCTGTTCGATCTGTGGCGGTTCGGCCCCGACGGCAAGATCGTCGAGCTTGTCGAGTTCGCCGATACCGGTCTGATCGCTAATATGCTCGCGACCGCCCCGGATTATTAACTCTCAATTTACCTTCCGCCGCCGGTCGAACGGGTTCATTTGCGCGCAAAAGGAGCCAAGGCCCATGCGTCGCATCCTCCCCTTCATTGCCGTCGCTCTGACCCTTCCCGCAGCCGCGCAGACCGGCCGCGCTCCCTTCACCATCCAGCAGACCGGCCAGGGCTTCGCCACCATCGACGAGGCGGTTCAATCGGTCCGGATGGGAACGGCGACGATCCTGATCGCGCCGGGCGTCTACCACCAATGTACTATCCAGGCCGGCGGCGTCATTACCTTCAAGGCGGTCGAGCCGGGCACTGCGATCTTCGACGGCACCGCCTGCGAAGGCAAGGCGGCGTTCGTGCTGCGCGGCCAGGGCTCGACGGTCGACGGCCTCGTCTTCCGCAACCTGCGTGTCGCTGACGGCAACGGCGCCGGGATCCGCACCGAGATGGGCAATCTCACCGTCACCAATTCGATGTTCCTCGACAGCCAGGAAGGCATTCTCGGCGGCGAGCCCAATGGCCAGAAGATCGTCATCGACCACTCGACCTTTGCCGGGCTCGGCCAGTGCGACCAGAGCCCCGATTGCGCCCATTCGATCTATCTCGCCAATGAAGGCTCGGTCACCGTCACCAACTCGCGCTTCGAGCGCGGGCGGGGCGGGCATTATGTCAAGCTGCGTGTCCCCAATGTCATGATCGCCGACAACAGCTTCGACGATACCGGCGGCCGCAAGACCAATTACATGATCGACCTCCCGAACGGTTCGACCGGCCTGATCACGCGCAACACCTTCGTCCAGGGGCGCGAGAAGGAGAATTGGACCGGTTTCGTCGTCGTCGCCGCCGAGGCCAAATTATACAGGTCGGCTGGGCTCAGGATCGAGGGCAATGTCGCGACGCTCGCTCCAGGCGAAACCCGAAGCCCGGCCTTTGTGGCTGATTACAGCCATGAACGGCTTGCGGTCGGCGCGAACAAGCTGGGTGCCGGCGTCCGGATGTTCGAGACGCGCTGAGGCTTACCGCGCACCTACTCCCTTCCCCAGCGAAGGCTGGGGCCCAGTTGGAAAGGTTTCTGTAAAGGCGCGCAACGCTCTGCCACGATCGTCCCCCAACTGGACCCCAGCCTTCGCTGGGGAAGTAAAAAAGAGGAATTCGGCGGAGACGGCGGGGATACACCAGCTCAACGCCACCACTACCGCCAGACCGGATGGCTCGTCAGATCAGCCGGATACATGTTGATATACTGCGCCATTCGCGGGCGGTCGGTGCGGTTCGGGCTTGCGCCATGCGGCAGATCGTGCCGCCAGATGACCAGGTCGCCGGCGCCGGCCGCGATCGTCCGCGCCTCGGCGCTGAGATCGACCTCGCGTGGGTCGGCATCGCCCAGCCCGTCGAGCCAGTCCTCGATGCGATGATGGAACCCGGGCACGAGCTGGAGCGCGCCCTGATCGGCGCTGGTGTCGGTCAGGTAGAGAATGCCCTGGGTCGCAAAGGGGATCGGCAGCGCCAGGCTGACGTCCCAGTGGAGCAATGGCCCCTGGAACGGCCGGCCTGGCCGCTCCGGTGGATTGAAGCTCATCCGGTCGGTCGTCATCCAGAGATCTGTGCTTCCCCAGAGTTGGGCGAAGGCCTTGTGCACCCGGGGTGATCGCCGCGCCGCTTCCAGCGCGGGATCCTGGAAATGCTGTACCATGATGCCGTTGTTGCGCGGCCCTCGATACCAGCTGTCGGGATCGTCGGGTGCCGCCATCGCCAGCCGCCAGAGCAGTGCTTCAGCCGCCTTTGCCTCGTCGAGCGTGATTGCCCGGCGCAGGATCACGAACCCCTCGGCATCCCAGCCCGCCAGCGCGTCGGCATCGAGCACGGGCATCATCGCCTCGATCGCCTGCTGGCGCCGCCGCTCGGCGTCGGGCGGGGGGGCGCCGTCGAGCCATGCGTCGTAACGGGCGAGCAGGAGTGGGTCCGGTTCGCCGGCGGTCGCGAGGATCCAGGCTTCGAAGGTCGGGTAATCAGGCCAGTCAGCGCCCAGATAGCTTGCGGCCTGCTCGATCCCCAGGCCAAGCGTATCGAGCAGGAGCCGCGTCTGTTCCTCCGATATCAGGGCATCCGGCGAGCGCCCTGTCCGCGATGCCCAATAATCGGAAAGCCCCCTGATCCCGGACAGGCTTGAAGGTGCATCGAGCATGGCTGTGGCAGGCATGCCCGATACATCCGTTACCGTCGGCCTTCCGTCAATCGGCTGAATGACCCGACCTAACGACAGGGTTCGCCCGTCGCGAGATCGAGGCACTTGCCGTCGATCTTCGGCGCGGCCAGCGGCAGCCCGATCTGCGCGGCGAGCGTCGGCATGATGTCGACCGTCTCGATCCCGCGCGCGTGCTCCGACGGCGCCATCCCCTTGCGCCAGAACAGGATCGGCACGCGGCGGTCATAATTATACGGGCTGCCATGAGTCGCGACATAGCCATGGGTCGGGTCGGGGATCGGCGTGACGCGTGGCTTCAGGAAGATGACCAGGTCGCCCGAACGCGCCGGGTTGAAGGATGCCTTCGCCTTTTCGAGCAGCGTCCAGTTCTCCGGCGGCCCCTTGGGTTCCGGGGCGGCTGCCAGTTGCGCGGCGGTGAAGACGACCGCCACCTGCGGCATCGCCTTGTACCGTGTGATCGCCTCAGCCTGCACCGCCTTGCGCTGGGCAGTCGTCAGCGCGGTCGAGAGCCAGACATCGCCATTGGGGATGTCGCCGAACAGCACCGGCCCGGCAATGCCGAGTTTCGCGGCGATCTGCCGGCCCATATTCGCAGGCGCCAGCGCGACATCGGCACGCTGCGCCTCGGGCAACCCATTGTCGCGTTCGCGCTCGGGCAAGTCGTTGCCGCCATGATCGGCGGTGAGGACGACCTCATAATCGACGCCGGTCTGGTCCAGCACGTCGAAGAAGGAGCCGAGCGACCGATCGAGATTGGCGACCTGGATGCACATCTCGGCGCCCTCGGTGCCGTAGGTGTGGCCGATATAATCAGTCGCCGAGGCGCCGATCGAGATGATGTCGGTGGCGGGGCCCTGGCCGAGTTTCATATCCTGCACCATGCCCGCGCCGAGCGCGAGGACCGCTGCATCGAAGGCTGGCGAAGCGCGGAACTTGGAGACGCTGCCTGCCTCGCGCTCGAACTTGCCGGTGCCGACATTCTTGTCGGCTGAAAGCGGAATCGCCTTGTCATGGCTCGCGCACCAGTCCGGCTCTTCGAGCGCCGGCTGGGGCTCGGCAATCCGGGCGGCGACTGCTGCGTTGGCGCGGGTGACGACCGGCGGCACGGCGCGGCCCGCATAGGAGACGAAGGCCTTGCCGTCCCACCACCAGAGCTCGTCGACCCGATGGCCGCCCATCATCACCGCCGCGCGGTCCTTGCCCGCAACCGAGACGACCCGGTTCGCCGGATTCGCCGCCTTCATCCGTTCGCCGAGCGTCGGGACGAGGAGATGCTTGTCGGAAACGGTGTAGTTGCCCGAATTGCTGCCGGGAACGGTCTCGTCCTCGGCGCAATAGACGACCTTGTCGGTGCGCGGCGCCTTCTGGTCCACCCAATTGTTGGCGATGATGCCGGTATGCTCGGGGCGGAAGCCGGTGAGGATGGTCGAATGGCCGGGGCAGGTCTCGGTCGCGGCGTGGCTCTGATAGCCCGACGGGAAGACGGTGCCGCCGAGCAGCCGGGCGAAGCCGCCGGTGAAATGGCTGCGATATTCGCTGAACAGGTCAGCGGAAAATTGGTCGACCGAGATCACGACGATCAGCTTTGGCGGTGCGGCCGCGGCGGTCTGCGCCGCAGCGGGCGTCGCAATCGCGGCGGCCAGCGCGAGAATCGAGGAAGCGAAGATCGAGGAGCCGATGATCGAAATAGGGCTTTTCATGGCGTTCCTTTACGCATGGATGCAATGCACTCCCGCCGCCGCTATGAGCGAGAGCTTGATTGCCGACAAGGATCGCCGATGCGCGCACTGGGTTACCTGATCGTGACATTGTTTGCCGCACTGCTCGCGTCGCCGGCCGCATGGGCCGATACGCCCGGCGCGCTCGATGCGGGGCCGCATCTGGCGATGCGGCTGGTCGCGGAGACGACGACGCCTGCTGCGGGGCAGGAGGTGACGCTCGCGCTCGACACGCGGCCGCAGCCGGGCTGGCACGGCTATTGGCAGAATCCGGGCGATGCGGGCTTTCCGGCCAAGCTCGACTGGACCTTGCCGAAAGGCGCAAGCGTCGGCGAACCGGTCTATCCGATCCCCGGCACGCTGCTGATCGCCGGCCTGATGAATTATGTATTCGAGGCACCCTACGCGCCCTTGGTGACGCTGAAGCTGCCGGCCGGGCTGGCCGCGGGGACGAAGCTGCCCATCAAGCTTCACGCCGCCTATCTCGTGTGCACCCAGACGATATGCGTGCCGGAGGCGGCTGATCTTTCGGCCGACCTGACAGTGGGTGACGGCGCGATTGCGCCCCACGTGCGCGCGCAATTCGATGCCTGGCGGCGGGCCATTCCCAAGCCGCTCGGCGCGACGGCGACTTTCCAGGTCGCCGGAAAACAGATTCGGATCGGGGTTCCCTATCCCGCTACCGCGCCGGCAACCGGTGCCTATTTCTTTCCGGTCACCACCGGATTGGTCGATTATGCAGCGCCGCAAAAGGTGGCGCGCGACGGCGACCGGATCGTCATCGAAACCAGGACCTCGGGCAGCGGCGCAGGCCCGCTGACCGGCGTGCTGCGAATCGCGCCGGGGCGGGGCCTGCTGCTGACCGCCGCTTCCGGAACCGTGGCGGCTGCGTCCGGGTCTCCGGTGGCGCTGGATGGCGTCTGGCTGGCGACGCTGATCGCCTTTGCCGGCGCGATGCTCGGCGGACTGATCCTCAACATCATGCCCTGCGTCTTCCCGATCCTCAGCCTCAAGGCGCTGAGCCTGGCGCGCGGCCATCTCGACGAGCGGACGGCACGGCACGAGGCGCTTGCCTATACCGCCGGCGTGGTCGCGGTGTGCGTCGCCCTTGGCGGCGCGATCCTGGCGCTTCGCGCGGGCGGCAGCGCGGTCGGCTGGGCATTCCAGCTGCAGGACCCCCGTGCGATCGTCGTGCTGCTGCTGCTGACGGTGGCGCTGTCGCTCAATCTGGGCGGGCTGTTCGAGATCCCGACGCCCGGCTTTGTCAATCAGGCGGGCGGCGCCGGCGGCGCCTTCGCCACCGGCGCGCTGGCGGCGTTCATCGCGACGCCGTGCACCGGGCCGTTCATGGGCGCGGCGCTTGGCGCGGCCCTGGTCTTGCCCTGGCCGGCCGCGCTGGCCGTGTTCGCAGGGCTGGGCATCGGCCTGGCGCTGCCCTTCCTCGCGCTCGGCTTCGTGCCCGCCCTGCGCAAGCGGCTCCCCAGGCCGGGCGCCTGGATGGAGAAATTCCGGCGCTTCCTGTCGATCCCGATGTGGCTGACCGCGATCGCGCTGATCTGGGTGTTCGGACGTCAGGTCGGCGTCGACGGCATGACCGAAGGGCTGCTCGTTGCGCTCGGCGCCGGTATCGTGCTGTGGGCAGCGGGGAGGCGGCAAGCGCGGGGCCTCGGCTTCGGCGCGGCCCCGGTGCTGATGCTGGTCGCGATCGTCGCCGCCGGCATATGGCTGGCGAGTGTTGCGCATCGCCCCGCTACGGGCGCGGCAGCAGCCACGGTCACGGGGGCCGAGCCGTTCAGCGAGGCGCGGCTGGCGGCGCTCAGGGCGGAGGGGCGGCCCGTCTTCGCTTATTTCACCGCTGACTGGTGCCTGACCTGCAAGGTCAACGAAAAGGCTGCAATCGAGACTGATGCGACCCGCAGCGCTTTTGCCGCGCACAAGGTCGCGGTGCTGGTCGGCGACTGGACCAACGGCGATCCCGCGCTCGGCCGCTTCATCGAGGCGCACAACCGGGCGGGGGTGCCGCTGTATCTCTATTATGCGCCCGGTGCCGCCGAGCCGCAGGTCTTGCCCCAGGTGCTGACATCGGGAATGCTGGCTGCGCTATGAAAATCCGCCCCGCCTTGATCATCGCCCTCGGCGTGCTGCTCTCCGGTGCCGGCGCGGGGCGCGAGATAAAGCCGGCGCCCTACACGCTCGTCGCGCCGGCCGAATGGTCCCAGCCGGTGGCGCCTTTCCACATCGCCGGCCCTGTCTGGTATGTCGGCACGCGGGGCATCGCCGTCTACGCGATCCTGTCGAAAGACAGTGCGATCCTGGTCGGTGGCCCGATGACATCCGAAGCCCGGCTGATCGAACGCAACCTCGCGACGATCGGGGTGAAGAAAGGCGGGTTGAAGCTGCTGCTCAACATGCATGCCCATTTCGATCATGCCGGGGCGCTGGCCCAGATCAAGCGAGACACCGGCGCGCGCCTCATTGCGTCAGCGGGCGACCGCCCCGCGCTCGAGGCCGGCCGGCACCAGGGCGACAACAGCTATGGCCGGGCCAATTTCCCGGCGGTGAAGGTCGACAGGGTCGTCCGCGATGGCGAGATCGTCCGGCTCGGCGCGATCGCGGTGACGACGACGCTGACGCCGGGCCACACGATCGGCTGCACGACCTGGTCGCTGCCGGTGCACGAGAGCGGGCGGACGCTCCAGGTCGTCTTCCCGTGCAGTGTCACGGTCGCCGGGAACCGGTTGATCGGCAATCGCGGCTATCCGGGAATCGTCGCCGCCTATCGCAGGAGCTTTGCGCGCCTCGACGCGATGCATGCCGATATCGTGCTGCCCAGCCATCCCGAGATCGCGGATGTGATGGGCCGCGAGGCGCGGCGGGCGGCAGGCGACGCGAACGCCTTTGTCGACCCGGGCGCGCTGCACGCGATCGTCGTGCAGGCGCGCAAGGATTTCGACGCTGCGCTGGCCAAGGAGGGCACGCCTTCACCGCACCCGTAATTGCGCTCTTGTGCGGCGCAGCAAAACGTCGCAGCATGGAACAAGAACAACCTGCGGGGACTTTACTGGGTCGATGGGGACACGAAGCGCGTTTGACGAGATCATGGGGCAGGGTGGCTCGACCACGCCAAGACCCGAACTCGCCGCGCTCGGCCAATGGCTCGAGGATACCCCGGATGCGGAGCTCCGCCGCCGCCAGCAATCGGCCGAGGCTACCTTCCGCCAACTCGGCATCACCTTCGCGGTTTATGGGGACAGCGATGCGTCGGAGCGGATCATCCCTTTCGACATCGTGCCGCGCATCTTCCTCGCCGATGAATGGGCGCGGTTGTCGGCCGGCCTGATCCAGCGGGTCGAGGCGATCAACGCCTTTCTCGACGATATCTATGGGGAACGGAAAATCCTGAAGGCGGGCGTGCTCCCCGAAGACCTGATCTTCGGCAACCCGCAATTCAGGCCCGAAATCGCCGGGATAAAGCCGCCGCACAATATCTGGGCGCACATCTGCGGGATCGATCTGGTCCGCACCGGGCCCGACGAGTTCTTCGTGCTCGAGGATAACGCTCGGACACCCTCGGGCGTGTCCTATATGCTCGAAAACCGCGAGGCGATGCTGCGCCTCTGCCCCGAACTATTTCGCGAATTCCGCGTCGCTGCGGTGGACAGCTATCCCGATCGGCTGCTCGAGACGATGAAGTCGGTCGCGCCGCACGGATCGGGGCAGAATCCGGTCTGCGTGCTGTTGACCCCAGGCCATTATAATTCGGCCTATTACGAACACAGCTTCCTCGCCGATTCGATGGGGATCGAGCTTGTCGAGGCCGCCGATCTCGTCGTCGACGACGATATCGTCTGGATGCGGACGATCGCCGGCCGGGTGAAGGTCGACGTGATCTACCGCCGGATCGACGACGATTATCTCGATCCCCTGGTGTTCCGTCCTGATTCGATGCTCGGCGTCCCGGGCCTGATCGCCGCTTATGCGGCGGGGAATGTTGCCTTGCTCAATGCACCCGGCAACGGCATTGCCGACGACAAGGCGATCTACAGCTATATGCCTGAGATCGTGCGTTTCTATTCGGGCGGCGAGCCGAAGCTCCCCAATGTCGAGACATGGCGCTGCCGCGAGCCGCAGGCGCTCAAATATGTGCTCGACCACCTCGAGGACGTCGTGGTGAAGCTGGTCGACGGCTCCGGCGGCTATGGCATGCTGGTCGGTCCGACCGCGACCCGGGCCGAGATCGAGACATTCCGCGCCGCGCTGATCGCCGAGCCGCACCGTTATATCGCGCAGCCCACCCTGGCGCTTTCGACCGTGCCGACGCTCAGCGATTCAGGCCTCGCACCGCGCCACGTCGATTTCCGACCGTTCGTGCTGACCGGCTCGAGGGGCGTGCAGGTCGTGCCCGGCGGGCTGACGCGGGTGGCGCTCAAGGAAGGCTCGCTGGTCGTGAACTCGTCCCAGGGGGGCGGCACCAAGGACAGCTTCGTCCTGATGGACGGCGGCAATGTGCAGGCCCAGGCAATGGGCGGCATGTCGCAGGAGCAGAGGTCGTGAGGCGCGCGGTGCGAATTCTGCCCGGCCCGGGGAGAATCTGATGCTCTCCCGCACCGCCTCCTCGCTCTACTGGCTCGGCCGTTATGTCGAGCGCGCCGATTTCATCGCGCGCCTCGTCGAGGCGACCGTCCGCCTCGACGTCCTTTCCCCGCGTCCGGCGGGCGAGGCGGCCTGGGCGAGCGCGCTCGCTGTCACCGAAACCGACGAGGCCTTCGCCGCAAGCAACGAAACGCTGACCCAGGGGCATGTTGCGCGCTTCCTCACGCTCGATGGCAGCCACCCCGGCTCTATCGTCCGCTGCCTCGACATGGCGCGCAACAATGCCCGCGCCGTCCGCACCGCGCTGACCCGGGAGGCCTGGACAGCGATCAACCGCGCCTGGCTGATCTTCCACAGCCGCTCGAGCCCGGGCGGCGCGGCCGCCACGCTCGGCCTGGTCGATGCGGTGAAGACCGAGGCGCGGGGCTTCGAGGGCGCGATCCACCGCATGCTGCGCAACCAGACCACCTGGTTCATCCGGCTCGGCCAGGCAGTCGAGCGGGCCGACAACACGGCGCGACTTCTTGACGTCAAATACCATCTTCTGCTCCCCGAGGGCGAGCAGGTCGGTGGCATCGTCGATCGCGACCAGTGGACCACGATCCTCCAGACGGTTTCGGCAGTGACCGCCTATCGCTGGCTCTATTCGGAAGGGCTGCGCCCGGCGAACGTGATCGACCTGCTGATCGCTCGGGCTGAAATGCCCCGCAGCCTCGCCGCCTCGGTCGAGGAAGCCGTCGAGATCCTCAACCTGCTGGCCAAGCGCACCGGCCTTCATGGCGAGGCCGACCGAATGGCGCGGCTGCGGCAGACCAGGCTGGCGAAGACCCGGTCGGGCGAGGTGATCGCCGCCGGCCTGCACCAATATCTCCAGGCTTTCATCGCGGAGAATGATCTTCTCCACATGGCCATCGGCCGGCAGTTCAAGTTCATCTGATGCGGCTCACGATCGATCACCGCACGATCTACCGTTTCTCCGCCCCGCAAGGGCGCCTCACCCAGATGCTCCGGCTCACCCCCGAGGACACCCATGACCAGGCCGTCGCGAGCTGGCACCTCCATGTCGATTGCGATGCGCGGATGCGCCCCGGGCGCGACGGTTTCGGCAACCGGGTGACGATGCTCTATGTCGAAGGACCGATCGATCAGATCGAGATATCGGTGGCGGGCGAGGTGCTGACCAACGCATCGAACGGTATCGTCCACGGCGCGCACGAGCCATTGCCGCCGATGCTGTTCCTGCGATCGACCGCCCTCACCGAAGGCGGCGCAACGCTCGCCGAGTTCGCGGCTGATGTCGCGGGGCCGATCTGCGACACGATCGAACGCATGCACGCCTTCAATGACGCCCTGCACCGGAAATTCGGGCTTGATCGCGGTCGACCCGTTTCGGGCCGGACCGCCGCGGAAGCCTTCGAGATGAGCGACGTCACTCCGCGCGACCTCGCCCATATGTTCGTGGCCGGTGCCCGGCGCCTGGGCGTTCCCGCGCGCTATGTATCCGGATACAGCCCTGTGTGTTTCGAAGGCGATGCCCGGCCGGCACCGCATGGCTGGGCGGAGGCGCATGTCCAGGGGCTGGGCTGGGTCGCGTTCGATCCGTGCACCGGGCTGTCGGCTGACGAGGCCTATGCGCGGGTGGCGGTGGCACTCGATTCAGCGGGCGCGGCGCCCGTCGCCGGATCGCGCCTCGGCGAAGGCGACGAAGAGCTCGATGTCGATCTGCACGTGGCGCAGGCGAACCCGCAGGATTGAGGTCAGGCCAGTTCGTCGGCCAGCATCACATTCTTCTGCGCTGGCGGCGCGTAGGTCATGTCTTCGTCAGTCAGGATCGACCAGCCCGAAGGGCCGAGCACTTCGATCGGGCGATAGCGCGTCTTGTACGCCATCCGCTCCGAACCCTTCACCCAATAGCCGAGATAGACAAAGGGCAGGCCGACAGCGCGGGCGCGCAGGATATGGTCCATGATGATCTGGTTGCCGAGCCCGGGCCGCGCCGGATGGTCGGCATCGAAGAAGCTGTAGATCATTGACAGCCCATCGGCCTGCTGGTCCGTCAGGCAGGCGCCGACCAGGGTGCCGCGCACGCCGTTTTTCGCCGGCTCGCGATATTCGACGATGAAGCTGTTGACCGGCGAATGCTCCACCATGTCGGCATAATCGCCCTCGTCCATGTCGGCCATGCCGCCGCCCGGATGGCGCGAGGCGAGATAGCGGCGCAGCAGCTGATATTGCTCGTCGGTCGCCCAGGCGCGGCAGGCATTGACCTCGAGATCGGCATTGCGGCGGATCAGCCTGCGCTGGGTCGCGTTCGGCACGAAGTCGCTCGCCACGACGCGCACCGACACGCAGGCGGTGCAGCCGGCGCAGCTCGGCCGATAAGCGACCGACTGGCTGCGGCGAAACCCGATCCGCCCGAGTGCATCATTGAGCTCGCCGGCATGCGGGCCGTTCAATTCAGTGAAGACCTTCCGCTCCTGGCGCCCCGGCAGATAGGGGCAGGGCGAAGGGCTCGTCACGAAGAAGCGTGGAAAGCGAAATGGCGCAGTCACCGCCTTGGTCCCCATATTTCGCCAGGGCTTGCCCCCGGCTCGGACCCGTTATGAATCGCCTGAGTCGTGATGAAAAGCGGCTTTACCATGAATGAGGGTTAACGCAGGATTTGCAACAAGTCTTGAGATTCCGATCGCAGACGCACGGGTGCTGATCAGGGGCGAATCATAGCATATTCCCCGAGTCGCAAACAGAGTCGCGCGACTCGCTTCGCCGCAGCTGTGATTCGTTTCGTCAGGCTAATTCGACCGGGGAGACCTCGTAGCCGCCGGCACGGAGCGCAGCCATCAGCCGCTCGAGATGCGCCTTGTCGCGCGTCTCGCATTCGATGTCGGTGATCAGGCCCTTTGCGGGCAGCGTCGTGAAGACGCGCTGATGATAGACCTCGATGATATTCACCCGCTCGGCGTCGAAGATCCGGGCGACATTGAACAAGGCGCCGGGCTGGTCCTGCAGCCTGATCCGCAGCCGGGCGAGCCGGCCCGACCGCGCAAGATCGCGCAGCAGCACATTGGCGAGCAGCCGCGTGTCGATATTGCCGCCACACAGCACCACGCCGACCGTCTTGCCCTTGAACCGCTCGGGATAGGACAGCAGCGCCGCGAGGCCGGCTGCGCCCGCGCCCTCGACCACCGTCTTCTCGATCTGGAGCAGCAGGCTCACCGCCTGTTCGAGGCTGCGCTCGCTGACCAGTACGATGTCGTCGACCAGCGCCTTCACCATCAGTGCCGTGATCGCTCCCGGCTCCTTGACCGCGATGCCCTCGGCGAGCGTGTCGCCCGCGCACGGCATGTCGGTGCCGTTGATGCGGTTGTACATCGAAGGGAACAGCTCGGCCTCGACCCCGATCACCTCGATCGGGTGATCGGCGGCGCCCGCGACGGTCGCCATGCCGGAGATCAGTCCGCCGCCGCCGATCGGCGTGACGAAGGTGTCGATCGCCGGCACGTCCTCGAGCATCTCGATCGCGACGGTGCCCTGGCCGGCAATTACGCGGACATCGTCGAACGGATGGACGAAGGTCAGGCCGCGCTCGGCTTCGAGCTCGCGGGCATGCGCATAGGCAGCATCGAAGGTATCGCCGAACAGCACCACATTGGCGCCGTGCCCTTCGGTCTGGGTGATCTTCACCGTCGGCGTGTTGGTCGGCATCACGATCGTCGCCGGGATGCCGAGGCGGTGCGCATGATAGGCAAGCCCCTGGGCATGGTTGCCGGCGGATGCCGCGATCACGCCTTTTGTCCTCGGGTCGAGCTGCAGCAGCGTATTGAGCGCGCCGCGCTCCTTATAGGCCGCGGTGAACTGGAGGTTCTCGAACTTCAGATAGACGGTCGCGCCGGTCAGCTCGGAAAGCGTGTGGCTGATGAAGGTCGGCGTGCGGACGATCGAATCGCTGATGCGCGCATGCGCTGCCTGGACATCGGCAAGGGTGACGGGGAGCAGGTCGGCGGCGGGGGCGGGGATGGTAGCCATAGGAGCGCGGCCCTAGACCATCTGGCGCCCCGAAGAAACACGCCTTATCGCGAGGCCCATGAGCAACATCGCATTCATTGGAACCGGGGTGATGGGCGCGCCGATGGCGGGGCATCTCGTTGCGGCCGGGCACATAGTCACCGTTTATAATCGCAGCAGGGCAAAGGCAGATGCCTGGGCGGCCAGATATGGCGGCGCGGTCGCCGCGACGCCGGCCGAGGCAGCCGGCGGCAAGGACGCTGTCTTCACTTGTGTCGGCAATGATGATGATCTGGCCGAGGTGACGCTTGGCGGGGATGGCGCATTCGCGGCAATGGCGCCGGGCGCCCTGTTCGTCGACCACACCACTGTCTCGGCGAAGATCGCCCGGCGCCTCGCTGAAGAGGGTGGGTCAAGAGGCCTGCTCGTCGTCGATGCGCCGGTGTCGGGCGGCCAGGCCGGGGCGGAAAACGGCAAGCTCTCGATCATGTGCGGCGGCACGGCCGAGGCGATGGCCAGGGCCGAACCGCTGATGCAGGCCTATGCGCTGCGCATCGTCCATATCGGCGAGGCCGGCGCCGGGCAGACTACCAAGATGGTCAACCAGATCGCGATCGCCGGCGTCGTCCAGGGAGTGGCCGAGGCGCTGCGCTTCGCCCAGATCGCCGGGCTCGATACCGACAAGGTGTTCGAGGCCGTCTCGGGCGGCGCAGCGTCGAGCTGGCAGATGGTCAATCGCTGGAAGACGATGAGCGAGGACAAGTTCGATTTCGGCTTCGCGGTGGATTGGATGCGCAAGGATCTCGGCCTCACCCTCGACGAGGCCCGGCGCAACGGCGCGGCAGTGCCGCTGACGGCTCTGGTCGATCAATTCTATGCCGATGTGCAGAAGATGGGCGGCGGTCGCGACGACACCAGTTCGCTGATCAGGAGGCTGCCGCGATGAAGCCGAACGCAAACCCCTCCCCTTCAGGGGAGGGGCAGGGCGTGGGGGAGTCAGGCGGAGGTTCGTTTGAGTCCCCCACCCCAACCCCTCCCCTGAAGGGGAGGGGCTTTAAAGCTGCGTTTGTGCTCGCCGGTTTCCTCCTCGCCACCCCGGCCTTCGCCGACGCCCTGGTCGACAACGTCAACGGCATGACCCTCGATGCGACCGGCAACGTCATCCACTTCAACGGCATGCTCATCTCGTCCGACGGCAAGGTGGTCCGCCTGCTGCAACCGAGCGACCGGCGGCCCGACAAGCTCGACTGGCTCGCCAACATGAAGGGCAAGGTGCTCCTCCCCGGCTTCATCGACGCGCATGGCCATGTCATGGAGCTCGGCTTCCGCGCGCTCGAACTCGATCTGTCGGGCACCAGGTCGCTTGACGAGGCGAAGGCGAAGATCGCCGCCTATGCCGCCGCCAACCCCGAGAAGAAATGGATTCTGGGCGGCGGCTGGAACCAGGAAGTCTGGGGCCTTGGCCGCTTCCCGACCGCAGCCGATCTCGATTCAGTGGTGAGCGACCGCCCGGTCTGGCTCGCTCGCGCCGACGGTCACGCTGCCTGGGCGAACAGCGCCGCGATGAAGGAAGCAGGGGTCACCGCGAAGACCGCCACGCCGCCGGGCGGGCGGATCGAAAAGACCGGCTCGGCGCCGGCCGGCGTGTTCGTCGATGCCGCCATGAGCCTCGTCAACAAGGCAGTGCCCCAGCCCTTGCCCAAGGATCGTGACCAGGCTTTTCTGAAGGCGCAGTCGATCCTGCTCGGTTTCGGGATCACCGCCACCTCGGACATGGGCTCGAGCCTCGACGACTGGCTGAGCTATCGCCGCGCCGGAGACGCCGGACAATTGCGCGTGCGGATCATGAGCTATGGGTTCGGCGTCGACACGGCGGTCCGCGTCGGCGGCACCGGGCCGACGCCCTGGCTGTATAATGATCGGCTGCGGATGGGCGGGGTGAAGCTCTATGCCGATGGCGCGCTCGGCTCGCGCGGTGCCTGGCTCAAGGCGCCGTACAGCGATGCGCCAGGCCAGTCGGGCGCGGGCTTCATGGCCGACGACGTGATCCGCAACCAGATGAGCCGCGCTGCGATGGACGGCTATCAGGTCGCGGTCCACGCGATCGGCGACAAGGCCAATGCCCAGGTGCTCGACGCGATCGACGAGCTCTCGCAGACTTACAAGGGCGATCGGCGCTGGCGGATCGAGCACGCCCAGGTCGTCGATCCCGCCGACCTGCCGAAATTCGCGCAACATGGCATCATCGCCTCGATGCAGCCCACCCATGCAACGTCGGACCGGACGATGGCCGAGGCACGGCTCGGGCCGAACCGGCTGGCCGGGGCCTATGCCTGGGCGACGATGCTCAAGAATCATGTGCCGCTTGCCTTCGGCTCGGACTATCCGGTCGAAAGCCCCGATCCCTTTGCCGGCTGGGCCGCCGCCTTCACGCGCCAGGACGCGAACGGCGAACCTTATGGCGGCTGGCGCCCGGAAGAGAAGGTGACGCGCGAACAGGCCTGGTGGGCCTTCACTGCGGGCGCCGCCTATGCCGGCTTCGCCGAAGACCGGTTCGGCCGCCTCGCGCCGGGCCAGCGCGCCGACTTCATCGTCGTCGACCGCGACCCGCTCCTCGCCAGCCCCGGTGATTTGCGCGCGACGAAAGTGGAGCAGACCTGGGTCGGCGGGCAAAGAATGTGGTCGGCGAAATAGAAGCGCGAGCTCAACTAAATACGTCATGCCGGACTTGTTCCGGCATCCATCGTCCGGCGATAAATGGCGCGCATGAGAGAGCGCTAACCTTGCGTCTATCTTCTGGCGAGTAAGTTCTACGGGCGCCTGTATGTTGGTGTGACCTCTAATCTGATCGGCCGTATCCAGCAGCACCGCGACGGCACGTTCGACGGCTTTACCAAACGCTACGATATCAAGCGCCTTGTCTGGTTCGAAGTCGGAGAGACGATGGAGGGTGCCATCGCGCGCGAAAAGACGATGAAGAAATGGCCGCGCGACTGGAAGATCAACCTCCTCGAACGCGAGAACCCCGCCTGGAACGATCTCGCGGTCGGGCTGGGGCTTGAACCTCTGGAGTAGCGTTCGCGGCTCGATGGACCCCGGGACAAGCCCGGAGTGACGATGGTCCCTGGCCAAAAAAACGAAAGGCCGCAGCACCCCCCGGTACCGCGGCCTTACTCCCGGACGGAAGCTGGGATGAAGGTCAGGCGACCTCGGCGATCGGCACGCCCACCTCGTCGGGCTCGCGCAGCACATAGCCGCGGCCCCAGACGGTCTCGATATAATTCTCGCCTTCGCATGCCAGGCTGAGCTTCTTGCGCAGCTTGCAGATGAAGACATCGATGATCTTGAGCTCGGGCTCGTCCATGCCGCCATAAAGGTGGTTGAGGAACATTTCCTTGGTGAGCGTCGTGCCCTTGCGGAGCGAGAGCAGCTCGAGCATCGCATATTCCTTGCCGGTCAGGTGGACGCGGCTGCCATCGACCTCGACCGTCTTGGCGTCGAGGTTCACGGCAAGCTTGCCGGTACGGATGACTGACTGGCTATGGCCCTTGGAACGGCGCACCACCGCATGGATGCGCGCGGTGAGTTCTTCGCGGTGGAAGGGCTTGGTGACATAATCATCGGCGCCGAAGCCGAAGCTGCGCACCTTGGAATCCATCTCGTTGATGCCCGACAGGATCAGCACCGGGGTCTGCACCCGGGCGACCCGGAGCTTCTTCAACACATCATAGCCGTGCATGTCGGGAAGGTTCAGGTCGAGCAGGATGATGTCGTAATCATAGAGCTTGCCGAGATCGAGGCCTTCCTCGCCCAGATCGGTCGTATAGACATTGAAGCCTTCGGCGGTGAGCATCAGTTCGATCGCCTTGGCGGTCGTTGGCTCATCCTCGATCAGCAGCACGCGCATCTGGCAGTCCCCTGTCACTTCTCGCGGCGTTCGAAGCACCCTATGCCCGACACACCCTGCACAACTCATTAACCTCATCAGAGATGAACGCAAAAGGTTAATTCTTCGCTAACCGGCCTGACTCCGCGAGTCGCGGGGAATCTCCTGATACGGGATTCCACCTATTCCGGGCGCAGCCGGCTCCGGCTTTCCTCGTCCGCACACAGGCTCCTGAACCGCTCGGTCAGGAAGGCGATCAGCGCCTCCACCCGCGCCGGGCGGAGGCTGCCGGGCGGGGTGAGCAAATGGAGCGCGACCGGCGGGCTGTGCCAGTCAGTCAGGATCGCTTCGAGCGTGCCGCGGGCGAGATCGCCGCCGACGATGAAATCGGGGAGCAGGCCGATGCCGAGACCGGCCCTGAGCGCGGGCAGAAGCGCGTCGCCGCTGTTGGACCGCAACGGCCCGGCCGGGCGGACGGCGGCTTCGGCGCCGCCCGGCCCGAGAAAGCGCCACGGCCCCGAGACATTGGTATAGCCGAGACAGGCATGTTCGCCGAGCTGCGCCGGGTGGGTCGGCCGGCCATGACGTTCGAGATAGGCAGGTGACGCGACGATATGGATCGCGATCGGCCCGAGCCGTCGCGCGCGGAGCGAGCTGTCGGGCAGATCGGCAATGCGCAGCGCGACATCGATTCCCTCGGCCACGATATCGACCTTTGCGTCCGAAAGGTTGAGATCGATCTCGATCCCAGGGTGGTCGGCAAGGAACTCGGCCAGCGCCGGCGTCAGGCTGACAAGGCCGAGCGTCATCGGCGCGGTGACCCGGATCAGGCCGGTCGGCGCCGTCGCTGCGTCGTGCGCAGCTTCCTCGGCTGCCTGCGCCTCGGCGAGAATACGGCCGGCGTGCTCGGCGAGCCGCTTGCCGCTCTCGGTCAGCGTCAGCCGCCGCGAGGTGCGGTGGAAGAGCGATTGTCCGAGATGCGCCTCGAGCCGGGTGACCGCCTTTGAGACGGTCGCCTTTGAAACCCCGATCGCCTCGGCCGCCCCACTGAAGGAGCGATGCTCCACCACACTTGCGAAGATTGCCCATGCTTCGAGATCCGGCAGCCGCATTGTCAGTTCCTCCCGAGCCTGCTCGAGGACGATAGCAACGGAAACGATCGGTTTCCAGCGTTTCCATTTACGTCGCGATCATCATGCCTATCTTGGCGGCAACCCAATTTTCTGCTTTTTAGGGAGACCCCCAATGATCGAGAAAAGATCGTTCGAAAGCCTGGGCCATGCCGATCATGGCTGGCTCAACGCGCGCCACCATTTCAGCTTCGCCAATTATTACGATCCGAGCCGCATGGGCTGGGGCGCCATCCGCGTCTGGAATGACGACGAGATCGGGCCCAACTCGGGCTTCCCGGCGCATCCCCACCGCGACATGGAGATCATCACCTATGTCCGCACCGGCGCCATCACCCACAAGGATTCGATGGGCAATGAAGGCCGCACCGGCGCCGGCGACGTCCAGGTGATGAGCGCAGGCACCGGCGTTCGCCATGCCGAATATAATCTCGAGCCCGAAACCACGACTCTCTTCCAGATCTGGATCGAACCGAAGCGCACCGGCGGCTCGCCGAGCTGGGGTGCCAAACCCTTTCCGAAGAGCGATCGCACCGGCAAGTTCGCCGTGCTGGCGAGCGGCTTTGCCGAAGATACCGAAGCCCTCCCGATCCGCGCCGATGCGCGCGTGCTCGGCGCGACGGTGAAGGCCGGAGAGACGATCACCCATGAAGTCGGCGAGGGGCGCCACGCCTATCTCGTGCCGGCGACCGGCGCGATCGAGATCGACGGCGAGCCCTTCAAGGCCCGCGACGGCGCCGCCATCGGCGGCGGCCAGACGGTCACGATCAAGGCGATCGAAGACGCCGAGCTGGTGCTCGTGGATTCGGAATAACGACTTACCCCTCCCGCCTTTCTTCTCCCCTCCCGCTTGCGGGAGGGGTCGGGGGAGGGCCTGTTGATACAATTCCTACCTGCTTTTCCGACACGCCCTCCCCTAACCCCTCCCGCAAGCGGGAGGGGGATTTCAGAAGGAAATCCCCATGACCAAGGTCCTCGTCCTTTATTACTCCTCCTACGGCCATCTCGAGCAAATGGCCGACGCAGTCGCCGAGGGCGTCCGCTCGGCCGGCGCCGAGGTCGATATCCGCCGCGTCCCAGAAACAGCGCCGCCCGAAGTGGTAAAGGCAGCCGGCTTCAAGGCGGATACGGCCCATCCCACCATCGAAGGCATCGCCGCGCTCGCCAATTACGATGCGATCATCATCGGCGCCCCGACCCGCTTCGGTCGCATGCCGAGCCAGATGGCGAGCTTTCTCGATCAGGCCGGCGGCCTGTGGCTGACCGGCGCGCTCAACGGCAAGGTCGGCGGCGCCTTCACCTCGACCGCGAGCCAGCATGGCGGCCAGGAGACGACACTTTTCTCGATCATCACCAACCTGCTGCATTTCGGCCTGACCATCGTCGGGCTCGATTACGGCTTTGCCGGCCAGATGGGCGTCAAGGAAGTTAACGGCAACTCGCCTTATGGCGCGACGACGATCGCTGACGGCGACGGCAGCCGCCAACCGAGCAGCCTCGAGCTTGACGGCGCCCGCTACCAGGGTCGCCGCGTCGCGGAAGTGGCGATCAAGCTGGCTGCCTGATCCGGTCTTTTCCCGTCAGGCGAGCTGCCTGGCGGGAAATGCCTGACCTTGAATCGCCTCAATACATACCGGGCAGCAGCACAATGGCCGGCGGTCCCGCCCGGCCTGACTGCGCTGCCTGGGCAGGCCCGTCGCTGATCATCGGGCTGGCCGGAAATTGGGAGCGGGCGCGCGCGAACACCAGTCGCGCCCGCGCCGCGCCGGGCTCGTCGATCGAGGTGCCGACCCAGCGCCAATGCCAGGGCTCCCAGGTCACCCCCTGGGCATTGCCTTCGGGGAAGGACAGCTCGAAGCCATATTCGGGCGCGTGGTCGAGCAGCCACTTGCCCGCAGGGGTGTCGGCGATGCACGGATCGACATCCCGGCATGCACCCGTCGGGCGGATGCCGAAATCAAGCGCATAGCCCGTGGCATGCTCGCTGAATCCGGGCGGGCCCACTGAATGCGCCCGCAACACCGCGTCACGACAGGCAATGCCCCGTCTCCCCGGATGGCAGAACACGGCAAGCTGGTGCGCGACCGTCCGGTAGCAGGATACGCCCTTCAGCCGCCCGGCGACCCCCGGCACCCCCTTCGCGCCATCGAGCAGGCGGACGAGGTCCGCCGCTGCATCGCGCTGCATCCGGCACGGCACGCCGATCCCGAAGCCGGGCGCCACGACCACCACCTCGTCCGGCAGCGCCTCGACATAGGGCAAATGCCCGAACAGGCGGCCATCCACGCCCGGCACACCGATCGCAGCGATGGCGGCGGGCGGCGGCGTGGGCGGTCGTGCCGGCGCGGCGAGGGCGAGCGCTGGCGCGAGGCCGAGCCCCCAGCCGGCGATCCCGATCACCCGGTTGCTGACCTTCGTCACGCTTGTCGCCTTCGCCCCACGGTGTTTTTCTGGCATGAGCGCGCGCGGAGTGGCAAGGGCATAGCATGCTCGCAAACAAAGTCCTGTTCTTCGATGGCGAGGCGATCGTCATCGACAAGCCAGCCGGCCTTCCGGTCGATCCCCCGCGCGACGGCTCGCTCAGCCTCGAAAACCATCTCGCTGGCCTCACTTTCGGCTTCAAGCGCTGGCCGCAGGCGGTCCACCGGCTCGACCGCGACACCTCGGGCTGCCTGCTGCTCTCGCGCAATCCCAAGGCGCATGCCCGCTTCCAACAGGCATTCGAGGCCGGGCTTGTCGAAAAGCGCTATCTCGCCGTGCTCGACGGGGTGCCCGAGGGTGAAAGTGGCCTGATCGATCTTGCGCTCAGCAAGATCAGCAGCGCCGAGCAGGGCTGGCGCATGCGCGGGGACCCCAAGGGCAAGCCCTCGCGCACTGCCTGGCGGGTGCTCGCGGTCAGGGACGGCCGCGCCTTCGTCGAATTCAGGCCGGAGACAGGGCGCACCCACCAGATCCGCGTCCATGCCGCCGAAGCGCTCGGCGCGCCGGTGGTCGGCGATCCGATCTATGGCAAGGGCGGCAAGGAAAGCCTGCTCCACGCCGCCTCGCTGAAGGTGCCGCGCCCGGGCAAGGAACCGATCATCGCCGAGGCGCCGCTGCCGGAGCGTTTCCTGAAGGCGGGGTTCACCCTGGCGGATATCAGCGAGGGGAAAGCCACAATCTCCTCTCCTTTGGGAGAGGATTAGCGGCGCGAGCCCGTCGATCCGCCTTAATCGACCGGCTTGCCCCTCAGGCTCTTCACCGTCGAGCGCTTTGCCTTGCCCTCCATCCGCCGCGCCTTCGCCGCCTTGGAAGGCTTGGTCGGGCGCCGCTTCTTCGGCACGATCGTCGCCTCGCGGATCAGGTCGAACAGGCGCTCGCGGATTTCCTGCCGGTTGAGCAACTGCGACCGCGCGCCTTCGCTCTTGAGGACGAGCACGCCCTCGCGGGTCAGCCGGCTGCCGGCGAGGACTTCGAGCCGCGCCTTCACCGCCTCGGGCAGGTTCGGGGAATTGCGCACGTCGAAGCGCAGCATCACCGCTGAATCGGTGGTGTTGACTGATTGCCCGCCCGGGCCGGACGAGCGCGTGAAGCTCTCCTCGATTTCTTCGCTGTCGATGGCTATCGATCGGGTGACGGGCAGGCGCGGCATGCCTCTTCCTACGGCGCGGGAAGCGAAGTGCAACGTGTCGCCCGCTATACGCTCGCCCGGCGATTTTTTGGCCCGGACCAATTTAACCGTCATGCCGGACTTGTTCCGGCATCCATCGTTCCGCACATGCTGCAGGCGTAGTGCTCACGGCACGATGGACCCCGGAACAAGTCCGGGGTGACGATGAGGACGGGTTTCGCGCCCTACCGGCACGGAGAAGAAAGTGTACGAATTCGAAGTCTCGGCGGAATCGAAAGCCGACCTCTATCACGATCTCCACGCCGCCCTGGGCGCGCTGACCGCCGACGAGCCCGACGCGATCGCCAACATGGCGAACGCGGCCGCGCTCATCTGGCAATATCTCCCCGATCTCAACTGGGCAGGCTTCTACCGCCTGGTCGGCGACACGCTCGTGCTCGGGCCGTTCCAGGGCAAGCCCGCCTGCATCCGCATCGCGATCGGCGCTGGCGTGTGCGGCGCCGCCGCCGCGACCCGCGAAACCCAGCTGGTGGCCGATGTCCACGCCTTTCCCGGCCACATCGCCTGCGATGCCGAAAGCCGCTCGGAGCTGGTGGTGCCGATCGTCGTTGATGGCCGGTTGATCGGCGTGCTCGATCTCGACAGCCCGAACCCCGCTCGGTTCGATGCCGAGGACGCGGCCGGATGCGAGGCGCTGGTCGCGCTGCTCGCGCCGCGGATTGCCGGCTGATCCGATTCGGGACAACAGCAAGACTCGCGAAAATTTGGGAAAATTGGTAACGAAACTCTTAATCATCGGGCATTGTCGCGCCCCTTCTGGAGTTGTTTACCATGAGGACCCTCATGATCGCTGGCCTTTCAATGGTTACCGCGATCGCCGCGACTCAGGCTGGTGCGCAGCATGTCCTGTCCAATGGACAGGTCTGGCAGAATGGGCATGTCGTTCCGCCGGCGACCGTTTCGCCGAACATGCCGGCCAATCAGCGGCCGATGCCCGCGCGGCAGCGCCTCCCGCTGCCCAACGGCGTCGAGCCCGGCCCGCAGAATTCCGGCGGCGGCCATGTTGTTTACCCGAACGGCTATCCGTCAGCGCAGAACGGCACGCACCGGTCGCGCTGGGGCGGCTCGGTCAGCGGCCATTGGCAGGGTGGCGCCGGCGCGCCGGGCGGGTGGAACGCCTATCGCCGGCCGCACCGCGGCTGGGTCTTGCCGAGCTACTGGATCGCCCCGAGCTTCTTCATCTACGATTATGGCACCTACGGCCTGTCGGCCCCGCCCCAGGGCTATCACTGGTCGCGCTATTATGATGACGCCGTGCTGATGGATCAGCGCGGCCGCGTGATGGATTCAGTCAGCGGGATCGACTGGGACAGCTATGATGACGGCTATGGCTATGCCGGCGGCTATGCCGAAGCCGGCGATGGCTATGCCGCGGCGGCCGGTGGCGGTGGGGGCTATGGCGCCAGCTATGCGCCGCCGGTCCAGTATCAGCAGGGCCCGGCCTATCCGCCGCCGGTGCAGAACGGCTACACGACGACCTGGTCCAGCGGGGGCGCCTATGCCGGGTCGGGCGGCTATGTCAGCGGCGGCTATTGGTATCCGCCGGCCACCACGACCACGGTCACGATCCAGTCCGCCCCCGTCGTGACGACCACCACCACTGAATATGTCGAGACCACGCGGTACGTGCCGGCGCGGCGCGCCTACCGCGCGAAACGCGTCGTAAGGCGGCGCAGCTGCTGCTGCTGCTGCTGCCGATAAAGCTACCTCCCTGCGGGGAGGATGGGGGGCCCGTGCACCGCACGGGAGAGTCGAGGGCGAGCTCGGGGGAGCTCGCCCTCCTCTGATTTTCAAGGCTCGCGCCTGGCGGACATCAGCGATTCAACAACGCGAGCACGGTGCTACCATCGCACTCGACCGGGACTCGCTTCCGGTGACCGGCCAGCTCTTTCGCTTCGCGCTGGTTTCGCCACTCACTGTTGTCGGAGCCTCCCTGTTATGCGTCGCGCCCTCCCTGTTACGTGCCGCGCACTCCCTGTTACGTGCCGCGCACTCCCTGTTCCGCATAACAGGGAGAATGCCTATCATCTGATTGATTATTAAGGAAATTATTCCAAGAAAATCGCCCGGAATGGCCCGAAAAAAGAAAAGCCTCCCTGTTCCTCCCTGTTATTGCGCCGGAACAGGGAGAGAAGTGCTCAGCCCGGGCCGGCGAAGCTGACCAGGCTCTCGGCACCGTCGGGGCCCAGCGCCGAGACGCCGACGAAATTGTCGTCGATCGGTACGTCCTTCAGGACGTCCGTCTGCGCGGTCGCCGGCAGGTCGATCGATTTCTGCCAATCCTGGGTGTCGTTGCGGCGCCAGTGGATGCGGTAACCCGTGGCGCCGTCGACCGGCTGCCATTTGACAGTAGTATCATAGCCAAGCGCGCCGGCGATCGTCACGCCCGACGGCGCGGCGGGAGCTGCGGCGAGGCGCCGTATCGTGGCGATGTTGATCGCGCTGACCTTCGCCAGGTAAGCGAAGTCCATCTTGTCGATCGTGTCGCCATAGGAGACGCCGTTCTCGGTCCGCAGCGTCTGGTGCTGGCCGTTCCAATTCTCCGCCGCGACGGTGAATCGGATGGCGGGATAGCCGAGCGCGAGGAACGGCTCATGGTCACCGCCGCGGCCGAAACGATCGGGGCGGCGGTCGACGAATACGTCGAGGCCCCCTGGGATCCCCGCCGCTATCCCGTCGACTGCCTTGGCGAGCGCGCGCGACGGGCCGTCGTCCTCACCGCCATTCTCGCGCCGCCCCTTCATCGCCGCCAGATCCTCCGAGGCGCGGATGCCTTCGGAGAAGACGCGCACATGATCGGCGACGCGCTTGCCGTCCTGGCCGATCGTATTGCCGACGATATCGTTGTTGAGCATCGCCGAGACGATCCAATCCCTCTGCTTCGCCGTCTCGGCGAGCAACGTCCCCCCGTAAAGTCCCTGCTCCTCGCCCGAGAAAATCGCATAGACGATCGTCGCCCGGAATTTCTGCTTCGACAGGATGCGCGCCGCCTCGAGCACCAGCGCCACGCCCGAACCATCGTCGTTCGCGCCGGGCGCGTCGCTGGTCGCGTCCATCACATCGGTCACCCGGCTGTCGATATGCGCGCCGACGATGATCACCCGTCGCGGCTCGATCCCTTGCTGGAAGCCGAGCACATCGACGATCTCGACGCCGTTCGGTGCGCGCTTGCCGGTGAAGGTCCGCGCGATATTGGCGCTGGTGATGCAGCCGCCGCACGAATCCGAGATCCGCGTGAGCTCGCCCGCCGCCCAGCGCCGCGCCGCGCCGATCCCGCGTTTCGGATCGTCGGGAGAGGAGAGGGTATGGCGCGTGCCGAAGCTCACCAGCTTCTCGACCGTCGCCTTCAGCCGCGCCGGATCGGGCGCGTCCTGGGCGGTGGCAGGGGTGGCGACGAGAAGGGCGACGATGGGGAGCAGACGGTGCATTGCCGGATGGTGCCGAGCCCTTGCGTCCGGCGCAAGGGTCAACTCAGCCGGTCAATCGCCTCGCGGCTCAGCGAGCCGGGAATGATCATCAGCGGGATCGGGAGCACGCCGGCGTCGGCGCCCGCGAAATGGCTGACCAGCGGCCCTGGCGCACCGCTCGCGGCAGCGCCCAGCACCAGCGCGGCGATGGCCGGGTTGCCCGCGATCATCTCGCGGATGATCTTCGGGCCATCGCCCTGCCGGACGGTGATTGACGGCCTGAGCCCCGATTCCTCGATCAGCGTGCCTGCGGCACTGGCGACCAGCGCCTCGGCATGAAGCCGCGCCTCTTCCTCGATCGTCGCCTGGACACTGCCAAAGGCGACGAACTCTGTGGGCGGCATGAGCGCAAGAATCTCGACGCCGCCGCCCGTCTTCACTGCGCGCCGCGCGGCGAAGCGCAGGGCAATCTCGCTTTCCGGGCTCTCGTCGATCACGACCAGATAGATGCGCATGGCCTTTGGCCTCCCCTGAGCGATAGTTGGCCCGCGGCGCGCCGTTGCGCAAGTGCGCGGTCTTGACCAAGCGGATGGCGGGCGCGAAGGAAAATATGCCGTTACGGATTCGGGTAAGGACGCCTCTCCATGTCGATCGAGATCAAAATGCCTGCGCTGTCGCCGACGATGGAGGAGGGCACGCTGGCCAAATGGCTCGTGAAAGAAGGCGATAGCGTCAAATCGGGCGACCTGATGGCCGAGATCGAGACCGACAAGGCGACGATGGAATTCGAGGCAGTCGACGAAGGCGTGATCGGCAAGATCCTCGTCGCCGAGGGCACCGACAATGTGAAGGTCGGCACGGCAATCGCGGTGCTGCTGGAAGAAGGCGAGAGCGCGGGGGCTGTGTCTGTACCCAAAGCCGCTGAAGCGCCAAAGGAACAGCCCAGGGCCGAGGCGCCGAAACAGGAAGCGCCCGCCGCCGCCAGGCCCGCCGAAGTACCCGCCGCGGCCGCACCCGCATCCGGCGACCGAGTCAAGGCAAGCCCGCTTGCACGGCGGGTCGCAGCCGAGAAGGGCATCGAGCTTTCAGCGTTGAGCGGTTCCGGCCCGAACGGCCGGATCGTCAGGGCCGACGTCGAAGGGAGCAAAGCCGCTGGTGGCCCCGCCGCCGGGTCGGCTGCCGCCGCGCCCGCGGCACCGGTCCCGGTCGCCAGGCCCGCCCCCGCCGGGGCGCCAGCCAAGCCGGTCGCGATCCCGGATATCCCGCACACGGCCGAAAAGCTCAGCAACGTCCGCAAGACAATCGCGCGCCGCCTCACCGAATCCAAGCAGACGGTGCCGCACATCTATCTCACCGTGGATATCCGCCTCGACAAGCTGCTCAAGCTCCGCGCCGACTTCAACGCAGCGCTCGAGCCGCGCGGCGTGAAGCTCTCGGTCAACGATCTGCTGATCAAGGCGCTCGGCGTCAGCCTGATGCAGGTGCCGAAGTGCAATGTGATGTTCACCCCGGATCAGCTGATCAGCTTCCAGCGCGCCGATATCTCGGTCGCGGTGAGCACGCCCTCGGGCCTGATCACGCCGATCATCGCCGAGGCCGACACCAAGGGCCTCGCCGCCATTTCCGAACAGATGAAGGATCTCGCCGCCCGTGCGCGCGACAACAAGCTGAAGCCCGAGGAATATATGGGCGGCACCGCCAGCCTGTCGAACATGGGCATGTTCGGCATCAAGCAGTTCGAGGCGGTGATCAACCCGCCCCAGGGCATGATCATGGCGATCGGCGCCGGCGAGAAGCGCCCCTGGGTGATCGACGACGCGCTCGGCGTCGCCACGATCATGTCGGCGACCGGCAGCTTCGATCACCGCGCGATCGACGGGGCTGACGGGGCGCAGCTGATGCAGGCATTCAAGGCGCTGGTCGAGGCGCCGCTCGGCATGGTGGCGTGAGGGCATAGTGAAGCGAACCATCATCGAACTGCTCCACCTCGTCGCTGGCCTGATCGGCACGGCGCTGATCGCGTCGCTGTCCGCCTGGGCGGTGCCCAACCAGGAGGACACGATCTGGACGGTCGCCGTCGGCGCGATGCTGATAGTCGCCTTCATGGCGGTGCGCCCGCTTCGGCTCGCCTGGCGTGCAGACCATGGCGGCGCGGCGTCGACCTCGACTGGCCCGTCACCACATAGCGACGGCAAGAATAAGGATTCCGATCTTGGCTGACAGTTTCGATCTCATCATCCTCGGCTCGGGCCCGGGTGGCTATGTCGCCGCGATCCGTGCGGCGCAGCTCGGGTTGAAGACGGCGATCGTCGAACGCGAGCGCCTGGGCGGCATCTGCCTCAACTGGGGCTGCATCCCGACCAAGGCGCTGCTGCGTACCTCGGAAATCTATCATTACATGACTCACGCCGCCGATTACGGGCTCACCGTCGAGAAGCCGGGATATGATCTCACGAAGATCGTCGAGCGCTCGCGCAAGGTGGCCGGCCAGCTCAACATGGGCGTGAAGGGCCTGATGAAGAAGAACAAGGTGACCGTGTACGAGGGCGTCGGCACGATCACCGCGAAAGGCAAGCTCTCAGTCAAACAGGGCGACAAGACGAGCGAGCTGGAGGCGAAGAACATCATCATCGCTACCGGCGCCCGCGCGCGCGACCTGCCCTTCGCCAAGGCCGACGGCAAGCGGATATGGACCTATCGCCACGCCATGGTCCCGGAAGAGATGCCGACGAAATTGCTGGTGATCGGCTCCGGCGCGATCGGCGTGGAGTTCGCCAGCTTCTATTCCGACATGGGCGCCGAGGTGACGATCGTCGAGATGCTGCCGCGCGTCCTGCCCGTCGAGGACGAGGAAGTCTCGGCCTTCATGGAAAAGGCGCTCACCAAGCAGAAGATCAGGATCCTGACCGGCGCGGGGATCGAGGGTCTCACGCCCGGTGCCAACGGCGTCACGGCAAAGATCAGAGGCAAGGACGGCAATGTCACGTCCGAGGAGTTCAGCCACGCGATCGTCGCGATCGGCATCGTCCCCAATACCGAGGACATCGGGCTCGAGAAGCTCGGCGTCGAGACCGACCGCGGGCATATCAAGACGGACGGCTATGCCCGCACCAATGTCGAGGGCATCTATGCGATCGGCGACGTGACCGGGCCGCCCTGGCTCGCGCACAAGGCGAGTCATGAGGGCGTGGTCTGCGTCGAGGCGATCGCCGGCGAAAAGCCGCATCCGTTCGAGACCTGGAACATCCCCGGCTGCACCTATTCGCGCCCGCAGGTGGCGTCGGTCGGCTTCACCGAGGCAAAGGCGAAGGAAGCCGGGTACGAGGTGAAGGTCGGCAAATTCCCCTTCATCGGCAACGGCAAGGCAATCGCGCTCGGCGAGGCCGAGGGCTTCGTGAAGACGGTGTTCGACGCGAAGACAGGCGAGCTGCTCGGCGCGCATATGGTCGGTGCCGAGGTGACCGAGCTGATCCAGGGCTATGTCGTCGCGCGCCAGCTCGAGACGACCGAGGCCGAGCTGATGGAAACCGTGTTCGCGCACCCGACTCTCTCCGAGATGATGCACGAGAGCGTGCTCGGCGCCTATGGACGCGCGCTGCATATCTAGCGTGCGTTTCTGATGGCGATGCCGCCCACCCGCGCCGCAACCTTGGTTGGGGCCGGGGCGGCCTTTCTCTGCATCGCGGCGCTTCTCATCTGGTGGCCGGGCGTTGCCGCTTACGACACGACCGAGCAATATCGTCAGGCCCTGACCGGGGTCTATGACGATTGGCATCCGCCGGTGATGGCGCATCTATGGGCGATGCTTCACCCGCTCGCGCCCGGCGCCCGGCCGATGCTGATCGTACAGATGGCGCTCTACTGGCTCGGCCTGGGCCTGGTCGCGGCCGCATTGGCGCGATCGGGCAGGCTGTTGGCAGGCCTTGCCGTGCTCGCAATCGGTGCCCTGCCGCTCTTCGTCGGCTGGCAGGCCGTGGTGCTCAAGGACACCCAGATGCTGGGCGCTGTGCTGGCTGCGGTGGGTCTCGTTGCCTGGCGTCGACTGGCCGGCGAACGCATGCCGGCTGCAGCGATCGTCGTGGTCGCGATGCTGCTCGCTTATGCACTGCTGCTACGGGCGAACGCCGTGTTCGCGATCGTCCCGCTCGCGGTGATGCTCTGGCCGGGCGCCGGGCGGCCGTGGCGTCGCGTCGTTGCGGTCATCGCGGGAACGCTGGTCGTGCTGGCCATTGTCCCGCCGATCAATCACCAGCTCCTGGCAGCCCGGGAGACGAAGATTTCGCACACCTTGCCGATCTATGACCTTGCCGGCATCGCCCATTTCTCGGGCGCCGACGACGGCGTGCTCCCTCAGGAGCGCGCCCTGATCGAGCAGCGGCACTGTTATCAGCCCTTTTTCTGGGATCCGTTCGAGCACCCCGCGCATTGCGGGGCCGTCGCCGCCCGGCTGAACGACGTGCCGCGCAGCGGAATCAACCGTCTCTGGCTGGCCGCGATCGCGCATCATCCGCTTGCCTATGCCGAGCACCGTCTCGCCCATCTCAACGCGACCGACCGGCTGATCGTCCCGACCGGCTGGATGAACGCCCAGCCCTATGAGGAATCCGAGCCGAACGAGCTTGGCCTCGAGTCGCCCGGGATGGTGGCTGATCAGCTGTCGGAGGTGGCCGGCCGGTTGGCCGAAACGCCGCTCGGCTGGCCCATCGCGTGGATTGTCGTTGCGGTGACCGGTCTGTGGATCGCGGCGCGGCGTCCGGCCAGCCCGTTGCGCGATCTTGCGCTGGCGCTTGCCGTTTCAGCTTTGTCGCTCGAGGCAAGCTTCGCGATCGTCAGCATCGCCGCCGATCTGCGCTATCATTTGTGGCCCATGGTCGGCACCGCGTTGATGGCGGTATTGCTGCTGGCCGAGCGCTCCCCGCCGCGCCGACCGCTGATCGTGGGCGGCGGGGTTCTGGCGCTGGTGCTCCTGGCCGGCACGGCAGCCCGGATGACCTTGCCCCGTGCTCCGGCGGATTACAGCGCGATGCTCGGCTATACCGGGCAATAGCAGGGACAAAAAAGGGCGACGCGCGATGCGCCGTCCTTTTTGTCGGCTTCAACGACCGCTCAGGCTGCGGCGCCGCTCGAGCTTACCAGCGTGATATCCGGCGTCGAGGTTGGCGCCGACGTGGTCCGCTCGAAGCTGCGCGCGCCGGCATCGACTGCGACATGCTTCAGCCGGCCGTCGATCGACGCGCCGTTCTCGATCGCGATGGTCTCATATTCGACATCGCCGGTAATCCGTGCGGCGCGCTCGATCGTCAGCTGGCGTACCGAGACCGACCCTTCGATTGCCCCTGCGAGACGCGCGACATCGGCCTTGACCGCACCATGGATACGGCTTTCGGTGCCCTGCACCAGGCTGCCGCAATTGACGTCGCCATCGATCCGGCCATCGACATGGAGGTCGGCGGTGGCGGTGACATTGCCGGTGATGGTGACGTCGGGCCCAAGCACCGAGAACATGCCGCGCTTGCCACCCTGGGATTGGGGCTGCGGCGCCGGTGGCATGCTGGTGCCGGCATCGCGCCCGCCACGGTTATTACTGCTGCTGAATACCGACATGAAAATCCCCACTCTCGATTCCCCGAATCGCACGGATAGCTATCATAAGTTACCGTTTCCGTGCAGCTTTGATCATCAAATTGCGCGTACCATAAGGGGATTGTCGTTCGCTGCTGGTTTCAGCAGCGTCCGGGCGAGCCTGATCGTCGCCACGATCATCGCCACGCCCCCCAGCATGGCCAGCCCGGCGATGCCGCTCAGATAGCCGAGCACGGCGAGCGTAGATCCCGCCTGGACCAGAATCGCGATGGTCCAGCTTGCCCGGTCGCGATTGACGAGGGCGAGGAGCAGCGCCAGCACGTCGGCGAGAAAGAAATAGCGCTCGTGCATATGGGGCAGCAGGCCGGTCGTGACGAGCGCCGCGAGCAGAGCTGCCGGGATCAGCCCGCGCCCCTGCAGCGGCATTGCTGAAAAGCGCGCGATATAGCCGGCGGTCGCGCCGATCGAGACGGCGAAGGCGACGCCGACCAGCGGCAGGCCGATCGGCAGCGCCTGGAGGATCGCCCAGATATTGGGCGCATTGAACGACAGGTTGGGATATTCGACCGCCTGGCGAAGATAGATCATCGCGAGGTCCGAGGCGGGCCAGCCAGCCGCCCAGGCCGGCAGCATCGTCGCGACGAACATTGCTGGTGCGATCGACCACAGCCTGAAAGGCACCCGGCGATTGATCAGCAACGCCAGGACGAAGGGCGCGAACAGCACTGCCTGCACCTTGAAGCCGAGCGCGAGCCCGCACCAGACAAGCATCGAGGCGTGGCGGCGGCTGATCGCGGCGGCAAGCGCCATCACCAGCGGCGCGGCCCAGAACGCGTCGCATTGCCCGATCGGCCCGGCGTTGAGCAACACGCTGGGCAGCGCGAGGACGAGCGCGGCGGCCCGGTTCGGCTGCGCAACCTCGAGCAGGATCAGCAGGTGCCGCACCGCAAAGGCGAGCGCGGCCGTACCGGCCAGGCATAGCAGCTTGATCAGCGTGACGGCTGGGATGATCCCGTACAGCGGCGTCAGCGCGGCCAGGAAATAGAGAAAGCCAGGCGCATAGTTCGAGAAGGGCCGGGCGAAGGCGGCGACCGGGCCGGCCGCGGCGATGTGACCGAGCCAGGGCACGAAGAACAGATCCATGTCGGTCACCACGAACGGCATCATCCACCACAGGATGGCGGCCGCGATCGCAAGCGTGATGGCGACCGGGGGCAAAGAGGGGGCCGGGATTCGGGCTGACATCATCAGCGATTCATGCCCGAAGGTGGTTGATAGGATGTTAATATCTCCCCTCTCCGGGATCGTCGCAATGCCGAAACTGCATTTGTCTCACCGGCATTTGCGGCCTAGTCTCGCCATAACCCAAACCGGCGCCCACGCCGGCCGCAGCCGGGCGTAAAACCGGCATCCGCAGCAGAGGAGCCGCAAGATGGCCAAAGCGAAGACAACCACCGATAAAGTGAAGGACACGATCGAGGAGGCGATCGTCGAGCCAGTGAAGAAGGCCGGCGAGGCAATGCGCGCGTCGGGCGCCAAGCTCGCCAGGAGTGGCTCCGATGT
Source organism: Sphingomonas oligophenolica (assembly GCF_039522915.1). Taxonomy (NCBI): domain Bacteria; kingdom Pseudomonadati; phylum Pseudomonadota; class Alphaproteobacteria; order Sphingomonadales; family Sphingomonadaceae; genus Sphingomonas; species Sphingomonas oligophenolica. The sequence goes on from NZ_BAAAEH010000022.1 coordinate 205,568, forward strand.
CGGGATGAAGATGCTCGAGCAGGCGGAGGTCAATACCCGCGAGGCGTTCGCCGCGATGCGCGCCGCGGCGGCGGCGAAGGATCTGTCCGAGGTCATGAAAATCCAGGGCGAATTCCTGCGCGAACAGGGCTCGCGCAGCATGGGTCATGCCCGCGAGATCGGCGAGCTGATCATGCAGTTCGGCCGGGAGGCGGTGGCGCCGCTCAAGGGGGACAAGGATTGAGCCGATCCTCCCCGGTGCGGGAGGCCTACGTCACTCCCGGTTCGGCGTGGCGACGCGCGCGACGTCATGGGCGAGGATCGCAAGATCGTGCGTCTTGCCGTCGCGGTCGCGTACATGGTCCTTGAGCAAGGCCTCGGCGCGAAAGCCGAGGCTCTCGAACAGCATTACCGATCCGATCTGGTCGGGGGTCATCTGCGCGATCAGCTTCTCGATCTCGCGCTCCATTGCGACCGCATAGATTGCCTCCAGCAGATCCCGCCCAAGCCCCGCGCCGCGCTTGTCGGGTGAGACGAGCAGGCGGATCTCCCCGACATGCGCGCTCCAGCTGAGCGGATCGCGCACCAGCGCCGCGGTGCCGACGAACTTGCCGCCATCCTCGGCGATCAGGCTGTCGATCCAGCCTTCGTCAATTGATGCGATCCATGCCTCGACGACGCGCGGATGCTTGAGATCGCGCCCGAGAAAGAGCAGGTCGTGCTCAGGCAATCCTTGCGCAAAGGCGAGCATCGCGTCGCGGTCGCTGGGCGCGAAGCGCCGGATGTGATGGCTCATCTAGGTCCCTCCTCGAGCCACTCGACCGGCTTCGCCCCTGGCTGCCTGATCGTCATGCCCCCGCGACAAGGCTGGCATGGCCGCTCGCGAATGTCACCTGTTCCCTGTCGGCGCCGCGGTGTCGCGCACCGGCTTCGGTCCCGAAGCCGTCGCGTCGAGCATCGAATCGCCGCCAAGTACCCGATAGAGCGTGACGAGATTGGTCGCCTCGGTCAGCTGGGTCGCGACAAGCGTGCGCTGCGCTGAATAGAGCGAGCGCTGCGCGTCGAGGCTCTGCAGGAACGTATCGATGCCGCCGCGATACCGGGCATCCGACAAGCGGTAATTATTGGTTGCCGCCGCGGTCAGCGCCCGTTGCGCGGAAGTCTGCGCCGCGATGGTGCCGCGCCGGGCAAGCGCATCGGAAACCTCCCGAAAGGCGGTCTGAATCGCCTTTTCATAGGTGGCGAGCGCAACGTCGCGCTGAGCTCTGGATTGCTGCACCCCGGCACGCCCCGCACCCGCCCGGAAGATCGGGTAGTTGACGCTGGGCGCGACTGAATAGTTGAACGCACCGCCGGTGAAGAGCGAGCCGAGCGGCCCGCTCGCGAACCCGGCCAGCGCGGTGAGCGAGATGCGTGGGAACAGGGCGGCGCGCGCCGCACCGATCTCGGCATTGGCCGCGCGCAACTCATATTCCGCTTGCACGACATCCGGTCGGCGCAGCAGCACGCCTGAGTCCAGCCCGGCAGGAAGCGCGGCGACAGTCGGCGCCGCTTCTTCGATCGATGCGGGAAGCAGTGCAGGGTCAATCGGCGCACCGACCAGCAATTGCAGGGCGTTGAGGTCCTGCGCCACGGCGGTGGTCTGCTGCGCGAGATCGGACTGCGCCGTCGTCAGCACGATCTGCGCCTGGGCCAGGTCAGTTCCGGGCGCGACCCCGCCGTCGAGCCGCGCCTTGGTCAGCTTCACGCTTTCCCCGGCGCTCGCGGCGGTGTCCTGCGCGATCTTCAACAGGCTCTTGTCGGAGGCATAGGTCAGCCAGGCAGTGCCGATGTCGCCCACCAGGGTCAGCCGCGTCGCGCGTGCTGCCGCCTCGGTCTCGAAATAGCGGTTCTGGGCCGCGGTGGTGAGAGAGCGGATACGCCCGAACAGGTCGATCTCGAACGAGGTGATGCCGATATCGGCGCTGAAGCTGCCGTTGGTCGTACCGCCGTTTCCGGTACTCCCCGTCCCGCTGTTCGAACTGCTCCCGCCGGACGCGGTGCGGGCGAGGCGATAGCCCCCGCTGGCATCGACCTCAGGAAGCAATTCGGCCCGCTGGATATGATAGGTCGCTCGCGCCACGGCGATGTTGGCGGCCGCCACGCGCAGGTCCCGGTTGTTGACCAGCGCCTGCTCGATAATCGCCTGGAGCCGCGGATCACGGAAGATGTCGCGATAGGTGACGCTCGGCAGCGCCGCTTCGCTCTGCGCCAGATAGGCATCGCCGACCGGCCAGGACGGCGGCACCGGCAGGTCGGGCCGGACATAAGGCGGCGCAAGCGAGCATGCGCCGAGCGAGGTTGCGCCAAGCAACAGGGCGATTGTGCGCATCAGGCGGCTCCCTCCGGTTCGGGCGGCGGGGCAGGGTGCTCATGGTGAAGATGCTTGATCATCTCGCGCGTGCTCCGGCGCACGATCACGAAGAAGAGCGGGATGTAGAAGATCGCCAGGATCGTCGCGGTCAGCATCCCGCCGATCACCGCAGTGCCGATCGCGACGCGGCTGTTCGCGCCCGCACCCGTCGAAACCGCCAGCGGCAGCACGCCGAAGATGAAGGCCAGGCTGGTCATCAGGATCGGCCGCAGACGGATGCGCGCGGCTTCCAGCGCCGCCTCGATCACGCGCTTGCCCTGTTTCTCGGCCTGCTCCGCGAACTCGATCATCAGGATCGCGTTCTTGGCGGCGAGGCCCATCGTCGTCAGCAGGCCGATCTGCAGATAAACGTCGTTCTGCAACCCGCGCAACGTTACCGCGAAGACAGCGCCGACCAACCCGAGCGGGATGACCAACAGCACCGCGATCGGGATCGTCCAGCTCTCATACAGCGCGGCGAGGCAGAGGAAGACCACCAGCAGCGAGATCGCATAGAGAAAGGGCGCCTGGCCCGACGACAGTCGCTCCTGATAGGAGAGACCGCTCCAGGCAACGCTGGTGCCGGGAAGCTGCGCCGCAAGCTGCTCCATCTTGTTCATCGCGTCGCCCGAGCTCTTGCCCGGCGCGGACTGGCCTGAGATCTCGTAGCTCGATATGCCCGAGAACCGCGCGAGCGAGGTCGGGGTGGTCGCCCAGGAAACGGTCGCGAAGGAGGAGAAAGGCGCCATCTGCCCGTTGCTGCCCCGCACATACCATTTGGCGATGTCCTCGGGCGAGGCGCGGTAGGGCGCATCGCCTTCGACATAGACCCGCTTCACCCGACCGCGATCGTTGAAGTCGTTGACATAGCGCCCGCCCCAGGCGGTCGACAGCGTCGCATTGACGTCCGCCTGGCTGAGCCCGAGCGTGCTGAGCTTCTGCGGATCGACATCCACCTTCAGGGTCGGCTGGTCCTCGAGATCGGTTGGGCGCACCGACGCGAGATCCGGGTCGGCGCGCGCCATGGCGAGCAATTTGTCGCGCGCCGCCTTGAAATCGGCGCGGCTCAGGCCGCCGGTATTGCGCAGCTCGAGCGTGAAGCCGTTCGACTGGCCGAGGCCGCGCACCGCTGCAGGGGGCAGCGCATAGAATTCGACATCGCGCAGCCCGGAGAGCGCTGCATTGGCGCGCCGGGTAATCGCATCGGCGCTGTTCTGGGAGCCCTTGCGGTATTTCCAGTCCTTGAGCGCGACGAAGCCACGGCCGGTATTCTGCCCACCGCCACCGCCGCCGCCGGTTCCGGCAACCGACAGCATGCCGTCCACATTCCTGGCTTCGTCGGTCAGGAAATATTTCTCGATCGCCTGTTGCGCGGCCCGGGTCCGGTTGATCGTAGCGCCAGGTGCCAGGTTGAACTGGACCGAGGCGACGCCCTGGTCTTCCAGCGGCAGGAAGCCCGTCGGCAGCCGGACGAACATCAGCACCAGGATGGCGACGACGCCGGCATAGATCAGCAGGAAGATAAACTTGCGATCGACGACTGACGAAACGGCGCGCTGATAGCGCTCGACAGTGCGCTCGAACCCGTTGTTGAACCAGTCCTTCGCCGGCTGAGTCTTGCGCGCCAGCCAGCTGTCGTGATTTTCATCTTCCCTGCGCTTGAGCAAGGTCGACGTCAGGGCGGGGGTCAACACCAGGGCCACGACCACCGACAGCACCATCGCCGAAACGATGGTGACCGAGAATTGCCGGTAGATCACGCCGGTCGACCCGCCGAAGAACGCCATCGGCAGAAAGACGGCCGACAGCACCAGCGCGATCGCGATCAGCGCGACGGTGATCTCGTCCATCGACTTGATCGTTGCGTCGCGCGGACTCATGCCCGGATTCTCGTCCATCAGCCGCTCGACATTTTCGACCACGACGATCGCGTCGTCGACCAGCAGGCCGATCGCCAGCACAAGCCCGAACAAGGTGAGCGTATTGATCGAGAAGCCGGCGAGCGAGAACACCGCAAAAGCGCCGAGCAACACGACCGGCACCGCGATCGTGGGGATCAGGGTCGCCCGCCAGCTCTGCAGGAACGCGAACATCACGATCACGACCAGGATGATCGCCTCGATCAGGGTGATCACCACTTCCTCGACCGACAGCTTGATGAAGGCTGTCGAGTCCTGCGGGAAACTATAGGCGAATCCTTGCGGGAAATTCTTTGCCTGGCGCGCGACCTCCGCCTTGACCAGTTCGTCGGTGGTGAGTGCGTCGGCGCCCGGGGCGAGGCTCACCGCGATGCCGGCCCCGGGGTGGCCGTTGACGCGGCTGAAGATGCCATAGCTTTCCGCGCCAAGCTCCATCCGCGCGACGTCGGAAAGACGGACGGTCGAGCCGTCGGGCTGGGTCTTCAGGATGATGGCGGCGAATTGCTGCGGCGTCGACAGGCGCGATTGGGCAGTGACCGTCGCGTCGAGCATCTGGTCGGGCCCGCTCGGCACGCCGCCCACTTCGCCGGCCGCGACCTCGGCATTCTGCGCAGTGATCGCATTGATGACGTCGCTCGGCATCAGGCTGTAGCTCGCCAGCCGGTCCGGATTGAGCCAGATCCGCATGGCATATTGTGAGCCGAACACATTGGTATCGCCCACGCCCGGAATGCGGCCGATGCTGTCCTGCATGTTCGACACCAGATAGTCGGACACGTCCTGGCCTGAATGCTTGTCGGTCTTGTCGTAGATCGCGGCGATCATCAGGAAGTCGGGGTTCGACTTGGTAACGGTGAGGCCGGCCTGCTGCACCTGTTGCGGCAGCCGGGTGATCGCCTGCTGAACCTTGTTCTGCACCTGGACCTGGGCGATGTCCGGGTTGGTGCCCTTCTGGAAGGTCGCGGTGATCGTCACCGATCCGCGCGAGCTCGAGGACGAGCTGAAATACAGCAAGCCGTCAATGCCGGTGAGTTGCTGCTCGATCACCTGGGTGACGCTGTTTTCGAGCGTCTGCGCCGATGCGCCGGGATAGGATGCGCGGATATTGACGTTGGGCGGTGCCACGTCGGGGAATTGCTCGATCGGCAGGGTGAAGATCGCCCCGATGCCCGCCAGCATGATGATGATCGCGATGACCCAGGCAAAGATGGGTCGGTCGATGAAAATCCGTGAAATCACGCCCGATCAGCCTTTGGTCTGGTCGGACGATCGACCGGTTTTGCCCTTGATGTCCTGCGGCGCGCTTGCCGGCACCGGCTTGATCGCCTGGTTCGGTTTGGCCTTGCCGGTGCCCTGGGTGATCACCTTGTCGCCCGGATGCAGCCCCGCCGTCACCACCCAGTTGGCACCGAGCGTCCGGGTGGCGGTGATCTCGCGCTGCACTGCCTTGTCGCCCGGGCCGACGAGCAGGACGGTCGCATTTCCCTGGGGATCCCGTGAAACCGCGCTCTGCGGCACCAGGAACGCACTATTGTCGATTGATTGGGCGAAGGTCGCGCGCACGAACATGCCGGGCATCAACAGGCCTTGCGGATTGGGGAACCGGGCACGCAGGGTTACGGTGCCGGTGCTCTGATCGACCACCACCTCGGCAAATTCGACGGTGCCGGTATAGCCATAGTCGCTGCCGTCCTCGAGCTTCAGGCTGACCGCCGCCGTGGCGGGAGCCGTCCCACCCGAGGCAAGTGCGCGGCGCAGCTTGAGCAGGTCGGCGCTTGATTGCTGGACGTCGACATAGATCGGGTCGAGCCGCTGGATGGTCGTCAACGGATCGGTCTGGCTCGCGGTGACCAGCGCGCCCTCGGTGAAGAGCGAACGGCCGATCCGGCCGGTGATCGGGGCGGGGACAGTGGTGTAACGCAGATTGATCTTTGCGGTTTCGAGCGCCGCCCTGTTCTGGGCGACGGCGGCGGCAGCCTGGCGCGCCTGTGCGGCGGCGTCGGTATAGTCCTGCTTGGCGACCGCCTGGATGTCGGCGAGCGGCTTGTAACGCTCCGCCTTGATGCGAGTCGCCTCGGCATTGGCCGCTGCGCTGGCGAGATTGGCCTCGGCCTGGTTGGTCGCCGCGCGGTACAGGCTGGGGTCGATCTGGTAGAGCGGCTGGCCTTTGCGGACGAGCGAGCCCTCGGTGAAGAAGCGGTGACGGATAATTCCCGAGACCTGCGGGCGCACCTCGGAACTCTGGAAGGCGGTGGTGCGCCCGGCAAGCTCGGTGGTGATCGGCACGCTGGTCGGCTGGACGATGACATACCCGACCTGCGGCGGCCCCGAAGCGCCGCGCTTCCCACCATTCTTTTGCGTCCCGCAGCCCGCGAGCAACGCCAGCACGGCAAGCAACGCGATCGATCCGGGAATCGCCGCCGGGGAACGCGCAGGCTTGAGCAAGTACACCGTCATTCGAACTCCCATCGCCCCAGGCCGCACCGACACTCTCGCGATGGAATTCGCGCACAACCGGGTGTCAAACCGTATCGATCAGTCTTGGCTCCTGTTCCGCCGCCGGCGGTCAGGCTCCCTTTGCACAGCGAAATCCTATATCCTATCTAAGTTTGGCGATAGTGAGACCGTCAGCCTTGGCTCGGTCCCGGGTTGATTCCTCGCTTCGCTTGAGCGCCTTGGCGATGGCCTTGAGCGCCATGCCCTTTTTGGCGAGCACATGCAGCTTCTGGATCTCGTCGCTGGTCCAGGGTTGCCGGTGCCGCTCGAATTTGTCGTCGCTCATCGCACCGCTTTCCGTTTGAGGGTCACGAGCGCCTGATCGAGCGCCGACAGAAAGCGCGAGCGATCGGTCTTTGCGAAAGGCGCCGGGCCGCCGATGGCGTCCCCGCCGGCGCGCAGATCAGCCATGATCGCCCGCGTGGCGATCGCCGCGCCGATCGAGCTGGTGGTGAAGGGCTTGCCGGTTGGTGCAATCACCATCGCACCTGCCTTGAGACACCGGTCGGCGAGCAGGATATCCGTCGTCACGACAACAGCGCTCGCGTCAGCACGTTCGGCGATCCAGTCATCGGCTGCGTCGAAACCATCGCTCACCACCATCCGCCCGATGAGCGGATGCGCCGGGATGCGCATGATGGCGTTGCTGACGATCGTCACGGGCACCTCGTGGCGAAAGGCCACCTTGTAGATTTCGTCCTTTACGGGGCAAGCATCGGCATCGACAAGGATTCGGATTGTCGCAAAATGTGTCAGCTGCGTGACTCCCCGTCCGGCTCGACGTCGGGGCGGCCGACCGCGACGATCTCGATCGCATCGGGCGTGCCGTTGAAATCGAGCCGGTCGCCGGGCCCGGCGCCGATCATCGCGGCGGCGAGCGGCGCGGTGAAGGCGATGCGGTTTACGGCGGGATCGGCTTCGTCGCTCCCGACCAGATCAATGGTCCGTTGCACGCCGTTCAGGCGAAAGGTGACGCGAGCGCCGAAAGCGACTTCCTCGCCCTCCGGCACGGGCCCCACGATCGCGGTCGTCTGGCGCGTGTTCCAGTAGCGCAGCTCGCGCTTCAGCACTTCGCGCGCGACTTCGTCTGCTTCGGCGGCGATGGCCGTCTCCAGGGTGTCGATTTTCGTCCCCATAAGGGCAAGTCCGCGCGCTGTCACCAGATTGGGCCCCGGCGGCAGGGGCAGCTCGAATTTAGCCCGTCTTATTCACCGGGAGCCTGGGATCGGGTTGGCGGACGTAGCGTAAGTTACTGATCTGG
>NZ_BAAAEH010000023.1:0-150051 GCF_039522915.1 Sphingomonas oligophenolica
TCCAGCGACAATCACGCGCGGGCCGCCCGCCAACCTACGCGACAATCAAAACCATCGAGGAGGCCGCTTCCAGCGACAATCAAGCCGCCGATTAACCCGCGACAGCGACAATCAGCACCGTTACAAAGCCATCGTCGCGATCGTCGGACTCTCATCCTGATCGTCGCTAGACTCTCATCCAGATCGTCGCGCTACACGAAGCGGATCACCGAGGCTTCCAACATCCTGACCGCGCGTCATTTCTGAGCAGTAAGTCTTCCAAGCAAGTGAGCAGATCACGGTCGCGAACGCTGCATGCCAGTCTCAAATATCTATTGCGCGCACCCGGCCGCCACAGCCCGCGAGCACCGTGCGTTCGATGCCCGTCGTTATGAAAGTGTACGTGCCTGGCCGAAGGACGATCCACGTCATCACACCACACCCCGCTGTCCCACCAGGCGGTAGGGCCGGATCGCGAGCAGATAGAGAATCATCGATACAAGAAACGCGGTTGTCACAACGATCGACAACGACTCACTCAGACGGGCAGGATCGGCGAAGACTTTATCAGTGACAAACGCAATCGCAGACGGGCCGATGCTGCCAAGCACGCTGATCGTAAAATAATAGATGGCCGAGACGGTGCCGCGAATCCCACTCGGCACGATCTCCTGAAGTGCCGCGTTGGCCACGCTGTACGGCACCGATCCGAACATGACGATCAGTCCGATCAGAAAGGCTCCTGCATAGACGCTGTCCACGCTCGGCAAGAACAGCGCCGCAAGCGCTCCAAGCGCCGCGCAGCCGCCGCACATCCACAATCGCGCGCTCCCTCCATACCGCAGCAGCTTATCGCTCAGGACTCCGCCCCCGATCATCCCGGCGATGCCGCCGATGAGGAAGGCGAACCCTAACAGGGGTCCGACCGACTCGACGTCCGATCCGAAGGTCCGGATCAGATAGGATGCTCCCCAGGCGGTGACTCCTCCAGCCAGCAGATTGGTGAAACCATTGGCCGCGTGGTGAAACGAGATAAACCGCCAATGTTCACGATAGAATTCGCGGACGCCACCGCTGCCTGGCTGCGAGGGGGCTCCAAGACGCGGCGGTTCCGCCGTGAGCAGGAAGGCCGCGGCGATCAGGAAGCCGGGAAGGCCTACGAGGATGAACGTCATCTGCCATGGCTCTAAATGGCCGAGCAGCGGCAGATTTACAGCACCTCTCGGGGCGAGCCAGCCATATAGCAGTCCGCCAAAGCCGACCGCGATCGACGACCCGACCAGCGATCCCCCGACATAAATGCCGATCGCAAAGCCGTGCCGCCGCTTGGGAAAGACATCGCTGATCAAGGATAACGCAGCGGGCGACAAAAATGTCTCGCCTACGCCAACACCCGCCCGGGCAATAAAGAGAAGCGTAAAAGTCCGCGCCATCCCGCAGAAGGCAGTCATAAAGCTCCACAAAGACAGCGCCACGGCAAGCAACTTCATGCGCGGGCGCCGGTCAACCAGCATCCCTGCGGGGATGCCAGCGATCGAGTAAAACGCCAGGAAGGCGACCCCCTGGAGCAGGCCGATCTGAGTGTCGGAAAATGAAAGGTCCCTTTTGATCGGCTCGACCAGCAGACTGATGATCTCCCGATCGGCAGCGGAACAGGCGTAGCCAAGGAACAATATGCTTAGCAGGAGCCACGCTTTCATTGGCGTCCGCTCGTTATCGACAGCCATGCTCCACCTCCGAAAAGTTACCATATGATCCACAAATTTCATTAAGGAGCAAACGTTCTTTTTTGAGCCTCGGGCTCGGACATGGCGTTTTCTCGGCGCGGCAGGCTGTCGCTTTGTCCGTTCTGCGCGGTAAATTTGATCTATTAGACAGGTGTGGAGCCGCGTTTCGCGCCAATGCCACCATTGAAGATATGCGTCAGGAAGACCTGCTGGCGCCCGCTCCCCGGGTAAAGGAGCGGGCGTAAGCTCGCCGAATGAAGATCGCCGCAGCCGAGTGGCTGTATACGGGCCATCCCGTCGCGCACGTGTTCAACGTCATCGAACGAGTGGCCGTGCCGAGATACATTGTTCCCGTTTTCAAGGGCGCGTTGAACGCGATGCTATGGCTCACCTTTGGAGCCACTGAGAGCGATCTTAGAGTTTCGGCGCAGCGGCGGGCGCGCCCTCGCCAGCTCACACGATGTTTGGGACCCAAAGCGATAGCCATTCCGCGACCAATGCTGGCCGATCCTCGCCTTCGATCTCGATCGAACAGTCGTACCGATTAAGGATGCGTCCCTTTTCGTCCGGCTTGGGGCCATTCGGCAGAAATCGCCCGCGTATGCGTGCACCCGCACGAACCGGCGATACGAGACGCAAGCGGTCGAAGCCGTAATTGAGAAAATAGCCGGTCCTGGCACCACCGGTGTCAGGCCGAACGAGATGCACAAGGTGCGAGAGAAGAGAGATCGTCAAAAACCCATAAGCGATCGTACCACCATAGGGGCCATTCGCCTTCGCCCACTCGGGATCCATATGCATCGGGTCCGGATCAAGGGTGAGTTCCCCGAACCGGCTGATCATGTCTTGGTCGACGACCAGCCAATCCGACACGAGAGCGGATTCTTGGGCGGTTGTTGTCTGTGTTAGATCAGTCATGTCGATACTCCCCAATTTAACTTTAAAAAGGACGGCAGAAGCGGCGTGAGCCCACCTTCAGTCAGTGATTCTCTTCCTTTGAGCGCGCGATCGGAGGGGCCAAAAGGGTCGCCGTCCCGCGATGATCGCTGACGTCCTCGACCGGGCATTCAGAAATAAACACCTCGTGCATCCGCGCCACCGTTCCAAAGCGAGACGACAACCACTTGACTTGCTCCTGACCGATAGAGCCGCCTGTTCAGTCAGTAATTTACTTGTCGGCGACCGCTCCAGCGATCGCGGTTGCGACCATTCGATACGGCGTCTTGATCCTGAGCCTCATCCCCGCGCCGAGTGGCATATGGACGATCGAGCCAGTCTCTATAGGCGCGAACGGCGCATCGCCGATCGAGCAATCGGCGGTTCCCGAGAGAACGACGAATGTTTCGGCATAGGGAGGCCGGGCGGACACGAAATAGCCGGCATCGGCCTTCCAGATCATCACGCCCACGCCACGCTCCGCATCGACGTTCAAGTCTTTGCGCCAGGCCGTCCCGCCGCCTTCCTGATCCTTTGCCTGCGAAGGCTGAAACCCTTCATCATCCATAACGTCGACGACGGAAGTCATACCTATGTCCTTTCATGATTTCAGTCCCCTTTCCGCAGCCAGGAACGACATTATAACTCTAAAACTATCGTCTATTTAGCTAAGCCATGCTTCTCAACCGTCCGCGATTGCATCATTCATACGAGTTCAGCGGCCCGGCGCCTGAGTTCTACCTTGTCGACTTTCCCGATTGGAAGCAGCGGTAGAGTTTTCTCGATGTAAATCCGTTTCGGGATCTTGAAATTGGCGAGCTGGTCGCGACAGTAGCTAAGCAGCTCTTCCGACGAGGAGGACCCGTCTGTCACAACATAGGCAATGCCAACCTCCTGCCACAGGGGATCCGGCGCCGCCACGACCGCGGCCAGAGAGACGCTGGGGTGGCGCTCGATCGTTTCCTCGACTTCCCTTGGATAGACGTTGTAGCCGCCCGACTTGTACATTTCGCGCAGTCGTCCAACGATACGGAACCGGCCGTCGGGCCGTTGTTCGGCCACGTCGCCGGTGCGAAGAAATCCGTCGTCGGTGAATGCCTCGGCGGTGGCGTCGGGACGGCGCCAGTAGCCAAGAAGGTTGAACAGCGACCGGGTCTGGATTTCGCCTGGTTCGTTGACGCCGAGGACCCGGTCCCCTTCCCCGGCGATACGAACCTCGATCTGCGCAAACGGGAAGCCTACGGTCTTTGCGAGAATATCCAGATCGGACGTCGGCTCTACCAGGGTAACCGCGGTGGTGGTTTCGGTTAGACCATAGTTCGTGGCAAGGCGCGGGCAGATGTCCCGCAATTTCTCGATCAATTCCGTCGGCATGGCCGCGCCCGCCCAGACGATCAGCTGAACCGAAGCCAGGTCGAACGATGCGAAATCATCGAGCGACAATTGCATGTGGAAGGTGCTCGGCACCGAACCCCACAAGGTGATTTTCTCCCGCTCGATCAGCTTCAGGCTTTCTCGCGGATCGAAATGCTCCATGAAAACCATGTTGCCGCCAGCGACCAGACAGGGCGTACTGACATCAACCAGACAGCCGACATGATTGATCGGGAAAAAGTTCAGCGCGCTGTACGGGTCGACAGGCCAGGCCCGATTGATTTCGATACCCGATGCCGAGATGGCGTCATGGCAAAGCAGCGCGCCCTTTGGCGCTCCGGTCGATCCTGATGTGTAGACAATGACGCACGGATCCCGCCCTCCGCATTCGGCGCGGGCGGCCCGCAAGTCCGCATCCGATACGTCAGCTCCCGAAACCAGAAAGTCTTCCATCCGCTCGATGTCGCCACCCACGGCAGGCTCCCCCGCGAAAGCTATCACCCGCGAAAGCGAGGGGCATGCCGTTCGCAGCGCGCTAATGTCTTCGGCATAGTATCTGTCCTCGATCTCGAGCCGAGTGATGAGCAGGCTGGGCTCGGCGTCCGCGACGACATGCTCAAGCTCCGCCCTCCGGTAGCGCGGGTTCAAACCGAGCCAGATTGCGCCCACCGAGGCCGCAGCAAGAAACGCGATGAAATACTCGGGTCTGGGGGTCTGCAGCGTAGCGACGCGATCGCCTTTTTTCACGCCGGCAGCCAGCATGGCTTTTGCCAGGGCATCCACCGCCACAGCCACTTCACGATAGGTCCAGCCTGTGGCACCCAGCGTCAGCGCGACCGCATCGGGCCGCCGTTCGGCGTGCCAAGCGGGATAGTCGCTGATCCTGGGCAAGAGTGGCGGCAAGGTCATATAAAAGCTGCTCCCGAGTTCGACTAAGGTTGTTGGATGCCGGCCCCCGCGCGCGCCCTGTCGGCGGCGTGGCGGTCGTCCGCCCGGATGAGCATTCAGGGTCGCTTGTTCATCGCCTCGCCGGCGAGTTGATCCGGAGCCCTGCCTGCTTTGTATGCCCGGGCTTCCGACCGGATATATTGGTAGATCTGATCCACTTCCTGGGAACTGAGATCGTCGAAGCGAGGCATGCCGTTTGACAGCAGCGTGCCATCATGCAGCAATTGCCCGAATGCCTTGCGGTCGAACGCGATGCCGGACTCTCTGAGATCCGGGGCACCGCCGGTCGCGACTGCCGTTGCTCCGTGGCAGGCATTGCAGCCGCGGTGGAAAACCGCCATGCCAAGTTGGACGGCTTTCGGATCGAGCGTGATCTTAGGATCGTCAAGCGGGTTGATCGTGAAGTCTGCCGGCGGCGTTTCGGGCAGCTTCGCCTTTCCGTCCAGCGCGAACGTCAGCAACCGGCGCGGTTGGAGACCATATTTCCAGCCTTGCTTCAATCCGGCCACGCCGCCTTCGCCCGCCCCGGCACCGTAGCCAACCAGCAGCGAGACATATTGACGACCCTTCGCGCTATAGGTGATCGGTGGCGCAAGAATCCCGAGCTTCGCGTCGAACGACCAGAGTCGCTTGCCAGTCGAAGCATCGTAGGCGAAGAACTTGCCGGTGTTGGTCCCCTGGAAAACCAAATTGCCAGCCGATGTCATTGTGCCCGCGTTCCACAGTGATGGGTAGTTTACCCGCCATTGCAACTTTTGCGTTATGGGGTTCCAGGCCAGTAGCGACCCCGTATTGTCGAGCGGATCCTTGGGATCGGCAAAAGGCTCGGGCAAGGCGCCAAGCCGGATGATGAGCTTGGAGGGATCGGCTTTGACATCCGCCTCGGCGGCAGCCGAAGGACTCATTTTCACACCAAGCTGCATATAGGGGATGTAAACGAGACCGGTCTTCGGGTTGTAGGACATCGCCTGCCAATTATGTGCGCCGAGGATACTCGGATAGAGAATAGAGGGCGATTTTTCATAACGAATGCCGGGTCGTTCAACAGGACGACCGGTCTGGAGATCGATGCGATCGGCCCAGTTTACTTTGCCGATCTTCTCGGCCGAGATAAGTTTCCCATTTGTCCGGTCAATTACGTAGAAAAAGCCATTCGACGGCGCCTGCATCATCACCTTGCGTGGTTTTCCATCGATCGTCAGGTCAGCAAGGATGATATCCATCGTCGCCTTCCAGTCTGATGCTTCGCATGGATTATACTGATAATGCCATTTATACTTACCGGTGTTTGCATCAAGTGCCACGACCGAAGCTACAAATAGGTTGTCGGTGATTTTTCCGCTTTTGGTTTCACACCGGAACCGGGGATTCCACGGGCCGCCATTGCCGGTCCCGATCAAAACCTGGTGAAATTGGGCATCATACGTCATCGCATTCCACGGTGTTCCCCCGCCACCGTATTTCCACCACTCGCCAGACCAGGTTTTCGCCGCAAGCCTCGTCGTTTCGTCGGTATCTACCGCCGGATTGCCCGGCACTGTGAAGAACCGCCACAAAAACTTGCCCGTCTTAGCATCCAGCGTCGTCACATAACCGCGCGCGCCAAGCTCAGCGCCGCTGTTGCCGATAATGACCTTGCCATCGAACACGCGAGGCGCCCCACTGCTCGTTGAACGGTCACCCTCGATAAGAAACTGGCTAGTCCAGACCGGCTTGCCGCTTTTTGCGTCTAACGCGATCATTCGGCCGTCTTTCGTCGCCACATAGACTTTGCCGTCCCAGTACGCGACGCCGCGGTTGTTGCCGTAAATCTTGCGCGCGCCTCGCGGCGAGACTTCATTGGCGTGCGGATCATATTTCCACAGCTCCCTGCCCGCCACGGCATCAACCGCATACACCGTTCCAAAGCTGCCCGAGAAATAGAGCACCCCGTCAACTGCCAGCGGTGTAGACGGAAGCGCGTTTTCGCCCGGCAAATCCAACGACCATGCCAAGCCCAACCGCCCCACATTGCTCGCGTCGATTTGCGTCAGCGGACTGAACCGCTGCTCGCCCTCATCCCGCCCATAGCCAAGCCAGTCGGACGCGCCGGCGCTCAACTGATCGACCTTGCGGGTTGAGCAGCTTGAGGCGCCGCCGGCGCAAAGCAGTGCCAGGGAGACAAACTTCACGGTGCGAACCATGCCTGCACGCGAGCCGAGCTGCATTTCCCTCATCCCCAATTCGGGCGCGCCTGCCGAAGACTCGACACTCAGCGCCCCATGATTCCGAACTGCGCGTTACGCATCGGGACATAATCCCGAGGCGTGCGATGTTATTTTTTGAGGTTATCCTCATTTTTATGCGAGCGTCAATCGAAACGCGCACTTTAACGGGAGCGGCGCGTTCGCTGCCCAGCTGCATCTCCGCGTAAGGCACCTCAATGCCTTACCATTTGTGCGTTCCCGACCGCCCGAACGCCCTGTTCCGATGCTAGGAGTCCTGGCTTCCGCGCAACAGATCGACAAGCACCGCTGTCGTCTCTTCGCCTTTCTCGAGGCTTGGAAGATGGCCGCTGCCGGGGATCACGCGAACCGCGGCGGCCGGCAGAGCGGCCGCCTGGCGGGCGAACTGCTCCACAGAGAGAAAGGCATCATCTTTCCCGCGGATCAGCATCACCGGTATCTGAAGCTGCGCGAGACAAGATAGCATGTCCTGGCGCTCCAGCATGACCGCCCGCATCGCCGGCAAGCGGCGGCGATGCGGGACCCGTGCCAATCGTCGGACAAGAGCGTCGAAGTCATTTGATCGCGCCCGACGAAATTCGCTTCCAATCCCCTGCGAAAGCAAAGTCCGCATCATCCGCTCCCTGCCACCGAACAGGCTGTAGAGGATAAGGAGAATGCCGCCCTGCAATCGTTCCCACCGGTCAGGGGCTGCGAGCGGCGATCCGATAATCGCGAGACGATCGACAAGCTCCGGGTATTTCGTGGCGACGGCGATCCCAACGAGGCCGCCCCACGAGGCACCGATGAATGATGCCCTGCGAATACCCAGGTTCGTCAGAATTTCTTCGACCGCGTCGGCGCAATCCTCGATCGTCAGGTTGGAGACGGACTTGCCGCTCTCTCCGTGGCCGGGACCGTCGACCGCTACGACATGATACGACCTGGAAAAATGCGCGATCTGCGAGGTAAAAATGCTCCGGTCCAGGAACAAACTTGGCCAAAAGAAAATTGGCGGTCCGCTGCCGTGTGTTTCAACCGACAGCCTGCCGGCCTTCGTGTCGTGATAAGAATTGCTCATATCTTCATCTACGAAGGGCGGCAGGTAAGCCCCGCCAGCCCTCGCCTTTCCTGTTTTGCGGCCGCTCGGGGACCGATGGCCGGCCGTACGGAAGCATCGCGCACGCCTTAGACAGGCGATCGCCCCGATGGCGTTGGATCCTGGGAAGAACCAAGCCGCGCACGCCCGCCTCCATGTCTCTGCCACCCTCATTATCGCGTGCCACCGATTGCCGCGCCGATGCCGATACAAAGCATATCAACCGCGCACCACGGAATTGAGGTTGAGCTCGGGTTTGAAATGGTGTCAAGGTCGGTCTTCAGCTTGATCTCCTAAGATCCTACTCGGGAACCCGCGCATCCTATCGAGCTCGAGGGCTGGATTTTTGACGCCATCCCCCCTTGCCTCGACGGTCGTGTCTGCAGAATTCCCGCCATGCGAAATTCCGTGGTGGCACGATGTGCAGCGCATTCATCCGGCGCTTCCGACAGGTCGTTTGGGCCGATAGCGGGCGCCCCGGGGCTATCCCCGGCCTGACAACTCCTGAAGGGACTTGCGGACGCTTCCCCCGTTCCAGTTGGGCCGGCCAGCCTGACACCGGCTGTTGCCCAGGCCCGTTCTTGAATCTATTCTCAGGTTCATGACCAAAAAGATGAAAGCAGCGGAAATTCGCGAACCTCAGTCCGCCCCGAGCCTCTCCTATGTTAATTTCATGGAGGCAAATCTCGCTGAGCGTCCACCAACGAAAAAAGGCGACCGGACACGGGCGCGCTTACGCATTGCCTGCGCGCGCTTGCTTGAGCAACATGGCTATCACGCTATGCGGGTGTCGGACATCACAACAGAAGCAGGCGTGGCTGAGGGCCTGTTCTACACATATTTCACCGACAAGCTCGAAATCACTCTCCAAGTTTTGACGAGCATGCTCGACGATGTCTTTTCCAAACAGTCGTTAGCGTTCGAGCCCGACGCCTGGCACTCCGGCGATCATCTGTATGACGCGGTATTCCGGGCCAATGTGAAATGGATACTGATATCTCGAGCTAACGCCGGTTTGATGCGCTGCGTCCTCCAGGTCAGCGACCAGGAGCCTGAATTCTCGAAACTCTTTCAACAGATCAACGGCGCATGGTACGAGCGCGTCGCAACTGCAGTCGTCCGGCACCGTCCCGGCCGAAAACCCGCTTTACTATTCACGCTTCTGCTCGGAGCGATGATGGATGAAATCGTCAGGCGGCTTATCGTTTATCCGGATCCGGCCCTGTATAAGGTTCTTGAGGAGCTTGGGGGCGACGATGAACTGGTCGCACACGCCTCCACCCTGGTATGGCTAAGGGTGATGTATCCTGACGCGCCGCTGCCGGCCAAGCTTCCCAAGGGAGCAAAACTGCTAGCCAAATGGTCGATGCCAACGAGACCCTGAACCGATCCGGCGCAAGGCGGTCGTGTCGCGAACCGCGACCGCCTCTGCTAAGGCCGGAATTAGAACTTGGCATCGATCGAAATGCCGTAGGTCCGCGGCTCTCCCAGAAGATTTTCCAGAATCATTAGGATTTAAGGCCTGCCGGCTTACGCTTGGATGCCTCCGAGCCCACCAGCGGCGTGCCCGCACGCGAGGGCGACATCCCAAACGATCTTTTGAACCGCCGCGAAAAGTGAGAGGCGCTTCTGAACCCGCATGCGAATGCCGCTTCGGTAATCGAACAGCTTCGCGACGTGAGCAGATTTTTCGCATGGTCGAGGCGTATCCCCATATAAGTCTCATCCATCGTCCGACCCATTTCACGGATGCACAAGCGTTCGAGCTGCCGCTGCGATACACCCGCCGCGTCAGCCAACGCCTTGCGCGGCACCGGGCTTTCAACGGCCGTTTCCATGGCGGTCAGCATCGCGACAAGCCGACGGTTGGTCGTTTTATAGCGTTCCGACACTGTGGCTCGCTGCACATTGTCGGCCGGGCGCACGCCGGCACCGATAAACCATTCCCGCACTTGCCGAGTCAGTTCGGCCCCATGATCGGCGTCGATGAGGGCGAGTGCCAAATCGAGCGCCGCTATCCCTCCGGCGCAGGTAAGCCGGTCGTCATCGATCGTAAAAAGGCTGCTTTGAAGCTCCACCCGCGGAAACCGGGCTTCCATTTCCGCAGCGTGTTCCCAATGCACCGTAGCGCGCTTGTTCTCGAGCAATCCAGCCGCGGCGAGCACAAAGGGACCGCCCGATACGCCTCCAATTCTGATACCCTGGCGAGCAAGACGGCGGAGCCACGCGAAGCACTTTTCGTCATAGAAGAGGGCCGGTCGCCCACCAGCAAAGACCAGAAGCAAGTCGCCTTTGAAGACATCCCCTACACGAGCATCAGAGAGAAGCCTTGCACCGTTGGACGCGGCCACTTCAGGTTCAGCGATCGTGACGTTGCTCCATCGATACAATGCGGCCCCTGATAGCACATTGGCCGCACGAAAGGGCTCCACAAAAGACGCGTACGACATGAGGGCGAAACCATCGATCAGCAAGAGACCGATGTGAACTGCCCGACCTTGTACCATTGTGTCGTCGTGATGCATAAGAATGTCGGTATCAGATAAGCGCTGCGATGGGGGAGAATATAGTTTTCTCCTCAGTTATCACAGGTGCCGGTCGGACCATGCGCTACTCTCTCTTCTCTCTCGCTGCAAAGGCGCTCGGCGGGCATCGCGGCTGGACGCCTACATGGCGTGATGCTGCGCCATCGGATGGGTATGACATCGTCATCGTCGGCGGGGGCGGTCACGGCCTGGCGACAGCCTACTATCTTGCGAAAGTGCATGGCATCCGCCGTGTCGCGCTGATCGAGAAAAGCTGGATCGGCGGCGGCAATGCAGGGCGCAACACCACCATCATCCGTTCCAATTATGGTCTGCCGGGTAACGAGCCTTTCTACGAATGGTCCATGAAGCTTTGGGAAGGGCTGGAGCAGGAACTCAACTACAACGCCATGGTAAGTCAGCGCGGCGTGCTCAACCTCTACCATTCGGACAGCCAGCGTGACGCTTTCGCCCGGCGCGGCAATGCGATGCGGCTGCATGGCGCCGACGCCGAACTGCTCGATCAGAAAGCCGTACGCAAAATCGCGCCCTTTCTTGCATTCGACAATGCTCGGTTTCCGATCCAGGGCGGGCTTTATCAGGGGCGCGGCGGCACCGCGCGCCACGATGCGGTCGTCTGGGGCTACGCGCGCGCCGCGTCCGATCTGGGCGTCGACATCATTCAGAACTGCGAACTGACCGGCTTTCTGCGCGATGGCGCGGGTGCGATCGTCGGCGTCGATACGACGCGCGGCCCGATCCGCGCGGGCAAGGTGGGCATGGCGGTGGCCGGCAACAGTTCGCGCGTCGCGGCACTTGCGGGGTTGCGACTGCCGATCGAAAGCCATGTGCTCCAGGCGTTCGTGAGCGAGGGACTGAAGCCGGTCGTCCCCGGCGTCATTACATTCGGCGCTGGTCATTTCTACGTCAGCCAGTCGGACAAAGGCGGGCTTGTCTTCGGCGGTGATATCGATGGCTATAACAGCTACGCGCGGCGCGGAAACATGCCCGTCGTCGAGGACGTGTGCGAAGGCGGAATGGCGATCATGCCGATGATCGGACGCGCGCGCCTGCTGCGCAGTTGGGGCGGCATCGTGGATATGTCGATGGACGGGTCCCCGATCATCGATACTACATCCGTTCCGGGGCTCTACGTCAACGCCGGCTGGTGCTATGGCGGATTCAAGGCGACACCGGCTTCGGGCTGGTGCTTTGCACATCTGCTCGCGACCGATCGCACACACGGCACAGCCGCCGCCTACCGGCTGGACCGGTTCCGGACCGGCCACCTGATCGACGAAAAGGGCGTTGGCGCCCAGCCCAACCTTCACTGAGGCAAGTTGCACCATGCGCATCCCCTGCCCCTATTGTGGCGACCGTGACTCCCAGGAGTTCGTATATCGTGGCGATGCCGGTCCCGTGCGCCCTGACGGCGAAGAAGGCTTTTTCGACTATGTTTATCTGCGGGATAATCCCGCGGGCCCGATCCGCGAACATTGGTATCACGCGCAGGGTTGCAGAAGCTGGATCGTGGTAACGCGCGACACTCGCTCCCATGCGATCCACGGCGCGACGCTAGCAGCGGAGGCCGCCCGATGAGCCGTTCTCCCAACGGCGGCCTGATCGACCGATCGAAGTCACTTTCTTTTACCTTTGACGGGACGTCTTATTCCGGCTTCGAAGGCGATACCCTTGCCTCCGCGCTGGTGGCCAACGATGTGCGTTTGATCGGGCGCTCATTCAAATATCATCGGCCGCGCGGCATTTTGACGGCTGGTAGCGAAGAGCCCAATGCGCTGATCACACTTCGCACCGGCGCCCGTGCCGAACCGAATACCCGTGCGACCGTCACGCCGCTGTTTGACGGCCTGGAGGCGACGAGCCAGAATCGATGGCCGAGCCTGCGTTTCGACGCGATGGCCGTGAACCAATTGTTCGCGCCGATTTTCGTCGCCGGCTTTTACTACAAAACCTTCATGTGGCCTGCCGCCTTCTGGGAGAAACTGTATGAGCCGCTCATCCGGCGTGCCGCCGGCCTGGGCCGGCTCTCAATGCTGCCCGATCCGGACCATTACGACCGCGAGCACGGCTTTTGCGACTTGCTGGTGATCGGCGGCGGCCCCGCCGGGCTCGCCGCTGCGCTCACGGCGGGACGTGCCGGGCTGCGTGTGATCCTAGCCGACGAGGATGTCCGGCCCGGCGGTCGCCTGCTCGCAGAGCATTTGGAGATCGACGACACGCCCGGCGCAGCTTGGGCAGAGCTTGTGGTGGCCGAACTGACGGCGCTTCCGAACGTCAACGTGCTGGGCCGCACCACCGTGTTCGGCGTCTATGACGGGTGCGAATATGCAGCGGTCGAGCGCCTGACTGACCATCTTGCACACACTTACCCCGCGCAGCCGCGTCAACGACTGTGGAAGATCGTCGCGAAACGAGCCGTGCTGGCGACGGGTGCGATCGAACGACCGCTTGTGTTCGGCGGCAATGACCGGCCCGGCGTGATGACCACCTCTGCCGTGTCGACCTACGTCAACCGCTTCGCCGCGCTGCCCGGGCGTCGCGCCGTGGTCTTTACCGCGAGCGACAGCGGCTGGCAGACCGCACTCGATCTCCTTGCCGCGGGCGTTTCCGTAGCCGCGGTGATCGATCCGCGTGAAACTGCGCCTATTGCGGCGGAGGCTCTTCTCAAGGCAGGCGCGGACATCCTGCTAGGTGCGCGGCTTTGCGACGCGATCGGTGCACCGGTGCGCAAGGTCGAGGTTCATCTTGCCGACGGGCGCAGGCGCCGCATCGCCTGCGACTTGGTCGCGATGGGGGGCGGTTGGAACCCGGCGATCGGCCTCGGCAGCAATATGGGTGCCCGACCGATCTGGTCGGATGCAGCGCAGAGCTTCCTGCTCGATCAAACCCCGCCGGGATTCGTCGCGGCCGGGGCAGCGGCGGGTCGAC
Organism: Sphingomonas oligophenolica; assembly: GCF_039522915.1. Classification (NCBI taxonomy): domain Bacteria; kingdom Pseudomonadati; phylum Pseudomonadota; class Alphaproteobacteria; order Sphingomonadales; family Sphingomonadaceae; genus Sphingomonas; species Sphingomonas oligophenolica. The sequence goes on from NZ_BAAAEH010000023.1 coordinate 13,742, forward strand.
TTGCGCTTCACGAAGCCTTGAACGATGGCGTCACGCAGGGCGCCGCGGCGGCCGAGGCGCTAGGCATGCCTGCGCTAAAGCCACGCTTCGCCGCGAGCGACGAGCCAGCCAGCGGTCGCCCGCTCTGGCACGTACTCGGGCGCGGCAAGGCATTCGTTGATTTCCAGCATGATGTGACCGACAAGGACATCGCGCTGTCGGCCCGAGAAGGCTTCGTCTCCATCGAGCATTTCAAGCGCTACACCACGCTCGGCATGGCGACCGACCAGGGTAAGACCAGCCAACTCAACGGCCATGCCCTGCTCGCAGCCGCCACCGGCAAGTCGATAGCGGAAGCCGGTACCATCCTGTCGCGTGCGCCCTATCAGCCGGTCGCGATCGGCCTGCTCGCCGGGCCCCACCGCGAAACGCACTTCCGCCCCGAACGCCACACCGCCAGCCACCATTGGGCGATCGCGCAAGGCGCTACCTTCGTTGATGCCGGCCAATGGAAACGCGCGCAATGGTTCGCTCGTCCCGGCGAAAAGGACTGGATGGAGACGGTCAATCGCGAGGTCACCATGACGCGCAACGGCGTCGGCATCTGCGACGTCTCGACACTAGGCAAGATAGACGTCCATGGGCCCGATGCCGCTGCACTGCTAGACCGGCTCTACATCAACACGTTCTCGACCCTATCGATCGGAAAGGCGCGATACGGCGTGATGCTGCGCGACGACGGCATTGTTATGGACGACGGCACCACCACCCGGCTCGCGGAGGACAGCTTTTTCGTTACCACCACGACCGTCAACGCAGCGCGGGTGATGCAACATATCGATTATGCGCGCCACGTGCTCTGGCCAGGTCTCGATGTTCAGGCCACGTCCGTCACCGAGCAATGGTCGACCTACGCGGTGGCCGGGCCGCATTCGCGCGCCTTGCTCGCGCAAGCGCTGCCGGGCATCGATCTTTCCAACGAAGCTTTGCCCTTCATGGCGGCCGCGAAATTCCGCTGGAATGACGCGCCCGCGCGCATCTTCCGCCTCTCCTTCTCGGGCGAACTCGCCTTTGAAGTGAGCGTCCCGGCGACACATGGTGATACGCTGATCCGTCACTTGTTCGAAATCGGCCGCACCTTCGATGCCGTGCCCTATGGGACGGAGGCACTTGGCGTGATGCGCATTGAGAAGGGGCACCTCGCCGGAAACGAACTGAACGGCATGACCACCGCCGGCGACTTGGGCATGGCCCGTATGATGTCGAAAAAGAAGGACTTCATCGGCCGCGTCATGGCTGCACGACCGGGCCTCGCCGACCTCAAACGGCCGTCACTTGTCGGACTCATTCCCGTTGACCAGTCAAAGCAGATTCGCGCGGGCGCACACCTCCTGCCACCAGACGCGCCTCGGACAACCGCGTACGACCAAGGCTATGTAACATCGGCCTGCTGGTCTCCCACGGTCGGCCACGCGATCGCGCTCGGGCTGCTCGTCGACGGCCCCAATCGTCATGGTGAGCGCATCACCGTTCACGACCCGGTGCGTGGTGCCGATGTCCAGGCGGAGGTCTGCAATCCCGTGTTCGTCGATCCTGAAGGAGTACGAGTTCGTGCCTGACCCCTTCAGCGCCGAACCACGGAACCGGCTGGGCATCGCAAGCGTCATGGCCCGCAAAGGCATCGCTGCGGCCGAAATCTGCGCGGCGCTGGGCGCCAGGATGCCCGACCGCCCGCTCGCGACCTTCATCGGCGGTCGTACGGTTGTCGGCACCGGGCCGGGCACCTGGCTCGTTACCGAGGAGGATGCCGCTCCCGATTTCGCCGAAACATTACAACAGGTGCTGGCGGGTCTCGCTTCAGTATCAGATCAATCGGGCGGCTACGCCGTGCAGCGGCTCTCCGGGCCCGCCGCACGTACCGTTTTACAGCGCGGCGCGGCGATCGACTTCCATCCCACAGCGTTCAGCACGGGATCGGCGGCGACCACCGTCATTGCGCATATCGGCATCATAATGTGGCAGGTCGACGAGCAGCCAACCTACGATGTCGCGATGTTTCGTAGCTATTCGCAAAGCTTTCGCCACTGGCTTAATCAGACCGTCGCGGCGCTTTGACCTCCTCCTTCCCGAGGTTCCGATGACCGTTTCCTATCTGCTTACTTTATCCTGTCCCAATCAGCCCGGCATCGTCGCGCGCGTAACTGCCGCGATGTTTCACTATGGCGGCGACATCAAAGAGGCACACCAGTACGACGATGTTGAGACGCGCCGCTTCTTCATGCGCATCGTCGCCAGCCTTCCCTCCGTCGAAAGCGCCGCCTCCTTTTGCGAAAGCTTCGGGACGATCGCCCAAGACCTTTCGCTGGATTGGTCGTTCCGCCCTCGCGACGAACCGCGCAGAGTATTGATCCTGGCATCCAAATTCGATCATTGCCTTGTCGATCTGCTCTACCGCAATCGTATTGGTGAGTTAAGCATGGATGTAGTCGGGATTGTCTCAAACCATCCGCGCGACACCTATGCCGGGAGCGACTTTGGCGCGATCCCATTCCATTTCCTCCCGGTAACGACGGACACCAGAGCGGCGCAGGAGGCCGAGATCAAGCGCATCGTCTCGGAAAGCGGCGCCGAACTGGTCGTGCTAGCCCGCTACATGCAGATCCTGTCGGATGATCTCGCAGGCTTCCTCTCAGGTCGTTGCATCAACATCCATCACAGTTTCCTCCCCGGCTTCAAAGGTGCCAAGCCCTATCATCAGGCGCACGCGCGAGGAGTGAAGTTGATCGGGGCGACGGCCCACTACGTCACCGCCGATCTCGATGAGGGTCCGATCATCGAACAGGATGTCGAGCGGATCAGCCATCACGACACTCCCGAGGATCTTGTTCGGAAAGGCCGGGACATCGAGCGCCGTGTGCTAGCCCGCGCTGTCGCCTTCCACCTCGACGGCCGCGCAATTGCGAACAGCCGCAAGACCGTCGTATTTCGGGATTGATCCGATGGCGGCGTTAATCGATGGCACACGTATCGCGGCGGAAGCGAGCGCGCAGGTCGCGCAGGAGGCCGTGCGGCTCGCTGCCGAGGGCATCGTCCCCGGGCTTGCGGTCGTGTTGGTCGGCGAGGATCCGGCGAGCATGATCTATGTCCGCTCAAAGATCCGCCAGACCCGCGCCGCCGGCCTCGCATCCTTCGAGTTCCGCTTGCCTACCTCCGCCACACAAGCGGAACTGCGCGATCTCGTCCACAAGCTCAACAGCGACGAGCGCGAACATGTGGTCTAGGCTGCATGATGTTGCTCGATACGGTAGTCAGCGAATATCGCGGATTGAAGGCCGTGGTAATCGGCAAGTCCAACATCGTCGGCAAGCCAGTGGCGATGTTGTTACTCGAGCGGGAATGCACAGTCACGGTCACCCACATCGCGACGCGCGCCTTGCCCGAGATCGTGCGCAGCGCCGACATCCTCGTCGTCGCGGCCGGAGCGCCTGGATTGGTGCGCGGCGACTGGATCAGGCCTGGCGCGATCGTGATTGATGTCGGAATCAACCGCGTTCTCGACGAAAGAGGCATCACGCGCATTATCGGCGATGCGGCTATCGACGAGATGGGCCATGCTGGTGCGATCACACCAGTACCCGGCGGGGTCGGGCCGATGACAATCGCGTGCCTGCTTGCAAACACCGTTCGTGCAGCGTGCCGTCGCCGAGGACTTGTAAGTGACTTTGCGGTGCGGGCCGCCTAGATATGGTTAGATTTATCCAGCCGAGGATTTCATCATTTTTCCCCGTCCCCATCCCGCCGAAGACGATAATCTCGCGACAGGCTCCGCGGCACCGGCCGCGGCCGAGCGAAGTCTGGAAAAGGCCCTTGGCAATCAGATCCGAACGATTCGCCGGCAACACGATCTGTCCGTCGCCGATCTCGCAAGTGCCGCGGGCATATCGAACGGGATGCTCTCCAAGATCGAGAATGGCGGCATATCGCCCTCACTGTCTACGCTGCAATCCATCTCAGGCGTCTTGCAGGTCCCGCTCTCGTCGCTGTTTGCCTCGTTCGAGGAACGTCAGGACTGTTCTTACGTGCCAGCCGGTCAGGGGCTTACGATCGACCGCCGCGGTACCAAGGTTGGCCATGTCTATCAGCTCCTCGGCCATGTGCTGCGAGGCGACGTGGCGGTGGAACCGTATCTCATCACGCTGCGCGAAAACGCGGCTGCTCATACCAGCTTTCGCCACTCAGGCGTCGAGTTCATCTACATGCTGAAGGGCCAGGTGCACTACCGGCATGGCACCGAGGTCTATCATCTGACGTCCGGCGACGCCTTGTTGTTCGACAGTAGCGCTCCGCACGGGCCCGAATCTCTGACGGATGAGGAAACCAGCTATTTGTCGGTGATCATCTATCCGCGCAGCGAGGGCTAACGATTTCCTCTTAGGAAAGTTTTGTTCCTATGGATTGACCCGCGCGACCTCCGCCCGTAAGAGGGGGAAACCTGATCACGGAAGGTTTCTCCCGAAATGTGTGGAATTGTTGGGCTGTTTCTCAAGGACAAAGCGCTGGAGCCGCAGCTCGGCGCGTTGCTCGCCGGCATGCTTGAAGTAATGACCGACCGCGGCCCGGACAGTGCCGGCTTCGCGATCTATGGTCATGGTGACTCCGACCATCTCAAGCTGACGCTACGGGGTCAGAGGCTTGACGGTGTAGCGCGCGAACTCGACGTTGAGGGCGTGGTGCGTGACAGCCACTTGGTCCTCACCTTCACGGGAGAGGAGGAAGAGCGCGTCCGCAGCTGGCTCGCCGCCGAACGTTCTGATCTCGTCGTGACCGGCGCCGGCGAGCGTATCGAACTCTACAAGGAAGTCGGGCTGCCGGCGGAAGTCGTCGCCCGCTTCGGTCTTGCCGGGATGCGCGGCACGCACGGCATCGGACATACCCGCATGGCGACCGAGAGTGCCGTCACAACTGACGGCGCCCACCCTTTTTCAACCGGCACTGACCAGTGCCTCGTCCACAACGGTTCACTGTCCAACCATCGCTCACTTCGGCGCATGCTCGAGCCGCAAGGCATTCACTTCGCCACCGACAACGACAGCGAAGTCGCCGCTGGCTATCTGAGCTGGAAACTGCGCGAGGGCGCGACCTTGGCGCAAGCGTTGGAAGCCAGCCTCGACGACCTCGACGGCTTCTTCACCTTCGTCGTCGGCACTGAGAGCGGTTTTGCGGTGGTACGCGATCCGATCTCCTGCAAGCCTGCGGTGATGGCCGAGACGGATCAATATGTCGCCTTCGGTTCGGAATATAGGGCTCTGGTCGGTTTGCCAGGCATCGAAACGGCACGCGTCTTCGAGCCCGAGCCCGCCCGCGTCTATGCCTGGGAGCGTCACTGATGCCCGTCGTCGATCTCGCCAACACGACCAAGCGCGAACTGAACGCGCAACTCCACGCGCTTCCCGCCGACACCAACGAAACGCTGTGGCGCATCGAAAGCCCGGGTGGCGCGCACGCGCTCGCGGTCGGTCTCAATCTTCCCGTCACGATCGAGATCGCGGGCCATGCCGGCTATTACTGCGCAGGGATGAATGCCCACGCATCGGTGACAATCGAGGGCAACGCCGGAGTTGGCGTGGCCGAGAACATGATGTCCGGCAAAGTGCATGTGAAAGGTGACGCCAGCCAGTCGGCTGGCGCCACCGCACAGGGCGGCTTGCTGGTAATCGACGGTGATGCATCGGCGCGCTGCGGCATCTCCATGAAGGGGGTCGATATCGTCGTGAAGGGCTCGATCGGCCCAATGAGCGCATTCATGGGTCAATCGGGCAACCTCGTCGTCCTGGGTGATGCCGGTGATGCACTGGGCGATTCCATTTACGAGGCGCGGCTATTCGTACGCGGCACAGTGAAAAGTCTGGGCGCCGATTGCATCGAGAAAGAGATGCGCGAGGAGCACAAGGCAGACCTGCGCAAGCTGCTGGACGCCGCCGACCTCGCCAATGTCTCAACGGACGAATTCAAACGCTACGGCTCCGCGCGCACGCTCTACAATTTCCACGTCGACAACGCTGCGGCCTACTGAGGACAATGAGATGGACTTGGCGAACATTCCACAAACGTTGCCGCGCCAGTCGGCAACTTTCGATCCCTATACGCTCTCCGAGATCCGTCGCGCGGCCGCAACCGGCATTTACGACATCCGTGGCGCCGGCACCAAACGTTCGCTTCCCCATTTCGACGATCTGCTGTTCCTGGGCGCATCAATTTCGCGCTACCCACTGGAAGGATATCGCGAAAAATGTGGCACCGACGTCTGGCTCGGGACCCGCTTCGCAAAGAAGCCGATCCACCTGAAAATCCCTGTCACCATAGCGGGCATGAGTTTCGGCTCGCTCTCGGCGCAGGCCAAGGAAGCGCTCGGACGTGGCGCGGGAGCGGCGGGCACGTCGACCACCACTGGCGACGGCGGAATGACTCCGGAGGAGCGCGGGCAATCGAAGATACTGGTCTATCAATATTTGCCCTCGCGCTACGGTATGAACCCCGACGATCTGCGAAAGGCGGATGCCATCGAGGTGGTGGTCGGCCAGGGGGCTAAACCCGGCGGCGGTGGTATGCTGCTCGGCCAGAAGATCTCCGATCGCGTCGCCGCGATGCGCAACCTGCCGAAAGGTATCGATCAGCGCTCGGCTTGCCGCCACCCCGACTGGACAGGGCCGGACGATCTTGAAATCAAGATCGAGGAATTGCGTGAGATCACCGACTGGGAAAAGCCGATCTACGTCAAGGTGGGTGCCACCCGCCCCTATTACGATGTCGCACTGGCCGTGAAATCCGGCGCGGACGTGGTGGTGCTCGACGGCATGCAGGGCGGGACGGCGGCAACGCAGGACGTCTTCATCGAACATGTCGGCATACCGATACTCGCGGCGATCCGCCCGGCGGTGCAGGCGCTGCAGGATCTGGGCATGCATCGCAAGGTGCAGCTCATTGTCTCGGGCGGCATCCGCAACGGCGCGGACGTCGCCAAGGCACTGGCACTGGGTGCCGATGCGGTGGCGATCGGCACGGCCGCGCTCGTTGCACTTGGCGACAACGACCCGGCGCTCGAAGAGGAATATCGCAAGCTCGGCTCCACCGCCGGGGCGTATGACGATTGGCAGGAGGGCAGAGACCCGGCCGGCATCACGACGCAGGACCCGCTGCTCGCCGCGCGTCTTGACCCTGTCGCGGCGGGCCGGCGTCTTGCCAATTACCTGGCCGTGCTCACGCTGGAGGCCCAGACAATCGCGCGCGCCTGTGGCAAGAGCCACGTTCACAACCTCGAACCCGAGGATCTCGTCGCGCTCACCATTGAAGCAGCTGCGATGGCGCGTGTGCCGCTGGCCGGCACCAGCTGGATCCCCGGTCAGGGTCCCTTTTAGGAGGGCTGCCAGCAGTCACGCGTAACGGCCGGACTCTCTGCTCCGCAGGCGGAACGAGTTCACAAGGAGCCGCAGGCTTAAGAGAGCCGCCGCCCCATCAGGCAAGGACATCGAGCATGACCATCGATCTCGCGGACGTCGCCCAGAAGCAGGGCATCAAATATTTCCTCATTTCCTACACAGATCTTTTCGGCAATCAGCGTGCCAAGCTAGTGCCGGCGGTCGCGATCGGCGGGATGCAGAAAAACGGAGCGGGCTTCGCCGGCTTCGCGACCTGGCTGGACATGAGCCCAGCCGACCCCGATCTGTTCGCCCGACCCGATCCGGAGAGCCTGATCCAACTCCCGTGGAAGCCCGAAGTGGGCTGGCTTGCCGCCGATCTGTGGATGAACGGCGCTCCGGTCGAAGCCTCCCCTCGCAATGCACTCAAGTCTCAAATCGCGCGCGCAGCCGAACGGGGACTGCAGATGAAAACCGGCGTGGAGTGCGAATTCTTTCTCATCACCCCCGATGGGTCGGGCGTCGCAGACACGGCGGACACCCAGGCGAAGCCCTGCTATGATCAGCAGGCGCTGATGCGCCATTACGACGTAATCACGGAAATCTGCGACGCGATGCTCGCGCTCGGCTGGAAGCCCTATCAAAACGACCATGAGGACGCGAATGGGCAGTTCGAAATGAACTGGGAATATGACGATGCGCTGGTCACCGCGGATCGCCACGCCTTCTTCAAATATATGGCCAAAAGCATTGCCGAGAAGCATGGCCTGCGCGCGACCTTCATGCCCAAGCCGTTTGTTCACCTGACGGGCAATGGTTGCCACATGCATGTCTCGATCTGGAAGGGTGGCGAGAATGTTTTTGTCGGCGAGAATGGCGGCCTGTCGCCGCTTGGCCTGAAGTTTATCGGCGGCGTCATTCATTCAGCGGATGCATTGGCGGCAATCACCAACCCGACCGTCAACAGCTACAAGCGTATCAACGCGCCACGCACCTTGTCCGGCGCGACCTGGGCGCCAAATTCCGTCACGTGGACGGGCAATAACCGCACGCATATGATACGCGTGCCCGAAGGCGACCGGTTCGAGCTGCGCCTCGCCGACGGGGCAGCCAATCCCTATTTAATGGCGGCGGCAACACTTGCCGCGGGCCTCGACGGCATCGAAAACGAGCGCGACCCCGGTCCACACCTAGACATCAACATGTATACCGAAGGCCATAGCGTTCGCGACGTCAAGAAGCTGCCGCTGAACATGCTCGATGCGCTGCGCGCGCTCGAGGGCTCGGATGTGCTCAAGGACGCCTTCGGAATGCTTGTGCCAGCTTACCTCAGGCTCAAGCATGGCGAGTGGAACGACTATGCCCGTCACTTGACCCAGTGGGAGCGCGATACCACGCTCGACTGCTGAAGCTCTATTGGCGGGTTGATAGCATTCTCACCGTACGAAAGGTGAAGTCATTCGGTGGGATTCGACGTTCGGCGCGGGGCGTCTAAAATGGCTGCCATTCACCCCGCCAATCATAGAGCGGGGTGATTGTGGCATACTCGCGCAGAGACGAGACTCTGCCCTCGTGCAGCTTTGCGATGGTCGCACCGTCGAAGCTCTTCTCTGCGCCGCACCATGTGTAGTGGAATGTCCATTCTGCGATCTCTACATCACGCAACGACTGCAAATCGTGGATTGTCCAGTCGATGACGCGGCCCTTCTCGGCGAACCACGCCGCAAACCAGCGTTTCACCCAAGCGTGGCCGCGGTAGACCGGTCCAAAGCTCTCGGCGACGACGCAATCCGGAGTGAGCGTTGCGAGAATCGCATTCGTGTCGTGCGCGCGCCAACCGGCGATATACTGCTCAAGTAACGTCATCGGAGTTGCAGCCTTGCTGATGGTCGCTTCGGTGTCGCCGGATGCTTGCGGAGCGGGGCGTCTGGTAGCAGCCCGGCAGCGCGGTCAACACTATCAGAGCGTGCGGGTGAGCGCCTGACAGGATTCATGCGGATTCTCCTGCAACCCGTGTATCCGCTCGGCGCGCCGGTCAGTTGAAAAGTCCGCGTTGGCGGCATCGGGCTCGGAATCCGCCACGCCCGCTGCGATTGGCATAACGGGCCGGCGACCCAGCAAGGCGTCTCTCTGCCCGTTCTATGTACCGACCCCTTATAGCTCCGTGATCGAATGCAACCGCCCGTCCCCGTAGATCAGAGGAGAGATGCAGTCGCCCAAGTGGACGGCCCGCACTCGGCCGATGATGATCGAATGCGAATGATACGCCACAACTCTGTCGACGCTGCATTCCACACTTGCCTGTGCACCGATCAACCTCGGCAGACCCTGCAGATCCCAGGAGCCGAATTTGAAACGTTCCTCCAGCGCCTGCTGGCCGCCAAAAATCGCAGCTAGCTCCCCGTGATCGCCACCGAGCAAATTCACACAGAAGCTGGAGCCTATACCCAGCGCATCGTGGATGCTTGCGCTCTGGTTGACGCAGGTGAGCAATGATGGCGGGTTTGTTGAGAGTGATGTGACGGCTGTGGCCGTCATCCCGAACGGCGCGTGGCGATCGCCGCACGTTATGATGCTGACCGTCGATGCGAGGCGGCGCATCGCACGTTTGAACGCGTCGGTAAGACCCTCGGTGTCTGCGGGATAGTCAGCCTCAGCCATTCAGCTCTCCATCTTCGTCAGTTTTCGACAGCTTGTCAGATCTCTTCGCGGCATGGTCGAGCGAGGCATCTGCGGCATTGCCGATCCACTCGAAAACCGCACTGTTCCGTCACGTCGCCACCGCATCACCCCTAGCGACGCGGCTATCGCTCAACTCGATCAGCACAGCGCCCATGCCGCGCGAACCGCAGGCGGCTGGTCCACGTAGGATCCGATGGGCCGGATCGCGCCAGTCATGCGTCGTAGCTTATGGTCACGTCGTCGCTCGACGGCGTTGCCTGACAGGTCAGGACATAACCCTGTGCTAACTCATCCTTGGTGAGCCCATAGTTGAGACGCATGTCCACCTTGCCCGTCACGACCTTTGCCCGGCAAGTTGCGCAGACACCGCCCTTGCACGCATAGGGTGCCGGCACGCCGAGCTTGCGAACGCTATCGAGAATGTTGCCCTGATCGGCATCAAAGGGCACAGTGAATTTCCGCCCGTCGAGCACGACCGCCATATTTCGGCCAGCGGCGGCGGCGGCGCGGGCACTCGCGATTTCATCAAGGACGGTACTCGATCCGGCGCTCGAGAAGCGCTCGAGCAAAATTCTGTCCTCGGGCACGCCGCGCGCCAGCAGCGCCTGCTCGGCCGCCTCCATCATTCCTTCGGGACCGCAGGCGAAAAAGATATCGACCTCGGCAGGATCGATCAGACTCGCCAGGATCCGATCGCATTTAGCGCGGTCGAGGCGACCGTTGAACAGGTCCACATCCTCCTCTTCCATCGTGAGGAAATGGAAGACCTCGAGACGGCCCATGTAGCGGTTCTTAATCGCGTACAGCTCTTCCAGAAACAACACCCGACCACTCATTCGGTTACCATAGAAGAGCGTGAACCGGCTTTCCGGCTCGGTCATCAACGCGGTCTTGATTAGCGACAGAATAGGGGTGATCCCCGATCCAGCAGCGAAAGCGGCGTAGTGTCGAGCGGCATCCGGCGTGAACAGCGCCGTAAAATGTCCCGCCGCCGGCAACACCTCGATCTCGTCGCCGACCTTGAGCGTCTCGTTTGCAAAGGTCGAGAAGGTGCCGCCGGCGAGCATCTTCACCACGACGCGCAACTCGCCGTCCAGCGGCGATGCGCAGATCGAATAGTTTCGCCGGACGTCCTCACCCGCGATGTCGGTGCGCAATGTCAGATATTGGCCTGGCCTAAAGACGAAGCGATCGGCCAGGTCATTTGGAACGTCGAACAGAATCGAGACCGCGTCGCTCGTCTCGCGCCGCACCTGCGCTACGCGCAGGCGGTGAAAATCGTTCTTGGCTGACATGGGCTGAGAAGATCCTAGATGCATTTGAAGCGGTCAAAGGGCTCGCGGCAGTCGAGGCAGCGCCACAGCGCCTTGCAAGGCGTCGAGCCGAAACGGCTGACCTCCTGCGTCTGCACAGAACCGCACTGCGGACAGATTGCCGGCACTTCGCTTTTGAGCATGCCTTTGCCATCACCGCGCTCCGGCGGCGCTATCCCATAAGCCTGAAGCTTCTCACGGCCTTCCTCGGTGATCCAGTCGGTGGTCCAGGGTGGCGACAATCGCGACTGGATCGCCACATCGCTCAAGCCAGCGCGATCGAGCGCCGCACGAACGCTTCTCTCGATGACAAGTGTTGCCGGGCAGCCGGTATAGGTCGGTGTGAGGAGGACCCGGACGGCCCCGCAGTTATCGTGCTCGACACCGCGCACGATCCCAAGATCGACCAGGCTCACGGCCGGAATCTCCGGGTCGGGGACCATGCCGAGGATTTCGATTATCCGGTCGGAAAGGTCTGATGCGATCGTCGCCATGGTCTCACCAGCTCGCGCCAGGATAGGCACGCTGAAGGAACTGCATCTCCGAGAGGAGATGGCCGAGATGCTCGCTATGCCGACCACGACGCCCCCCGGTGATACCTCGGCCAGCGGCGGGACGGTCGAGACCGGCATCGTCGAGAACGGATTGAACCTTCTCGTTCCAGACCTCCCGCAAGATCGCAGGATTGACGACCAGACGCGCCGCGACCAGATCCGCATCGGCCGGGTCGAACAACTCGTCCACGAAGCGCCAGCACCAGGCAAGACCCGCAATCATGCGCTGTCGGCTTTCTGCGGTTCCGTCGCCCAGGCGCACCACCCAATCGGCGGCAAAGCGCGCATGATAGCCGATCTCCTTGACCGCCTTTTCCGCGATCGCGGTAAGACGAGGGTCTGACAGTGATACCATCTCCTCGAACAGCAACTTCTGCCACGTCGAGAACAGGAATTGTCGTGCGATCGTCTGGCCAAAGTCGCCATTAGGCTGCTCGACCAGCAAACAGTTGCGGAAGGAATAGACATCGCGGCGATAGGCCAGCGCGTCCGCATCGTGACCCTGCCCACCGAGCTCGCCGGCATAACCGAGGAAGAACTGCGCTTGGCCGATCAGGTCGAGACCCAGATTTGCGAGGCTGAGGTCCAGCTCGAGGGTAGGCGCATGACCGCACCATTCCCCGAGCCGCTGGCCGAGGATCAGCGCATCGTCGCCCAACGCCGTGACGGCTTCGACATGCTTCTGACTGAGCGCCTTGTCCATCACATGTGCTTCACGCTGTCAGGGACTTCATAGAAGGTCGGGTGGCGATAGACCTTGTTCTCGGCCGGCGCGAACAGCTCGGCCGCCTCACCCGGATCGGACGCTGTGATGGATGCCGATGGCACCACCCACAGACTGATACCTTCCATGCGCCGAGTATATACGTCGCGTGCGCTATCGATCGCCATCCGCGCGTCAGCGGCATGCACACTCCCAACATGGCGATGCGACAGGCCGTGCTTTGCGCGAACGAACACTTCCCAGAGCGGCAATTCCCGGCTCATTACAGTTTCCTCAATGATCTTATCGACAGCGGTCAGGCGGCAAACCGAGCTGCGCGCTTGTCGGCATGGGCCATGGCGGCGGCGCGCACCCACGCGCCGCTTTCCCACGCATCGCGGCGGGCCTTCATCCGCTCCCTGGCAACAGGACCCTCGCCGCGCACCACCGCGAAGAACTCGTCCCAGTCAGGCGTGCCGAAGTCGTAGCCGCCCTTCTCCTTGTTCCACTTGAGATCGGCGTCGGAAAGTGAGAGCCCAATCAGTTCGGCTTGAGGCACTGTCATGTCGACAAACTTCTGCCGCAGCGCGTCGTTGCTCTCACGCTTGATCCGCCAACGCATCGATTGCTCAGAATTGGGCGATTGATCGTCGGGCGGTCCAAACATCATCAGTGATGGCCACCACCAACGGTCGAGCGCATCCTGCGCCATCGCCTTCTGCTCGGGCGTGCCCGCGGCAAGCGCCATCATCGCCTCATAACCTTGGCGCTGGTGAAAGCTCTCCTCCTTGCAGACCTTGACCATGGCGCGGGCATAGGGCCCGTAGGACGCACGTTGCAGAGGCACTTGGTTCATGATCGCCGCGCCGTCTACCAGCCAACCGATCGCGGCGATGTCCGCCCAGGTGAGGGTTGGATAGTTGAAGATCGTTGAGTATTTGGCCCGCCCCTCGAGCAACGCCTGCGTCATCTCGTCGCGCGATGTACCCAGCGTTTCGGCCGCGCAGTAAAGATACAGCCCGTGCCCGGCCTCATCCTGCACCTTTGCGAGCAGGATCGCCTTGCGCCGCAACGTCGGCGCGCGCGAAATCCAGTTCCCCTCGGGAAGCATGCCGACGATCTCCGAATGAGCATGCTGCGAAATCTGGCGGACCAGCGTCTTCCGATAAGCTTCCGGCATCCAGTCCTTCGGCTCTATGAACTCGTCCGCGGCCACCCGCGCCTCGAACGCTGCCAGACGATCGGCGTCCTCGATCACCAATGGTCCTGGGCGACCATCGAGCGAAGTGGCCCTCACCTCCTGGACGTACATGATGCGATCCTTTCCAACTCTTGGCGCTGCGTAACATTGTCCGACCGGACGGTCAATTATAACACTCGTCTCGTCACACGCGCTCGATGATCGTTGCAATGCCCTGTCCAACGCCGATGCACATCGTGCACAAAGCATAGCGTTTGCCGGTTCGATGCAGTTCCTCGGTCGCTGTCAGGATCAGCCGAGCGCCGGACATCCCAAGCGGGTGACCCAGCGCGATCGCGCCGCCGTTGGGATTAATGAAATCGCCATCATCCGGAAGACCAAGGTCGCGCAACACCGCAAGGCCCTGAGACGCAAAAGCCTCGTTGAGCTCAATCAGGTCGATGTCGCCGAGCTTCAACCCGGCCTTGTGCAGGACCGCGCGGGTAGCGGGCGCGGGGCCATAGCCCATGATACGTGGCGGGACGCCGACGACGGCCGTCGCGACGACCCGCGCGCGTGGCGTCAATCCGTGAATCCGTGCACCCTCTTCGGATGCGACCAGTAGCGCCGCCGCACCGTCATTGACTCCCGACGCATTGCCCGCCGTCACCGTACCATCGGGTCGCACGATAGGCTTGAGCTTGGAGAGCGCCTCGATAGATGTCGACCGGGGGTGCTCGTCGTGGTCGACGACGACCGAATCACCCTTCCGTTGGGGAATCGATACCGGCACTATCTCCGCATCAAAGCGGCCACCCGCCTGCGCCTTCGCCGCGCGCGCCTGACTGCGCACAGCGAAGGCGTCCTGATCAGCGCGCGAGACTTGAAAATCCTTCGCTACATTCTCGGCTGTCTCAGGCATCGAATCGATACCGTACGCAGCTTTCAGTGTCTTGTTGACGAAGCGCCAACCGATCGTCGTGTCGAACACCTCGGCAGTGCGCGCGAAGGCGGAACCGGCTTTGCCCATTACAAAGGGGGCGCGGGTCATGCTTTCGACGCCCCCTGCCAGATAGAGGTGCGCCTCCCCTGCCTTGATGGCGCGAGCTGCGGTGCCGACGGCATCCATACCCGACCCGCACAAGCGATTGAGGGTCGTACCCGGCACACTGTCTCCCAGGCCTGCCAGCAGCACCGCCATGCGCGCGACGTCGCGATTGTCCTCGCCAGCCTGATTGGCGCAGCCCAGCACGGTGTCATCGATCTTCGACCAATCGACGTGGGGATTGCGATCCTTGAGTGCGCGAATCGGAATTGCGGCAAGGTCGTCGGCCCTGACCTCGGCTAAGGCGCCGCCGTACCGGCCAATGGGAGTCCGAGCGGCGTCGCAGATGAAAGCCTCAGCCATTGCATATTTCTCCAAGCAATATCGACCCCACGGATTCGCTGGAAACTGCGACAGCGTGCGCGAGAATGCCTTCGCCCGCAGCCATGTTGCCACCTCAATTAATTGACCGTCCGGTCGATCTGTTATAGGTCGCAGGCGACGCCGCCGCAAGGAGAGACAGAAAATGATGTATGAGTGCATCCAATTCGGGATTGCCGACGGCATTGCACGGCTCACCTTTGATCGGCCCGATCGCCTCAACAGCTTCACGGCTGCCATGCACGGGGAAGTCGCGGATGCCCTCGGCCGGGTCGAAACCGATCCGAGCGTACGGACCTTGCTCGTCACCGGGACCGGTCGCGGTTTCTGCGCGGGCCAAGATCTGGCGGACCGGACGGTGGCGCCGGGATCCGCTCCGGTTGACCTCGGCGATTCGGTCGAACGCTTCTACAATCCGCTCGTACGCAGGCTCGTCGCGCTGCCCCTGCCGGTGGTTTGCGCGGTCAACGGCGTTGCCGCCGGGGCCGGCGCGAACATCGCCCTTGCCTGCGACATCGTCATTGCCGCGCGATCAGCAAAGTTCATCCAATCCTTCGCTAATATTGGGCTCATCCCCGACAGCGGGGGCAGCTGGATCCTGCCTCGGCTCGTCGGGCAGGCGCGCGCGCTGGGAATGGCCCTGACGGGCGAACCGGTGCCCGCCGAGCGGGCGGCAGAATGGGGCCTGATCTGGAAGGTCGTCGACGATGCGGAGCTGGCGGGTGCGGCCGAGGCCCTGGTCTCGAAATTCGCGACAGCGCCGACCGCTGGCCTCGCCGCGACCAAAAAGCTCATTCGCGAGAGCTGGCTCAACAGCCTTGATACCGAACTCGATATCCAGCGCGACACGATGCGAGCACTGGGCCGTACCTATGATTACCAGGAAGGTGTCTCTGCCTTCCTCGCCAAGCGCACTCCGGCCTTTGTCGGCCGCTGACGAGATCTGGAGAAAATCCGATGAAGCCAATCAAACTCATGAATTTCGTATCTGGCAGCTGGTTCGAGGCAAGGGACGGGGTAGATGCCGTACAGTCGGCGGTTACCGGACAGACGGTTGCGGAACTCGGCTCGAGCGGCGTCGATTTCGCCCGGATGGCGGCATATGCGCGCAGCGCCGGAGGGCCGGCGCTCCGCGCAATGACCTTCCACGACAGGGCACGAATGCTGAAGGGTCTCGCCGAAGCGATCATCGCCCGCAAGGAGGAGCTGTACGCGCTTTCCGCCCACACCGGGGCGACCCGCACCGACGGCTGGATCGATATCGAGGGCGGGGCCGGTACGTTGTTCGCCTATGCGTCAAAGGGCCGTCGCGAGCTGCCTAACGATACGGTGTTGCTCGATGGCCCGATCGAGCCCCTTTCGAAACGCGGAACCTTCGTCGGTCAACATATCTTCTCATCGCTTCACGGCGTCGCGATCCACATCAACGCGTTCAATTTCCCGTGCTGGGGAATGCTGGAGAAGCTGGGGCCGGCGTTCCTTGCCGGCGTCCCCGCGATCGTGAAGCCGGCATCCTCGACCGCCTATGTGACCGAAGCCTGTGTCCGCATCATGCTCGACACGGGACTTCTTCCGGACGGCGCCCTTCAGCTCATCGTCGGTTCGGTGGGCGATCTGTTCGATCACCTGACCTGTCAGGACGTCGTCTCGTTCACGGGCTCTGCCGCCACCGCGCAAAAGCTTCAATCACACCCCGTCATCGCACGGGAAAGCGTCCGGTTCATCGCCGAGCGCGACAGCCTCAATGCCACGTTGCTCGGCCCCGACTGCACGCCGGAAAGCCCCGAGTTCGACCTGTTCGTGAAAGAGGTCATCCGCGAGATGACCACCAAGGCGGGGCAGAAGTGTACAGCGATCCGCCGCACCTTCGTGCCCGCTTCCCTGATCGATGCCGTCGAGCAGGCAATTGCCGCGCGCCTTGCCAAGGTGGTGGTCGGTGACCCTTCCGTCGAAGGCGTCACCATGGGCGCGCTGGTCAGCGAACGGCAATTGCGCGACGTCCGCGCAACGATCGCCGAGCTCGCTAAGGAAGCCAGAATCGTGTTCGGCGATCCGGACACGCCGCCGGCCGAGAATGGCGCCTTTATGTCGCCGGTGCTGTTGCGCTGCGATGCGCCGTGGGCGAGCGAAAACGTCCATGACAAGGAGGCGTTTGGCCCAGTCTCGACGCTGATGCCTTATGCCGACCTTCCGGATGCGATCGCCCTTTGCAATCGTGGACAGGGGTCGCTGGTCATGTCGGTCTTCACCTATGATCCTGCCGTCGCCAGCGCGGTGGTGACGGGCGCCGCCGCCTATCACGGTCGGGTGCTGATTGTGGATCGCGACTGCGCGCGGGAATCGACCGGTCATGGCTCACCGCTGCCGGGCCTCGTTCATGGTGGCCCCGGGCGCGCCGGCGGCGGTGAGGAGCTGGGCGGAATTCGCGGCGTCCATCACTACATGCAGCGGAGTGCATTGCAGGGTTCGCCGCGCATGCTGGCGTCGGTGGGACATCGCTGGATTGTAGGCGCACCGACGATTGACGGGGCGCCCCATCCCTTCCGTCTGGGATTCGACACTCTTGAAATCGGCAAGTCGTTCACCTCGGCACCGCGGACGATCACGCTCGACGACATCGAGCATTTCGCTCACTTCACCGGCGACACCTTCTATGCCCACATGGACGAAGATGCCGCCGCTGCGAATCCCTTCTTCCCGGGTCGGGTTGCGCATGGCTATCTGATCCTGTCGTTCGCTGCCGGTCTATTCGTCGATCCGGCGCCAGGCCCGGTCCTTGCCAATACCGGTCTCGACAATCTGCGCTTCGTGAAGCCGGTGTCGCCGGGCGATGCGATTCAAGTCCGATTGACCGCGAAATCGAAAAGCCGCCGGAATGAGGAATATGGCGAGGTCCGCTGGGATGCCTTGGTGACAAATCAGGACGGCGAAACCGTGGCCACCTACGAACTGCTCACAATGAACGCCAATGAGGACCAAGGCTGATGCCAAACAAATTACTCATCCTGTACGACCAGCCCGAGGACGAAGCCGCATGGCTCGCGCACTATGAAACCGTTCATATGCCGATCGCCCGTTCCATCCCCGGCTTGCAGAAGGCTGTCATCAATCGAGTCGATGCGAACTTGCTGGGAGGGTCATCCCCCTATTTCGTTATCACGGAGCTCCATTTTGGCAACCAGGCGGCCTTTGATCTCGCAATGGCGTCTCCTGAAAATCGCGCGGCGGGCAAGGACGCGATGGCGTTTGCCAAGGGGAAATTCAAAATTCTGGCGGTCAGCGAGCAAGGCTGATCAATTGGCTACCTGACGCGCGCGGATGGAAGTTCCGCGCGCATTAGCCTACTGAACCCGGATCTCAGAAAGAACGCGATCAGGGCAATGGCGAGAACACAGGCGGCAGACTTTGAGCAGCGACGTGAAGCGATCGTGGCGACGGCAGCGAAGCTTTATGCGGCGCGAGGCTTTCTGGGCGCGTCCATGGCGGAGATCGCCGCCGCCTGTAAAACCTCAAAATCCCTGATCTATCACTATTATCCGTCGAAGGAGGACATCCTCTTTGACGTGATGGACTCCCACGTACAGAGTCTGGTCGAGGCCGCCCGGGCGATAGAAACTGGCAATAACCCCGCCGATGCCCGGATCCGATCGATCGCACTTGCGCTGATGAGACTATATGCCGGCGCGGAGGCGAACCAGAAGGTATTGCTCAATGAGCTCGGCAACCTCCCCGCGGAGCGTCGCGCGATCATCATCGATCATCAGCGGCAGTTGCTTGACGTCATGGACCGCCTCCTTCTGGAGGTGCGGAGCGACCTTTCGGGGGACAAGCCGCGGCGGCGCGCGCTCGTGATGATGTTCTTTGGCATGCTCAACTTCACGCATACTTGGTTCGATCAGAACGGGCCGATCCGAGGTTCCGAGATTGCGATGATGGCCGCCGAGATGTTCCTCGCCGGCCTCGCTCCGCAGGGTACCCGGAAGAAACAAAAGACGCCGAAGATTTAGGCTTGGCGCAGGGCCTCAGCGGCCTGACGGGAATCCTCGGAAAATCAATTGACCGTCTGGACGGTAAATTATAAGTTCGGTGAGATTTCCGGCTCTGGAACCCAGAGCTGAGGAGAGCACACGGCCGGTCGCTTGGCCGAAACGGACATGAGACGCCTTGAAAAACCGTCGACGACCGCCGTGATGCGTGTCGGACAAGAACGGCGATCTCGAGGTGCATACAGGAGAGGCTTTAGTGTCGACCACGGAATTGGTTTTGGCCTTCCCGCCCCTGCTTGGGCTCGATTTGGGCGGGCACTCGTTGGCCGAGATTCAGTTCGAACGTCTGCGCACCACGCTCCAACATGCTTATGACAACAACCCGCACTACCGTCGTACCTTCAATGAGATGGGGGTACGCCCAAACGACCTGAGCTGCCTTTCCGACCTGTCGAAATTCCCTTTCACGACAAAGTCGGATCTGCGCACCAATTACCCGTTTGGCTTCTTCAGTGTTCCAATGAACGAGGTTGCGCGAATTCATGCGTCATCCGGCACGACTGGGAAGCCGACTGTCGTCGGCTACACCCAAGAAGATCTGGCGAACTGGGCGACGCTCATCGGGCGATCGCTGCAAGTCGCAGGCGGCCGCCCCGGCATGAAGGTCCACATCGCCTATGGCTATGGCCTCTTCACTGGCGGCCTCGGAGCACATTTCGGGGCGGAAAGCTCCGGCTACACCGTCATCCCGATGTCGGGAGGACAGACCGAAAAACAGGTTCAGCTGATACTCGATTTCGAGCCCGATATCATCATGGTCACGCCAAGCTACATGCTGACCATCCTCGACGAATTTCGGCGCAAGGACGTCGATCCACGCTCGACCTCGCTCAAAATCGGTGTGTTCGGCGCCGAGCCGTGGACCGACGCGATGCGAACCGAGATCGAGACCGCGTTCAACATCCAGGCCGTCGATATCTACGGCTTGTCCGAGGTGATGGGCCCGGGCGTCGCGTCGGAATATGCCGCCGACAAGAATGGTCCGACGATATGGGAGGACCACTTCCTCGCCGAGATCATCGACCCTTCGACCTGCGAAGTGCTTCCCGACGGGAGCTATGGCGAACTGGTGTTCACTTCGCTGACCAAGCAGGCGATGCCAGTCATCCGTTACCGGACGCGCGACCTCACCTGCCTCCTTCCCGGCACCAGGTCGCCGTTCCGTCGTCTCGGCCGTATCACGGGCCGGTCGGACGACATGCTGATCATTCGCGGCGTGAACGTCTTCCCGACTCAGATCGAAGAGCAATTGCTGCGTTGCGAGGGACTTAGCCCTCATTACCAGATGGAGATCGTGCGGCCGCACCGCATGGATGAGGTCACGATACGGGTCGAAGCAAAGTCCGATCTGGCGGAGGACGAACACGCCGCTGCCGCCAAGCGGCTCGCGGGTTACATCAAAACTGCGATAGGTATCAGCGCGACGGTCACGCTCTGCGCGCCCGGATCGGTCGAACGATCTTCGGGTAAGGCGGTGCGCGTCCGCGACTTGCGCCCGAAAGAGCTTGTCGATGCGGCCCTCTGCTGAGGGCCTCAAAACGAAGAAAATCGTCGCATCAGGCAAGCAGCAAATTAGTTGGGAGAGATACGGCATGACCTATGACGGTCCTTTCAAACTCGAAGCGCAGGTCACGGCCTTCCTCGCTCTAGACCCCGCAATTATTATTGATGGGAAACGTGTCGCCAGTGATGGATCCGCGACCCTGCCGGTCTATGATCCGTCGTCAGGTAGGGTGATCGCCACCGCCATCGATGCCACCGCGACAGACGTCGACCGTGCCGTCCGTTCGGCCGACGCCGCTTTCCGCGACGGTCGCTGGCGGCACATGCGTCCAGCTGACCGAGAGCGAGTTCTACTCAAGTTCGCGGATTTGGTCGTCGAAAAGGGTGAAGTGTATGCCCAACTCGAGACACTCGAGCAGGGCAAATCGATCGCGATCTCGCGCATGTTCGAGGTCGGCGCCTCCTCCGATTGGATGCGATACGCAGCCGGCCTTGCTACCAAGATCAGCGGCCGCACGTTCGACACGTCGCTTCCGGGGGGGCCACAGCATTGGACGACATATACGAGGCGGGAGCCTATCGGCGTTGTCGCTGGCATCGCGCCGTGGAATTTCCCCATGATGATCGCCTTGTGGAAGGTGATGCCCGCGCTGGCTGCTGGCTGCAGCGTAGTTCTCAAACCGTCGGAAGTGACGCCGCTAACCGCACTAATGCTCGCCGAAACTGCCCTTGAGGCCGGCGTGCCCGCCGGTGTCTTCAACGTGATAACGGGCAGCGGCGCGGGAGCGGGAGCGGCCCTCACCTCTCACCCGCTCGTCGCGAAGATCAGCTTCACTGGATCAACGCCGACCGGCAAGGTGATCGGTCGAGCAGCGATAGACAATCTGACCAGGGTAACCCTCGAGCTCGGCGGCAAGAACCCTGCGATCGTGCTGAAGGATGCAGATCTCGCCACCGTCATCCCTGGTCTCATGGCCGGCGGATTTCTTAATGGGGGCCAGGTCTGCGCAGCCGCCTCGCGAGTCTATGTCGAGGCTCCGCTCTATGACGATCTGGTGGGAGCCTTGCAGGGCGCCATCAGCGGAATGAAGGTCGGCCCGGGGCTGGACCCAGAAACGCAAATCAATCCACTCGTCTCGTCCGGCCACCAGGCAAAGGTCAAGGCCTACCTTGATGACGCCCGCTCAGCCGGTGCTTCACTGGTCACCGGCGCGGCCGTGCCGTCCGAAGGATATTATATTTCTCCGACCCTGGTGCTCGATCCCGGCGATCACCTCAAACTAACTCGCGAGGAGGTGTTCGGACCGATTTTGGGCGTAGCACGCGTTGCCGATGCGGAAGAAGCGATCACGCGTGCCAACGACAGTAATCTTGGTCTTGGCGCAAGCTTGTGGACCCGAGATCTGTCGACAGCGATGAACATTACCCCACGCCTCGAAGCCGGCACGGTGTGGGTGAACTCTCATGTGTTCATCGATCCAAACATGCCGTTCGGCGGGTTCAAGCAGTCCGGTGTCGGACGCGACTTCGGCGTGGACTGGCTCGATGCCTATACCGAGCTCAAGTCGGTTTGTATCGCACATTGACCTTGGCGGTCACCCTACTCGACTTAGGACAATCAATTAGGCATCGCTCAAAGAAGCGTGGGCGCGGCGCGTGGAAATGTGAGGGTCGTGAATTGATACACCCCTCCCGCCCGCCCGCCGAGGGTAGTCGTGCGGATCGGGAGGGGCGGCCCTGATGCTGGTGCAGGGTGCGTGTAGCCGAGCCCGGAATGAAGATGATGGGGCCAGGTGAGCCACGCGCTCGCCTGGATGTCGCTGCGCGACAATTATGTGACCTTCGACGGCGAGATGGACAGCCAGGCCTTGGCCGACTCCTATGCGCCGGGGCGAACGGTCCGCACCGAATTCTCGACCTTGCTGGGACTGTTGATCCGCCAGCCGATCGACCTGACCGAGCCGACGCCCGCCCAGATCCAGGCATTGTTCGACCGGACCAGGACGCTGCTGGAGGAACTCCATGCACGTTTGGGCCGGCCAATGTGGGACTCGATTCGAAACCGTCAAGGCGGTACAACAAGGGCAGACAGAACGGCCGCCTTCGCCGTTCACCCGCGCGGACGTGCTCAGGGAACCGACCTTCTATGGCAGCGAATCAACTCGGCAATCGCGCGGGCTTTGTGAAGCTTGCTTCAGACCCACGGTGGGTGCGCGTCCGCTTCCGCCACACCGTTTACCCGAAACGCGTCGAGCCAATGATGCCGCAGCTATCTGATTTATGATCATTGATCCGAGGTCGCGCTTAAACGAGTCGTTGATCGCTGAGGGCGCTCATTCCACGAAGAGAACGGGTATTTCCCACGGCGGCACGGCACCCCACAATGAACCAAGATAGGCAAGAAGGGCGCTCAAGCTGGCGGGTCTCATCGGCGTTTTTGGGTACACAGCAAATATACCGACATCGGCCGATCCCTGGAGTTCGGGTAGTACCCGTACAAGATTACCGGCGACGAGTTCTTCGCTGATATCCCAGAGCGACCGCAATGAGATGCCGACCCCAGCCACTGTGAGTTCCCGAACGACTTCGCTCGAATTGGTGCGGACATGGCTTTTACCATTGATCATCAAATCCCCGCTCGGGCCGAGAAGCCGCCAGGGCAATTGTCCGGACGCCGCAAGAATATCATGGTTTGCAAGCGCGGCAGCGTTCGCGGGAATACCGCGTTGGGCCAGATATTGCGGCGCGGCGCATAGGATTCGTTGGCTGTCCGCGAGCCTAACTGCCTCGAGCCCTGGCTCCAGCCGCGAGGTAATGCGGATTGCCACATCGCCACCCCCGGCCAAAAGATCAACAAAGTCGTCCGACAAGTCGATCTCGAGCTCGATCGCCGGATAAAGGTCGAGAAACGGCTTTAGCCTCGGCGCGATATGCAGTCGGCCAAAGGAGGTGGGAGCCGAAATTCGAAGCGGACCTGCCGGCACGGTCAAGCGATCGGCGACGCGCTCTTCGGCTTCGCGGAGCTTTGCCAGTATTGCCACCACGTCCCGGTGAAATCTTTCCCCGCGGATGGTCAGTTCGAGTCGACGGGTCGTCCGATGGACCAGGCGAACGCCAAGACGGTCCTCCAATCTTGCCAAACGTTTGGAGACCATTGCAGGCGAAATGCAGAGGGCGCGCCCAGCTGCGCTCAGACTCCCCGCCTCAATGATTGCTGCGAACAGGGCGACATCGGGATCCACGATTTATTCCCCACAGGAACAAGAGCCTTCGATTTTTATCGTCTACCGAGCAAATACTGGCCGGTCTACCCAGCACTGGAGAGGAATGAGCGACTCGCTCAACATGGTACGATCGGAGACATTCATGAGCCGCCTCATGCTGGAACAGGCCAACGCCATTATCGCCGCAGCCTTTGGCCAAGGCGCCGAACAAGGGTGCAAGCCATTGAGCATTGCGGTGCTCGATGCAGGGGGCCATCTGATCGCTTTCCAGCGGCAGGACAATTCTTCTACCCTGCGGCCACACATCGCCACTGCCAAGGCGTCCGGCGCGTTGGCGCTCGGGGTATCGAGCCGCAAGATCGCCGAGATGGCTGCAGAGCGACCGACCTTTGTGGCATCGCTTGGACCGATCTCCGCCAATGGCGTGGTACCCGCCGCGGGTGGGGTGATCATCGTCGATGCTGATGGTCACGCGATCGGGGCGGTCGGTGCCACCGGCGATACGTCAGAAAATGATGAGCTTTGCGTCCTGGCCGGTATCGCCGCAGCCGGGCTACTCCCCCAGAAGTGAGAGATTCAATATGCCTGATATGATCGACCGGGCGGGCCTGAAGGTGGCGACACCGCTTGTCGCGTTCGTCGAGAAGCTGGTCCTGCCGGCACTTGGCATTGAACCGGACGAGTGGTGGAAGGGCGTCGCCAATATCTTCGCGCGTTTCGGCCCGGAAAATGCCCAGTTGCTGCGTAGGCGGGACGACATCCAGTCGAGGATCGATGCCTGGCATATCGCGCACCGTGACCTGCCGATCGACACAGCCGAGTATCGCGCTTTCCTGGTCGAGTTGGGCTATCTTGTGCCTGAGCCGATGCCGTTCGTGATCGGAACGACGAATGTCGACGCCGAGATCGCGACCATGGCCGGGCCGCAACTGGTGGTGCCGGTACTCAATGCCCGTTTCGTCCTCAATGCGGCCAATGCGCGCTGGGGCAGCTTGTACGATGCTTTATACGGCACCGATGCCCTGCCGGGAGTCCCGGCGGGCAGCGGCTACGACGCCGTTCGTGGCGCCGCGGTGATCGACCGGGCGAAATTTTTTCTGGACGAGGTCGTGCCACTCGCCGCCGGATCATGGAGAGATTTTGCAGGAGGCGAGCTAGTTTTGGCTGATGCCGCTCAGTTGGTGGGCCGTTCAGGCGAGTCGTGGCTCTTCCTGCATAATGGCCTTCATATCGAGGTCGTTGTCGATCGCGAACATCACACAGGCCAGGCCGATCCTGCCGGTATTGCCGACGTGCTCCTGGAAGCGGCCCTGTCAACGATCGTCGATCTGGAAGACTCTGTCGCCGTCGTGGATGCCGAAGACAAGGTAGCCGCCTATGCCAATTGGCTGGGTTTGATGCGCGGTGATCTGGAAGAGACGTTCGATAAGGGCGGGGTCGCGATAACGCGGCGCCTCAATCCCGACCGCGTCTATGAAGCCGCCAACGGCGGGGCTCTGATCATTCCGGGCCGCAGTATCCTCTTCGTGCGTAATGTCGGCCATCTGATGACTACACCGGCCGTTCTGCTGCAGGGCGAGGAAGCGCCGGAGGGCATTCTCGATGCCATCCTGACCAGCACAATCGCGCTGTACGACCTCAGGGGTGTCGGGCCTCTTCGCAACAGCCGGACTGGTTCTGTCTATATCGTGAAGCCCAAGATGCACGGGCCGGCCGAGGCTGGCTTCACCGACCGGCTTTTCGACGCGGTGGAAGATCTGCTGGGGCTCGCCCGCCATACGATCAAGGTCGGGGTGATGGACGAGGAGCGCCGCACCTCAGCCAATCTGGCCGCCACGATCGAGGCAGTACGAGAGCGGGTCGCCTTCATCAACACAGGCTTTCTCGATCGCACCGGCGACGAACTGCACACCAGCATGCAGGCAGGCGCCATGATCCCGAAGGCAGAGATGAAGGGCAGCGCCTGGATCAAGGCCTATGAAGATCGTAATGTCCGCATCGGCCTGGCCTGTGGCCTGTCTGGCAAAGCGCAGATCGGCAAGGGCATGTGGGCGGCGCCCGACCGGATGGCCGACATGCTTGCCCAGAAAATCGGCCATCCCTTGTCGGGCGCCAATACCGCCTGGGTGCCATCACCGACCGCGGCGACGTTGCATGCGCTGCATTACCATCAGGTCGATGTATTCGACCGGCAACGCGCGATCGCGTCCGAAGCGATACCCGAGCTTGATGCGTTGCTGACCATATCGCTGGCATCCGGCAGGCACTGGACGCGCGACGAGATAACGCGCGAACTCGACAACAATGCGCAAGGCATCCTTGGCTATGTCGTACGCTGGATCGACCAGGGTATCGGCTGCTCGAAGGTACCCGACATCGACGATATCGGATTGATGGAGGATCGCGCGACGCTGCGGATCTCGTCGCAACATATGGCGAACTGGCTGTTGCACGGGGTTGCCACGGCAGCCGATGTGGATGCTGCGTTCGACCGCATGGCAAGGAAGGTTGATGCGCAGAATGTCGGCGACCCGCTGTATCGCCCACTCTGCGACGAGAGCATCGCCTTGAAGGCGGCGCGAGCGCTGGTATTCCAGGGGGGCTCGCAGCCGAATGGCTATACCGAGCCGCTGCTTCATCGATTCCGCGCCGAAGTGAAGGAGGCCGCCCTGCACAATCGAGGATAGCAATCTCCGCGGTCGGTGCCCGGGCAGATGTCTGATGATAAGGAAGCAGTGATTTATGCATGACGCTGTCACGATAGACTGGCGCCTGAAAGGGTTTCCGGCATCGCTTCATGGGCTTTCCCGAACAGAGGTTGCGGGCAGGCAGGCGAGCCTTCTGGAAGGCGATTTTCCCATGCCGGTAGCGATCCTCAAGGATAGCGCAATCCGGCATAATATCCTGTGGATGCGGGCTTTCCTGGAGGCGGTCGGCGCCGACATCTGCCCGCATGGGAAAACCACGATGAGCCCGGAGCTTTTCGCCCTGCAGAAGGACGCGGGGGTTTGGGGGATGACCGCTGCGACGGCGCATCATGTCAGAGTCTATCGGCAATGGGGTGTGACCCGGATCCTGCTGGCGAACCAGCTGGTGTCGCCCGGCGACATCGCGCTGGTCCTGGATGAGTTGGAGAAAGATCCTGGGTTCGAATTCTTTTGCCTGGTCGATTCCATCGAAGGCACCGACCGGCTCGCGGCAGCGGCCCGCAGACGCCAGCTTTCGCGGCCCTTGAACGTCCTCGTCGAGATGGGGGCGGCGCGCGGTCGAACCGGCGTGCGTTCGATCTCTGCCGGTGCCGCATTGAGCGCCTATGTGGTGACACAGCGGGACGTCCTGGCTCTGCGAGGCATCGAAATATTTGAAGGGATCTTCCCGTCTGACGCTGACGGCCCCGATCAGGCACGAGCCATGCTCTCAGGCATGCTGGAGCTAGTTTCGGAGGTCTATGCCGCGGGGCATTTTGCCGATGGCGAGATTCTGCTCACGGGTGGTGGATCAAGTCTGTTCGATCTGTGCGCGGAGCTGCTGACGCGGGTCGATCTTGCCGGCCGGCAACGGATCATTCTGAGGTCGGGATGCTATATCGTTCATGACCACGGAACCTATGTTCGGGCCTTTGAGGCGATACGGGAACGGCGCCCGGACATCGACCTGATCGGACCAGGACCACGCGCAGCGCTTGAGGTCTGGGCCGTGATCCAATCTGTCCCGGAACAGGGCGAGGCCATCGCCAGTCTCGGTAAACGCGACGTCGGCTTTGACGCTGATCTGCCGGTCGCCATCTGGCATTATCGGCCCCTGGTCGACGCACGGCCGCGTCCTCTCACGGGCACGCTCAGCATCACCAAATTATACGATCAGCATGCCTGCATGGTCGGGTCGGCTGACCTCGAGGTCGGCGACATGGTCGGCTTCGGCATTTCCCATCCGTGCACGACCTTTGACAAATGGCGCGCGCTGCCTGTCGTGGATGACGATTACGTGATGACCAGCTTCATCACCACCATGTTTTAAGATCGAAGCAGACGAAAGGCCCGGCCGACAATGGCAACGCATGATGCCTAAGGCGTGTCGCAACGCTGCTCGGGGACCGTGAGGTGTTAGGCTAGTGGCACTGCCCGCCATTGGGCCAGCCCTGCCACCCTGCCCCCCGCACGACCTGCCCGGCCTTCCGACCGGTCGCCTGACCGTTGCGCAGCACCGGAATGCCGTTGACGAACACGTCTCTTACGCCGGACGCATAGTGCGCAGGCTGGGCGTAGGTTGCGTGATCACCGATCGTTTTCGGATCAAACACGACAAGGTCAGCGAAATTGCCGGCGGTGAGGCTCCCCCGATCGCGAATGCCAAGGTTCTTCGCAGGAAAACTGGTCAGACGCTGGATGGCGCTTTGCAATGTCGTCGCCTTCTCCTCGCGCACATAATGCCCGAGAAGGCGGGCGATATTTCCGTAGGCGCGAGGATGGCTGTTCGATAGCAGGAACACGCCCTCCGATGCCGGCGCACTTTCGTCCGATCCAAATGCGATCCAGGGCAGGCCGACTTGCCGCCTGACATTTGCCTCATCCATCATGAAATAGGCGGTGCTGACCCGACTTCCATCCCTGATGACCAGATCGATCGCGGCCTCTATCGGGCTTTCGCCCAGCGCCGTTGCGACTTCGGCCAGCGTCTTCCCGGTATATTTTTTGAGGTCCGGATTTTTGAACCCTATCAGCAGGACATTATCGGCCCCGCCGGCAGCGAGATACAGATTCTCCCAATCCTTTGCCGGGCGCGACATCTCCTTCACCACACGAGCGCGTATTTGCGGATCCTTCAGTCGCTTGACCCAGGCGTCATAGCCTCCAGCCTGGACCCAAGGCGGCATCGCTGCGTCGAGACCCGACGCACCGGCCGTATAGCTATACATGTCCGCCGTGATCCGCAGTCCCTGGGCACGTGCAGCCTCAATCCGCGCAAGCGCTGCATCGATCTTGCCCCAATTGGCGCGCCCGGCCTGCTTCAAGTGATAGATCTCGGCCGGCGCACCACTCTGCCTGCTGATGTCGATGAGTTCATCGATGGCGGGGAGGAGCCGGTCGCCCTCGGACCGGACATGGCTTATATATATGCCGCCGCAGAGTGCCGCCTCCCGCGCGAGCGCGACAAGTTCGGGCGTCTCCGCATAAGCGCCGGGCGCATAAATGAGCGCTGAGCTCACACCCAGGGCGCCTTCTTGCATCCCCTGCCGAACGAGACCGCGCATGCGTCCGAGCTGCTCCGGCGTCGGATCGACATCGTCCTTGCCCAGCTCGTGAATCCGGACGGTCGCCGCGCCCACGAAAGACGCCACGTTCGGTGCGATCCCCTGGTTGGCCGTATGCTCCAGATATTCGCCGAGCGTTGTCCATGTCACCGGATATCTGAGATCGCCCTCGCTGCGTTCCATGTCGCGTTTCATGTCCGGCGTGAGCGGACCCATGGATTCGCCTTCCCCCAGGATTTCCAGTGTCACGCCTTGCTTGATGTCCGACATGGCTCGGCCATCGACCAACAGGCTTTCGTTCGCCCAGCTGAGCATATTGATGAAGCCTGGAGCGATCGCCAGACCGCGAGCGTCGATGTTCAAACGGCTCTTGACCCTGGACCCACCCTTCACGACGGCAACGATGCGGTCATTGGCCACAAGTATGTCGCCAAGAAATGGCTCTCCACCCAGCCCATCATAGATCGTGCCGCCTCTGATGGCGATGCTGACGGCAGGTTCGGGCGATCGCGGCTCATGGCCGATGCCGGCGCTCGATCCCGTGGCGCACATCAGCGAGATCATGATCAACGTGGAAAGTCTTTTCATCTCAAGCCTCGTTCGCTGGCGTTGAACCAGGGTGACCATGCCCTTTCCACATCATTGAAATGTTGTCGTGCCGTCCAGACGGGAAAAATCCTTTTTCTGGATATCTGTCATGAAGGCGAGAACCTCCTTGTTCAGCAGATCGGGCCGGTCGATCTGGATGTAATGGTCGCTGCCTTTGGCGATGATGCGCCTGGAATGTGGTGACAGGGATTTGGCTTCTTCCTGCATGCGATTCCAGATCGTCGCATTCGCTTTGCCGACGTCCTTCGGCCAGTTGGATGGAAGCACGGCAGGATCGCGTGAAAGGATCAGAATGGGAAGGTTGGCGAAGGGTCCTGCATGCAGGGTCTCTTCGCCGGAAAGGCGTTCTGAATCGAGCTCGGCTTCCACGGCGGTGATTTGCGACGGCACGCAACTATCGGCCTTTATCCAGGCCGTGTAGTGCTCGAAGCCCGGTAGAATCTGCGTACACGCGCCCTTGGCCCGATACCAACCGACGGCCACCAGGAACCGGTCCCAGGGCATGTCGCGACGCTGCTCATCCTGGATGGCGACGAGGGCCTTGGGAATGCGGTCATCTTGAAGGGGCGTCGCGCCGTCCACGAAGACCAGCCCTGCCAGGTCGGAAGAATAACGATTGGCATAAGCGCGAAGATAGAGGCCCGAGATCGAGTGGCCCATCATAATGTAGGGAGGAGCTATCTGGGCGGTGCGGAGCAGACCATGTAACTGGTCGGCGATCGAATTCGCGTCCCGGCGACCAGGCCGCGGCTCGCTCCAACCGAAACCCGCTCGATCATAGGCACATACGGTCGTATGCTGTGAGAGTTCGGGTTGCACCTTTGCCCATATGAGGGAATCGTCACCGAGCCCGGCATCGAGGATGATGGCCGGGCCGCCGTGACCGGTGCAAAAGAGATGCATTTTGTAGCGGTCGACCGTGAAAAGCTTTCCCGGAACGCCGGCGGTCGAGCGATAGTGGCGAAGGCTGAGAGCATTATAAGCCGCTCCGACAGCGAGAACACATCCGACACCAAGCAGGGCAATCAACAGTGCACGTGCTGCCATTCTGGTCTTTGTCATTCTGCCGATTCCGCAAAGAGGAGCCTATGCCTTTCTCCGTTCGAGAAACGTCTCGTCAGAGATTTGAGCGTCATGATGATCGCGATAACGTGACGATGTAGGGTTCGGTCGAGGTAAAGCCGGGCCTGTCGCGGATGCGGAGACACCGCCCGACGAGTCCATCGTTTCGAGCGACAAGCTTGAAATCCATCTTGGGTGGAGAGCCATCAGTGGCGGCACCGGCAGAGAGATCACCGTCCACACCGAACGTGAGCACGGGCGAATGATTTGTCATATCCAGGATCGGTCGAGCGCTATCGTTTCCCAATCTGCATGTGGATGCACCACCGGCCTTGATGAGAAGGCCAATATCCTCGGATACGTCGCCACCTCGGATAGAGCCGGTCCACGTCCCGTCACAGTCCTGTGGGCCTGCGTCCGGCGGCGGGAGGTCATCCATATGAAAATCGGGATTGCTCCAATCGGACATGAGCGATGAAGCAATTTGGGAGGTGATTTCTGCCACAAGGTCGCGGTTGTCATCGCGGTTGGCAATGACGGCGATCGAGATCTTGCGCATCGGTAGCAGCGTCAGCCGCGCAGCGACCCCGGGCTGGCCGCCGGTTTTGGCGATCATGCGCTCGCCGGAGACGTCGCGCCCGGACCAGCCGAACGTCGTAAAGGCCTTCGAGCGGCTGGTAAGCACTGGCGAGAAAAGTGTGTCGAGGGCTTTAGGGCCGAGGAGCGGCCCGCGCCCTTCAGTTGTTATTCCCATCATATGCGCAGCAAAGATGCTGAGATCATGTGCGCTCGCATACACTTCGCCAGAAGGCGGCGTTGCCGTCGTATAGAAGGGTATTTCGCGGCCATTCTGGTCGTAGCGGCCGGCGGCGGCCTCCATCCGCGCGGGATCGGCGTCATAAAAAGTATTGCGAAGGCCCAAGGGTCGAATGACCAGGTCATTCAGGCTGGCCGGGAATTGCCGGCCGGTGACGTGGCTGACCGCCTCACCCAAGAGGCTGTATCCCAGATTGGCGTACTCGTATCTTTCCCCCGGTGGATAAGCCAGTTCCCCATAGCTGCGTACGAGATCAGCAATCGCTGCTGGCGGGCGGGCAGGATCAAACATGTCGAAAAGCGTGGGCAATCCGGCGGCGTGCCCGCCCAATAATCGCAAGGTCACGGACTTCGCGTCAAAATGCGACTGGGGCAGTGGCGATCGAAGGTAGCGGTCAATCGGCGCGTCCAGATCAAGCTTTCCGACCTCGACCAGGCGCATGACCGCAGCAGCGGCAAAGGTCTTGGAGATGGAGGCGAGGCTGAAAGGGGTATGTGCGGTTGCAGCTATTGCGGGCCCCTGGCGCGCGGCGCCAAATCCAGCCTCCCAGAGGATATGGCCCTTTTCTGCGACCGAGATCGCGATGCCGGTTGCACGCCCAGCGCGCGTTTCTTCCTCCACGGTGCGACCGATCGCGGCCAACTTCGTGCGGACTGCGCCAGTGCCCGGTCGAGTCAGCCCCATCGCCGACGCCGTGCCCCAGCGCGAGAGGCCGGCACCCAGCAGTCCTGCCGTCAAGATCGCGCGGCGATTCAATATCGGCCGGTCGAGGATCATGATTGCTGCTCCTTCTTTGCGCCATGTTGAAACGGCAAGGTCATCCTAGTCGCGACGTGGCCCACGGATGGGTTTGCCAGGAAGTGCGTGCGGCATAAGATTGCCGCGTACGACGACGGGCACGCCCGCAACCAGAACCCAGCGCATACCGATTGACGGCTGGGCCGGTTTATCGAACGTCGCCTTGTCCGTAATCGTCTTGAGATCGAACACGTCGATGTCCGCGTCGGCGCCGATCCGAATACGCCCCTTGTTGGCCATCTCCGGTGCGACAGATTCCAACGTTTGCGCTGGTATCAATGTCAGTTTCCTGATGCCCTCGAGCAGGGAAATCAGGTGGCGATCGCGGACATATTGTCCGAGGAACCGGGAAAATGTGCCGGCGCTTCTCGGGTGAGACCATGCATTGGCGGGAAGCGGCCAGACGTCATCCTTGATGATCTTGCCGTTGACGGTCCAGGGCACGGAATCGGACGCGATCGCGCCACCTGGGAAGAGTACGGCTTCGTCGAGCAGCTCCTGATCGCCCGCTACGATGCCCGGACGTGTCATATGCGCGATCACGATCGTGTCGGGGGCATCTCGCTGCAACCTGTCGAACGTTGCCTGATCAAGAGGCTTGCCATCGAGATCCAAGTCGGAAATCTGAAGATTGCCAAGACGTTGGCGCCAATTGGGGCCCCGAAATATCGAGGAACCGATCGCGGAGGCTGCTCCGCTATAGGGATAGGCTTCGACCGTAATCGGGACGCCTCGCGCCTGGGCTGCCTTGAACATCGCAACGATGCGCTTGCCGTCCCGAAGATCGGAACTGTTGATATGGCAGATGTGAATATGGGCTCCGGTGGCCGCGGCCACCGCGATCACCTCTTGAGCTGCTTCGAACGAGCTATCCGGCTCGTCGGTGCTCTGGAAACGATAGTGGACGAACGTTGGCACGCCGCGCTTCGCCGCCAGCCGATTGAGTTCGTAATATTCCTTGCGTCCAGTCGGAGTGGCATATCCCAATGGGAACCCGATACCTAGCCCTCCGGCATCCAGTCCGCTTGACAGGAGCTTGGACATGGCTTGCATTTCTTGCTCGCTCGCAACTTTGGTCTCCGCATTGGGCGTATTACTTTCGTGGTCGAAATCGGCGGACGGCTGGACTCCATCCATCACAAGCTGGCGCGCCTTCATCCAGGAGGTGGATGCACCGAAGTTGATCGGGCGCCCCTCGTGCGCCACGCGGTTATAAAACACATCCACGGGCAACGTCCCGCTCTCGAGTTCGAGAGCGGTGGTCACACCGTCGAGCGCTTGCATACGAGCCCCGACGAATTGCTGGGCATGGGAGTGAAGGTCGATAAATCCGGGCGAGACGATCAGTCCCGTGGCGTCGATCGATTCTCGTCCCGACAACGGAGTGATACTGATCGCCACAATCTTGCCGGCGACAATGCCCAGATTGCGCTGGGCATCCAGGCCGCTTTCGGGGTCAATAACACGCCCCCCATTGATCACGAGGTCGTAGCGGCGAGCGTCCTTTTCGCCGTGAGCAGAGGCCCATAGTCCATCCGCGTCGGCCGCTGTTGACAGAAGCGCCGCCAACAAAAGTGCCGGTCCCATGCCGGAGCGCCAACGCCACGCGTCGCGTAATTTGAACCTGCCCATTTTCAGATCTCTCTCATCAGCCACGGTGTGTCTCCCAAAAAAACGCCACGCGCGCAACCGAATATGAGAAATTCTCTCGAAGTAGGGCGCCGCTCGGCCTCCCCTTCTCCGACTGCGCGAGAGTGATCCCGAAGGGGTAAAGATTCATATGACATATATCCCCTATTGCAAAGTCAAATCCACGGCCGCGATCATAATAGTTTTGACTAATATCAGATCAAATCGAAATCATAATGGCTTTTTTTAATGCACATCTCGAAACATAGTGGATCATGTTTATTTAAATTGCTGAAGCCGATATACAGAAATACCAGTTTTTTCTTAACATAGATAAAAACATATTCAGATACTATTTTGTCAAATGCCGGTCGCCTCAATCGTAGCTGCAATTCAAAATTTCTCGGATTTGACAAATATCTCGAAAACGGATCATATGGACGAATCGACGGCCGCTACCGGAATAGCCCATCAACGAGGCGTGGGGCGGCGGTCACGCAGGAGGCGCGGAAGGTTTTGATGCATGAAATGAAAAGGGGAATTGTAAATGCTCAATCACTCAAACCTAGGCGTAAGCCTTGCCGCCCTAACGATAGCATTGGCTTCAACGGGTTCGGCGTCCGCCCAGGAAATTCCGCCAGCCCCAGCGACGCAGACGTCGTTGCCGGCCGGGTCGGACAGCCCGGAATCCGAATCATCCGAAATCACGGTGACGGCTACCAGGGTTGTACGTGACGGGTTCGACGCGCCGACGCCGACCCTGACGCTCGGCGAAGAAGCCATTCGAAACGCAAATCGGCAAACCATCGGTGAAGTGCTCTCGGATCAGCCGCAGTTTCGAGCCGCGGGCACGCCGATGCTCACGAACGGCAGCACAAACAGCAGCGCGGCCGTAATCGATCTTCGTGGTCTCGGATCCACGCGCGGTTCCGCGCGCACGCTCACCCTGCTCGATGGCCATCGCTTTGTTGGCGCCAATGATCTCAATACGATCCCGCAGAGCATCGTAAAGCGCATTGATGTCGTGACCGGCGGTGCGTCAGCCGCCTGGGGATCGGGTGCCGTCGCGGGCGTCGTGAATATCATTCTTGATGATGATCTCGAGGGGTTCAATGCGGGGCTGAATACGGGCATCTCATCGCGCGGCGATGGTGAGCGTTATGGCGGAAACCTGACCTATGGCACCAAATTCGCCGGTGGACGCGGTCATTTCATGATCACCGGCGAATATTTCCGTGATCAAGGCTTGTACGGGCGCGGTGACGGTTCGCGGCCCAATCTCGACTCCAATCTGTTCGGGACCAATAGCGGTCAGCTCTTCCTGGCGGATAACGTCAACACGACTGTGGCTTCGCAAGGCGGGGTCATCACATCCGGCGCATTGGCGGGGATGCAATTCAATCCCGATGGTTCGCTGAGCCCGGTACCGCTCGGCAGCCAGACCAATTCGAACAGCACGATCGGCGGGAACGGCGTCTCCGGCGGGGACTTTCAGGTGATAGCGGCGCCTTATCATCGCGCCAATGCGTATGCGCGCGGGACGTATGAAGTAAGCGACGCGCTGAAGCTCTCGGCGGATTTCAACTTCACCAAGATGTGGGACGATAGCCTGAGTTTTCCGGAAGAAGTGGACGGATCGACCACTGATGGCATCGTCATCCAGAAGGACAACGCCTTCCTGACGCCGGCTGTGCGGGCCGCCTTGGCGAGCGGGCCCCAAACCTTCTTTCTCGGGCGGATATTCGGAGATCCCGCCGGCTACGAAACGCTCAAATATTATCGCCGCACGCTCGAAGGCTCGCTGGGCGCTTCGGGCCATATCGGCGGAAGCTGGTCCTACGATGCCTATTTCGATTATGGCGCGATCCGCCAGTCGCAAGGTTTCTATAACCAGCGAATAGAGGCGAATTTCGAACAGGCGATCGACGCAGTCCGTGATCCGTCGGGAAATATCGTCTGTCGCGTTGCGCTCACGAACCCGACCACCGCGTGCAAACCGCTTAACATATTCGGTGCGGGCAACGCGTCACAGGCGGCGATCAATTATGCTTTTGCGAACGCCGATCAGGTCAACCTCACCACGACCAATTCGCTGCTCGCTGCCGGCGGCAGCATTCATGGCGATCCCTTCTCGACTTGGGCGGGTAAGGTTTCCGTCGCCCTTGGCGTGGATTACCGCGAGGAAAAGCAAGTCGTCAATTATGTTGACCCCCTATCCTCGGCGGGGGCTTTGGGAAGCTTCAACAATGCGCCCGGAATCGCGGGTCAGTTCGATGTCAAGGAAGGCTTTGCCGAAACCGTGGTGCCGATCCTCGATATCGAGCACGTCGCGAAGGTCGATCTCAATGGCGCGGCGCGCTATAGCGACTACAGCACGAGCGGCGGCATCTGGTCATGGAAATATGGCGGAACGGTCCGCCTGTTCGACGACTTCCTGCTGAGGGGCGTCTACTCGCGAGACATCAGATCTCCCAACATCAAAGAACTGTATTCAACGAACTACCAGATAAACTCATTCGTCATCGACCCGACGAGGAACAACCAGAATACGCCCGTGGTCATCTTTAGCGGCGGCAATACAGCTTTGAAGCCTGAGATATCGCACACCCTGACCATAGGTGGAACCTATTCGCCGCACTATATTCCGGGACTCCACATGTCGCTGGATTATTACCGCATCGATATCAACGAAGCGATTGCATCGCTCTCGGAGCAGGACATCGTCAACCAGTGCGCCAACGGCAATACCGTGACCTGTGCCCAGATCACGCGGGACAGCAGCGGGAAAATAACGACGATCAACAGCACCTACATCAATCTCGCGTCATACAAGACCCACGGCCTGGACATTGACATCGCGTATGAGACGCCTCTCTCCCGGCTGTTCCCGAAAGCGAGCGGAACCTTGCGGATGCGTTCGATCACAAACTATGTCCCCAGTCTGATCATCAATGACGGGGTACAAATCTATAACCGGGCTGGAGACGTCGGCGACATCATCTCCTTCAACGTCCCCAAATGGCGCAGCACAGGAACCATAAGCTATGACAGCGAGAAGTTGGGCATCGATGCCCGTGTCCGCTACGTCGGTGGTGGTAATTATGACAGCCTTTCCCCAATCGTGAACAACAAGATAAGCTCGCGCACTTATCTCGATCTTGGCAGTTATCTGAAGATAGATAAGTTTACAATTTCGGCGAACATTCAGAACATCTTCGATCGCGATCCGCCCTATGTTCTCTATGCCACGCCCTTTTACGATGTGATGGGCAGATATTTCAGCTTGAGCGTCAAGGTGAAGATCTAGCGAGTTAGGGGTGGTGCCGTAGAACGGGCAGATTGGCCTATGCGTTGAGAGAAGGGGAGAGGAGCGCCCGACTCCCCTTCTTCTCCACCAGGCGGTCGTGACGGGTTTTTCGTCAATTGGCGAAAGCTTGCCGTGAATTGCGCAACGCTAGTGTCGTTGGTCTCCTGGTGATTGAGGCGGTCAGCGCGTGCCATAGCCACCATCCCCTCGCCTACCTTGGCAACGCGCGATGGTCCAGGAGAGCCGCGCATCCCCGATCCGACGGCATCGCCTGCAAGGATTCAGTTGCGCGGCTGTCCGAGAGGTTGGACCAAGAAGCCGGAACAAATAATCTAATACGAGAAATATTCTCTAATAGGATTGCATTTTGTGCATCGGTCCGCGTATCAATTGAGAGCGGCAAGGGAAGCCGCACTACGGAGGCTTTAATGACGACAGTTCGGATTTTGATAGGCGACTTGCGGTTTACGGGCCGTATTGAAACGGCGCTGGCGCCGATAACAGCCGCGAAATTTATAGAACTGCTCCCTTATTCTCAAAAGCTGGTTCATTGTCGCTGGAGCGGGGAAGGTTGCTGGATTCCATTGGGCGATACGAATTTCGCGGTTCCTTTTGAAAACCATACCAGCCACCCGGCGCCCGGACAGATCATTCTATATCCGGGTGGTTTCGGAGAGACTGAAATACTTCTGGCTTATGGCGGCGTCTTGTTTTCGAGCAAGATGGGCCAGCTTGCGGGGAATCATTTCCTGACGATCGTCGATGGTATCGAGCAGCTGCCGGAAGTGGGGCGCCGCGCGCTCTGGGAAGGTGCTCAGGACATCACGATTTCCGCGGCATAGCTGCGTGCGCACGCGATCGTTGTTCGTGCTTCAACGCTTCGTGTCGCGCGGTTGCGCCCTCCGGCTGGAACTCGGCCCGTTGCGATAGTGCCCACTGGGAGATTAGAATGTTGCTAGGCCGCGTGAAGTCCCTGGATGCAATTCTACTGACGGCTGAAAAGCGGTCTCTGCACCGCTCCCTGGGAGCCTTTCAGCTGACCATGCTGGGAATCGGCGCGGTGATTGGCACCGGCATTTTCGTGCTGACGGCGGAGGCTGCTCAAAAGGCGGGACCGGGTATGCTGGTAAGCTTCGTCATCGCAGGGATCGTATGCGCGGTCGCGGCGCTTTGCTACGCTGAACTCGCCTCGATGGTGCCCGTAGCGGGCTCCGCCTATACCTACACCTATGCCGTGATGGGAGAGATGCTCGCCTGGATCGTCGGCTGGGCGCTGGTGCTCGAATATGCGCTCTCGGCCGGGGCAGTGTCAGTGGGTTGGTCGGGCTATTTTGTCGGTTTGCTCACGAATTTTGCCGGGATTCACATCCCCGCAGCTTTGACATCCGGGCCGAGCGGCGGCGGCATCATCAATCTGCCTGCAATGATCATCGCGCTGCTGGTCACGGGGCTGTTGGTCCTAGGTACCACAGAAAGTGCGCGGGTCAATGCCGTCCTGGTCACGATAAAAGTGTCCGCTTTGGCAGTCTTTATCGCGCTTACGGTGCCGGCGATGAATTCGAAGAATTTCATGCCTTTCGCCCCGTTGGGCTTCAGCGGTATTTCCGCTGCTGCCGCCTCTATCTTCTTTGCCTATATTGGGTTTGACGCGGTCTCGACCGCAGCGGAAGAAACAAAGAACCCGCAGCGCAATATGCCTATCGGCCTGCTTGGCTCGCTTGGCATCTGCACGATCTTCTATGTCCTGGTTGCGGCGGGCCTGATCGGATCGGTCGGCGCCCAACCTATGCTTGATGCCAGCGGCGCGGGGCTAGCGCCGGGATCGTCGGCATTGACCGGCGCATGCAACGGCATCGCCAATGATGCGGTCGTGTGCTCTAAGGAAGCGCTGGCCTGGACGCTGCGCAGCATTGGCTGGCCGCAGATTGGCAATTTGATCGGGCTGGCGGCCGGTATCGCCCTACCATCGGTCATCCTGATGATGATCTATGGCCAGACCCGAATATTCTTCGTGATGAGCCGTGATGGCCTGCTCCCCGAACGGCTCTCCAAAATTCATCCAAGATTCAAGACACCGCATGTGATTACGATGATCACGGGCGTGTTCGTGTCCTTCTTCGCAGCGATCTTCCCGGTAGGCGCGTTGGCGGATATTTCGAACGCGGGAACCTTGTTCGCCTTCGCGATGGTGTCGGTCGCGGTAATGGTGCTTCGTCGAACCGACGCCAATCGCGTACGACCTTTCCGCGCCCCGTTTATCAATATCGTCGCGCCACTTTCGATCTTGGGCTGCCTGTATCTCTTCTTCAATCTGTCCGGCTACACGCTCACGCTATTCGTCGTTTGGGCGGCACTGGGACTGATCGTCTATTTCTCCTACGGTCGTCGCAAGAGTCATGTGGGTCGCGGACTGCGCGAAGTCCATTACGTAGACGACGACGTGACATCGCCGGTGGTTCAGCCACGTGGGTTATAGCGTGCGGTCGAAACTTGCGCCCTCACCGAATTGCCCCGCTGCGCTGGCGCGGAGCAGAGGCACATTATCGCTGACGCTACACGATCGCTCGGGTGTGACGAGAATAGCATCCCGTCGCGAAGAAGGGTGCCTCCGGGTTCGTTTTCCGCGCGGCGCAGCGGACGCTCCTATCGAAGCCGTTGTGATGAACACCGCGGGAGGGCTCACAGGCGGCGACAGACTAAACCAGGAATTTGACTGGGGAGAGCAATCCCGCGGAATGGTGACGACACTGGCTGCCGAGAAAATCTACCGTTCGACGGGTGGCCCCGCCTACGTCACGACCAAGCTCCGTATTGCTGCTGATGCCGATGTGGAATGGCTGCCACAAGAAACGATATTGTTCGACCGGTCCGACCTCGATCGCACGCTCGATGTGGAGATGTGCGGCGACGCCACGTTTCTGGCGGTTGAGGTGATAATATTCGGCCGCACCGCCATGGGCGAGACGATGACGACGGGACGTCTCCTCGACCGGTGGCGCATCCGGCGCAACGGCCAGCTGATATATGTTGACAGTCTGCGCCTCGAGGGAAGCCCTCAGGCGATGCTCGAGTTGCCCGCCGTCGGGAACGGAGCGAGGGCAATCGCGACGCTTCTGCTCGTCGCACAGGATGCGAGTGCCCGGCTTGAAGCGCTGCGCGCTGTCGCCGATCGGGTCCTTGGGCGGTCGGCAGCATCGAGCTGGAACGGTCTGCTTCTCGCTCGCTTTCTGGCGGCTGATGGCGCCGCCCTGCACCAGAACCTGCTGCCGGCCCTCGCCGCCCTGCGCGGAGAGCGGGCGCTTCCGTCTGCCTGGAGGAACTGACGCATGATGCTTCTGCCGCGAGAAATCGACAAGCTTCTGATCGCTTTGGCCGCGACGGTTGCCAGGCGACGGCTGGAACGTGGCGTCAAGCTCAACTATCCGGAGGCCATCGCCATCATCAGCGATTTCATCCTCGAGGGCGCGCGCGATGGGCGGACCGTGGCCGACCTGATGGAGGCCGGAGCCCATATTGTCACGCGCGACCAGGTCATGGACGGTATTTCGGAGATCATCGAAGACGTGCAGGTCGAGGCGACATTCCCGGACGGCACCAAGCTCGTCACCGTGCACGATCCCATCCGATGACAGCGGAACAGCCGATCATTCCCGGCGAGATTCTGACCATGCCGGGCGAGCGCGTCCTCAATGCGGGCCTGGCAGTCACAAAGCTCGAGGTCGCAAACACGGGCGATCGGCCCATCCAGGTGGGAAGTCATTATCATTTTGCGGAAAGCAATCCGGCGCTCTCCTTCGACCGCGCGGTGGCACATGGCCGCCGTCTCGATATTCCGGCGGGTACGGCGGTCCGTTTCGAGCCGGGGCAGCGACGCACGGTATTCCTCGTGCCGATGCGCGGCGACCGGCAGGTGATCGGCTTTCGTGGCGATGTCATGGGAGCGCTCGACTGATGGCCTACCGCATGTCGCGCGCAGCTTATGCCGCCATGTATGGCCCGACCATAGGCGATCGCCTTCGCCTCGGCGACACGGCGCTGATCATCGAGATCGAGCAGGACGCCACCATCCTTGGCGAGGAAGTAAAGTTCGGCGGCGGCAAGGTCATTCGTGACGGCATGGGCCAGAGCCAGCGCAGCCGCGCGCAGGGCGCGGTCGATACTGTCATCACCAACGCCGTGATCCTCGACCATAAAGGCATCGTAAAGGCTGATATCGGCCTGATCGGCGGCCGCATCGCAGCGATTGGCAAGGCCGGCAATCCCGACATCCAGCCGGGGGTGACGATCATCATCGGCCCCGGCACCGAAATTATCGCCGGCGAGGGCAAGATCGTCACTGCCGGCGGCGTCGACGCGCATATCCACTTCATCTGCCCGCAGCAGGTGCAGGAGGCGATCAGCTCGGGCATCACGACGATGATCGGCGGCGGCACCGGTCCGGCGACCGGCACCAACGCCACCACCTGTACGCCGGGGCCGTGGCATATCGAGCGGATGCTGATGGCGGCCGAGGGCCTGCCGGTGAACATAGCCTTTGCCGGGAAGGGCAATGCGAGCCGCCCCGAGGGCCTGATCGAGCAGATCCGCGCAGGCGCCGCTGCGCTCAAGCTCCACGAGGACTGGGGCACGACGCCGGCCGCGATCGATTGCTGCCTGTCGGTGGCGGACGACCATGACATCCAGGTGATGATCCACACCGACACGCTCAACGAGAGCGGCTTCGTCGACGACACCATCGCCGCCTTCAAGGGGCGCACCATCCACGCCTTCCACACCGAGGGTGCCGGTGGCGGCCATGCGCCGGACATCCTGAAGGTGGCCGGCCTCGCCAATGTCATCCCGTCTTCGACCAACCCGACCATGCCGTTCACCGTCAACACGATCGACGAGCATCTCGACATGCTGATGGTCTGCCATCATCTTGATCCTTCGATCGCCGAGGACCTCGCCTTCGCCGAGAGCCGGATCCGCAAGGAGACGATTGCGGCGGAGGATATCCTCCACGATCTGGGCGCTCTGTCGATCCTGTCCTCGGACAGCCAGGCGATGGGTCGCGTCGGCGAGGTCGTCACGCGGACGTGGCAGACAGCGCACAAGATGAAGGTGCAGCGGGGGCCGCTCCCCGGCGAAACCGGCGACAATGACAATCTGCGCGCCCGGCGCTACGTCGCCAAATACACCATCAATCCCGCGATCGCCCAGGGCATGGCGCACGAGATCGGATCGGTCGAAGTCGGCAAGCTCGCCGACCTCGTCTTGTGGAATCCGGCTTTCTTCGGGGCGAAGCCCGACCTGGTGCTGAAAGGCGGCATGATCATCCAGGCGATGATGGGCGACGCGAACGCCTCGATCCCGACGCCGCAGCCCGTTTACAGCCGGCCTATGTTCGGCAGCTTCGGTCTGGCGATGGCGGCGTCCTGCATAACCTTCGTCTCCGCCGCCGCGGTCGAGACCGACCTGGCTGGCCGGCTCGGGCTGCGCCGCGCGGTGATGGCGGTTCGCGGCACCCGATCAATCGGCAAGCGCGACATGAAGCTGAACGATGCGCTGCCGGTGATCGAGGTCGATCCGGAGACCTATGAGGTTCACGCCGATGGCGAACTTCTCACCTGCGAGCCGGCGACGGTGCTGCCGCTGGCTCAACGCTATTTCCTGTATTGAGAGACCCGGACATGCGCAGGATCATCGCCGTCGAGCATCCATTCCCGACAGAAACGCCCGCCGACAGCCTGTTGCTGGATTTCGATCATCGTAATCGCCGGCGCCTCGTTCTCACCACCCAGGCGGGCGAGTCGCTGCTGCTCGACATGCCGCGCGCCGTCCACATGCGTGGTGGCGATGTCGCGCGACTCGACGACGGCAGCGCAATCGCGATCGAGGCCGCCGACGAGGCTCTGCTCGAGATCATGGCCATGGACGGCGCCGCGCTGGTCCGCATCGCCTGGCATCTCGGCAATCGCCATCTGCCCACCCAGTTCGTGGCAGGCGACGGTGGCGGGCGCATCCGCATCCGCAAGGACCACGTCATCCGCGCCATGGTGGAGGGGCTGGGCGGCCGCTGCACCGATATCGCGGCACCGTTCGACCCCGAAGGTGGCGCCTATGCCGGGGCCGGCCTTCACGACCATAGTCACGATCATGGCACGCCCGGCCATCATCATGCCCATCACTGAGGCGATCTGCGAGGATGTGGACGGGCAGCAGGCGCTGCTCGATCTGC
This sequence comes from Sphingomonas oligophenolica, assembly GCF_039522915.1. Classification (NCBI taxonomy): domain Bacteria; kingdom Pseudomonadati; phylum Pseudomonadota; class Alphaproteobacteria; order Sphingomonadales; family Sphingomonadaceae; genus Sphingomonas; species Sphingomonas oligophenolica. The sequence continues at coordinate 57,460 of NZ_BAAAEH010000023.1, forward strand.
TGACATGGTCGTCCCCGGCATGGCCGATCGGCGCCTTCGCCTTTTCAGGGGGGCTCGAATGGGGTTGCGATGCGGGGTTCCTGCCCGATGCCGACAGTGCTTTCGTGTGGATCGAGACTTTGGTTGCGAACGGCCCGATCTGGAACGACGCGGTGTTCTTTGTTCACGCCCATCGCGCCGCTCTCGCCGACAACGATCGGGCATTGCTCGCGATAGCGGAACTCGCCCATGCCAGCGCGACGTCGGCCGAACGCCGCCTGGAGATGACGGCGCAGGGGGCTGCGTTCCGCCGCATTGCAAGGTCCACCCTCGGCGCGGTGTTGCTCGCGCCGCTCGATGCAGTCAGGGACATGGACATTGCCTATCCGGTGGTCTTTGGTTGCCTGGCCGCGCGACGCGATGTGCCGATCGAACCTGCTCTGGGCGCTTTCCTGCAAGGCGTCGTCGCCAATCTGGTGTCGGCCGCGCAGCGACTGGTGCCGCTCGGCCAGACCGACGCGCAGAAGATCCTGTTTGCGCTACGTCCCGGCATCCGGCGTGTGACCGCTCGCGCGGTCGCCCTGCCCGCTGATGATCCTCTCGAGCAGATCGGCGGCGCGACGCTCGTCGCCGATCTCGGCACGATGGCCCATGAGACCCAATATACGAGGCTGTTCAGAACATGACGTCTTCCACTCCCTTGCGCGTCGGCATCGGCGGCCCCGTCGGTTCGGGCAAGACCGCGCTCATGGACGCGCTCTGCCGCCAGTTCCGCGAGACACACCAGATCGCCGCCATCACCAATGACATCTACACGCGCGAGGACGCCGAGTTTCTCGTGCGTGCCGGGTCGCTTGCGCCCGAACGTATCCTTGGTGTCGAGACCGGGGGCTGCCCGCACACCGCGATCCGCGAAGATGCATCGATGAACCTCGCTGCGGTCGACCAATTGCAACGCGATTTCCCCGGCCTCGATCTGATCCTGATCGAGAGCGGTGGTGACAATCTCGCCGCGACGTTCAGTCCCGAGCTGGCCGATATCACGATCTATGTGATCGACGTGTCGGCGGGCGACAAGATTCCGCGCAAAGGCGGCCCTGGCATCACCCGCTCGGACATGCTGCTGATCAACAAGATCGATCTCGCGCCCCTGGTCGGCGCGTCACTCGAGGTGATGGACCATGACGCGCGCAGAATGCGGGGCGAGCGGCCATTCCTTTTCGCCAACATCAAGGCCGGGCATGGCGGGCGTGCCGTCGCCGACTTCATCGTCGAGCGCGGTGGACTAGCCCCTCTTCGTGCCGCCGACTGACATTCTTTCTGTGATGAGGTTGAAGACCATGAAGCTTATTCGACATGCGCGACTTGCGATCCCGGCAATAGGAATATTCTTCGCCACGCCAGCAATGGCGCACCCTGGTCATGGCGAGAATCTCGGAATTCTTGGCGGCCTGATTCATCCCCTTACCGGGTTCGATCATCTCGCCGTCATGGTGATGGTGGGCGTCTGGGCGGCCCTATTGCCCGTGAAAGCGAAATGGTCCGGTCCCGCCACATTCGTTGCGGCGATGATCATCGGCTTCGCCCTTGTGCCTGTTGGTCTGAATTTCAGCGCTGAAGCGGTCATTCTTGCCTCGTTGGCCGGCCTTCCCTTCCTTATTCTTGTTGCCCGGCGGACGCCGCTGGGTCTTCAGTTCCTTGCCGTTGCGCTGTTCGGATTCGCACATGGCTTTGCACATGGTGCAGACATTGGTGGTTCGCCGATCAGCTTCGCGATCGGCATGGTCTGCGCCACCTTGGCCCTCCACATGCTCGGAATGACCGTGGCAGCGCGTCTCCTTGCGCCGACACGGTTCAGCCGGTGCTGAGCACGTCGTTCTCAGCGTACTGCTCTCATGTTCGCCTTATCAATGAGTGAGCGCGAGAAATGGCTTCCTGCCTTTGGTCGGCAGAAATCATTCGATCGGTCTGTAGTTGGGCGAAGTAGGAGGCACGGCCTCAAAACGACGGTTGATCATGCTCTGATACGCGGGTTGGTTACCGCCGGACCTGATGCGTCGCGGAGTTTCCGCTGTCTAGGAACCAGCGTCGGATTGAAATCCGGCTGTTAGTGGTAACGAGGGTTCTCCTACCGTGATCGTGCCCCCAACTTTGCCCAAATACAGATGAAGGGCCAGGCGGGATTCAGTCTCCTTTTCGCTGTTGGTGACAACCGTCACGCTGTGGGCGCGTTTACCTCATGGGCGATCGCCCAGACAAAGCCGGCGAGTTGGCGAGCGATCGCGGTTGTGACGGTCGTGATCGGTTTGCCGGCACGACCGAGCTTGCGATATTGGAGGCAGAGCCGTTCCTGCGCCTTCCAGGCGATCGCCCGGATCGGTGCGGCGAGTTGCTCCTGGCGCAAGAGCTGCTCCCTACTGATCCGCGCCGGAAAACGGTAGCTCCAGGCTGCCTCGATCAGCATCCGTCGAGCCGCGCCGTTCCCGGCCTTAGTGATGCCGCCCTGCCGGCGCCGCTTCCCGCTGGAGTCCTCCGAAGGTACCAGCCCGAGATAGGACATGAGCTGCTCAGCTTTCGAAAAGCGGCTGATGTCCCCCAGCTCCGCGACGATCGTAACCGCAGCGACAAGCGCCATGCCCCGCAGCGCCTGCATGGCTTCGACGACCGGCGCCAGTGTCCAGTCCGCCAATCGCTTCTCGATCTGAGCCGTCAGGCGGTCACGCCGCTCCTTTGCGGCGTCGATCGTCGCGATACAGTCCTCCAGCACGATATGATGCGCGTCCTGTGCGAAGCGCAGCCCGGACAGCCAACGCCGATGCATCTGGGTCCATGCGGGGCGATGATAATGGTGGCTGTGCCGGAGCAGAAAGCCAGACAGTTGCTGACGAGCATGTCGCAGACTGCGCACCGCGGCCAGCCGAGCTCGGACCAGGTCGCGGATCGCTTCGTGAGCCTGTCAGGAACCCATACTGACGTCAGCTCGCCCGCACGGTGTAATCGGGCCAGCTTCACCGCATCGCGGCGATCCGTTTTGATGCGGTCTCCCGGGCGACGAGGGATCAATGATGGGGCGACCACGGCGCAGCTATGACCGGCAGCCGCCACCTGACGCTGGATGCCGTATCCGCAGGGTCCGGCCTCGTAGCAAATGTGCAGCTCGATCCCCGGTCCGCCGAGCTTGCCTAGCAGTTTCGTCATCGCCGCCGGTGTGTTCGCAATCGTGCCATGCTCGCGAACCTCGGAACGCTTGTCATCCTCCGCAACTGCAACCGCTATCGTGTCCTTGTGGACGTCCAGCCCCACATACTTCACCAACTGGCTCATCGTTCGCCTCCATGCAGTAGATCGCGCCAGACCAGCCCGGTGCGAACTCTGCACTGCATATTACGAGGTGGGCTTGCCCAGCCTCAGGCGAACATGTGGTCTAGCTGGGCGATGTCGACTGTGCCAAAGCGGGCCTGGCCCGTCGATTGACCTATCTGCGCCGACTTTCGTGCAAGACAGCAGCGAGGACTGCCATCGTACGGATACGAACGTATCTTTCGCGCCGCTAACGCCGAGCCGATCCTGCACGGGCGCGGACAGGGGAAGGGCTGCTGCGAGGGCGGTTCCCGCCTTTGGCTTTCGCCTTTTTGCCAACCCGGGGAGCGCCAGAGGCTTGTTCGGAAAATCCAACCATTTGCTCGATGAGCGCCTGGTCGAGTCCGTCGGATCTGCTCGCGCACACCGCAAGGATCGTTGCGGAATCGCAACCGGGAGCCCTCACATAAGCGTGCCCCATCTGGCTGTCCAGATAATGCCCGCCTCCCGTCTTTATCTCTGTCGGCTCATAAAAATCTGTGTGAACAACAATGGAGCCGGAAACAACATAGACAAATTCTTCGCCGTCATGGGTTATGAGGGGACCAAACTCCTCAATATCGGCGGCCTTAACGTCGATAATAATCGGCGTCATGATCTTCGCGCGCAAATCGCTACATAGATAATTATCGTCGTAATTACGAGAAGCAACGGTAATGGTGTTGGCCTCGCCGGATACACTCCGGCGCCCCGTTCCGACCGGATTTTGCGTAACGACTGGCATGGAGAACAGCTCTGGCAAGCCGATTTCAAGCCGCTCGCTTAGCTGCAATAGCTTGTCGTATGTCAGCGAAAGCTCGCCACGTTCGATTTTCGCAAGCGTGGACAGCGGAATACCTACCACGGCGCTCATTTCCGCAAGAGACCATTCCCGTTCGTAGCGAATGCGACGGATGACACCGCCGAGAGAGGTTCGCTGACTCAAGCTTTTCCGTCCTTCCATCGATGCGGCCCTCGGTCGCGTGCCAAGTGGCCGTCTTGCCTCGCCCCCGGATACGCGATTAGAGCTTTTTTCTAAAGAAAGATAAATCCGCTCTGATCCGGCGTTGAGCATACCGATCCGTGCACTCAAGCGCTGAAGTTGCCGCTGCGGTATCATCCTCGATGACCCGGTCACCAGCCTTGACCATGGACGGGTCCGGCGCGTGGCACGCCGGCTGGTCGATGAAGCCGCGACAGGCCGCCAGATCGTCATCTTCACCCACAATCTCGTTTTCTATCACGAGCTCATGCTGGCGTGCCTCGATCGCCCTGCCCGGTCAAAGCGCTGCCCTGTCTGGGTTTCACGGGCACAATCCGGGCACAATTGATGTCCCTCCCGGTCCCGAATTGTCCCGAAATGTCCTTCGTTTCGAAGGCGCAACGAATTGTGGTTGTGCGAACGTCCTTGACCCAAGCGCCGCAAAGAGGCGGCGAATTTGTTCAGAGCGATGCCGATTTTATATTTTGTAACAGGCACTTAGCTAGCCACTGGGCGCCTTCCAGGCGTTCGCTATTGCCCCTATTTCAACACCACGCTAAAGCCCGGCAGCGCACAGGGGTGTAGCTCAGTTGGTTAGAGCGTCGGTCTCCAAAACCGAAGGCCCTCGGTTCGAGTCCGAGCTCCCCTGCCACTCCTCGCATCCGACCGATCGGCTCCGGCAGAACGCCGCACTCTCTCTTGCTTTCCGGGCACGTCGGCGCTATCTGCGCGGTCAATCCGAAATCGAGGATTGGACGGCGCCGGTTCCTTGGGACCGGGCAGCGGCCCCATGCCTCGATCTTTCGGCGTTTTTGAAAGCGAGCTGAACAGCGTGGCGAAGACGACACCTCTCGAGTTCTTCAACCAGGTCAAGGCGGAGACCAGGAAGGTCGTCTGGCCGACCCGGCGCGAGACGGTCATGACCGGCGTGATGGTGATGATCATGACGACGCTGCTGGCGGTCTTCTTCTTCGGGATCGACACGATCTTCGAGGCGATCGTCAATGCGCTGCTGAAGCTCGCGAACTGAATTTGGGACGACACATGGCGCGCTGGTACATCATTCACGCTTATTCCGGGTTCGAGGGCAAGGTGCGCGACTCGATCATGGCCGAGGCCACCCGCATGGGCCTCGATCAGCTCGTCGAGCAGATCGAAGTGCCGACCGAGACGGTGACTGAGGCGCGCCGCGGCAAGAAGGTGTCGGTCGAGCGCAAGTTCATGCCCGGCTATGTCCTCGCCAAGCTGAACATGAACGACGACGTCTATCACCTGGTGAAGAACACGCCGAAGGTGACCGGCTTCCTCGGATCGATGGGCAAGCCCCAGCCGATCAGCGAGACCGAAGCTGCGCGGATGCTGAACTCGAAGGACGAGGCAGCCGCTGCGCCGAAGCAGAAGATGAAGGTCGACTACGAGATCGGCGATTCGGTCAAGGTGCTCGACGGCCCGTTCGCGAGCTTCAACGGCATCGTCGAGGAGCTCGATTTCGATCGCAGCCGGGTCAAGGTGTCGGTCTCGATCTTCGGCCGCGCGACGCCGGTCGAGCTCGAGTTCGAGCAGGTCGAGCGCGCGAAGTAATTTGGTTTCGTCGCCCCGGACTTGTTCCGGGGTCCACTTCACCGTCCGCGCCTGCGGCCCGGTGGATGCCGGAACAAGTCCGGCATGACGGATTGAGGGCGTTTGTAAAATGCGTATCCGCGGGAGGCCGTCAAAAGCCGTCTGGACCGCTAAACTTGAAAGAGAGTGAGACATGGCAAAAAAGATTACCGGCTATATCAAGCTGCAGGTGCCGGCGGGCAAGGCAAACCCGTCGCCGCCGATCGGCCCCGCGCTTGGCCAGCGTGGCGTGAACATCATGGAATTCTGCAAGGCGTTCAACGCGCAGACCGGCGACCAGGAAGTCGGCACGCCGCTTCCCACCGTCATCACCGTCTATGCCGACCGCAGCTTCTCGTTCGAGACCAAGACGCCGCCGGCGTCCTATCTCATCAAGAAGGCAGCTGGCCTGAAGTCGGGCTCGAAGGAGCCGGGCAAGCTTTCGGCCGGCAAGATCAAGCGCTCGCTGCTGAGCCAGATCGCCGAGACGAAGATGAAGGACCTGAACGCCAACGATATCGACGCGGCAACGCGCATCATCGAAGGCTCCGCCCGCGCGATGGGCCTCGAAGTGGTGGAGGGCTGAGATCATGGCAAAGCTGACCAAGAAGGCGAAGACCCTCGCCACGACCATCGACCGCGAGAAGCTGCACGGCGTCGATGAGGCGATCGCGCTCGCCAAGGCCAATGCGACCTCCAAGTTCGACGAGACGATCGAAGTCGCGCTGAACCTCGGCGTCGATCCCCGCCACGCAGACCAGATGGTCCGCGGCGTCGTCACCCTGCCCAAGGGCACCGGCAAGACGGTGCGCGTCGGCGTGTTCGCCAAGGGCGCCAAGGCAGACGAGGCCCGTGAGGCCGGTGCCGATGTCGTCGGTGCCGAGGATCTCATGGAGATCGTCCAGGGCGGCAAGATCGATTTCGATCGCTGCATCGCGACCCCTGACATGATGGGTGTCGTCGGCCGCCTCGGCAAGATCCTCGGGCCGAAGGGCATGATGCCCAACCCGAAGCTCGGCACCGTGACGATGAACGTCGCCGAAGCGGTCAAGGCAGCCAAGGGCGGCCAGATCGAATATCGCGTCGAGAAGGCGGGCATCATCCATAGCGGCATCGGCAAGGCAAGCTTCCCGGCCGAGGATCTGCGCGCGAATTTCGACGCGCTGGTCGACGCGGTGGTCAAGGCCAAGCCGTCGGGCGCCAAGGGCAAATATGTCCGCAAGGTTGCCGTCAGCTCGACCATGGGCCCGGGCATCAAGGTCGACACCGCCGAGGTTGCGGCTGCCTGATCTTCGGTACGATCCGACAGAAATGCGAAGGGCCGGGGGAAACTCCGGCCCTTTTGCTTTTTCGGTGCGGCGATTGACTTGCCCTCCACGAGCAGGAATCCTGTTGTTCTCGGATGAGGGGCGCCCCGTGAACGATCGGCTCGCGACTGCTGCGGCGCTGCCCATTGCGGGTGTGCCGACACGCGTGAGCGCGCTGGTCTTCGCCGCCAGGGCGAGCGCGCTTCGCGCGCACCGCCTTCTGCGCGACATCACGCCGGGCCTTGCGCCCCTGCGCCACGCCCGCGCTGTCGCCCTGGCTGACGCGCCCGTGCTGGCAACCGTGCGCACACCGCTCTGGACCGGCGCCGATGGCGAGAAGGACCGGTTGCTCAACGCCGGCAAGATCCAGAACCTGCGATGTGCGCTGCGCGGCCTCGACGGCATCGAGGTCGAGGCGGGACTGATCCTGAGCTTCTGGCGCCAGGTCGGCCGTCCGGTCCGCCGGCGCGGCTATGTCGCCGGGCGCGAATTGCGCGAGGGCTGCATGATCGCGACGATCGGCGGCGGGCTGTGCCAGCTATCCAACGCGCTGTACGACGCCGGGCTTCAGGCCGGGCTCGAGATCGTCGAGCGCCATCCGCACACACGTATCGTGCCTGGATCACGCGCCGCGGCGGGGCGCGATGCCACGGTCTTCTGGAATTATCTCGATCTGAGGATGCGGGGCCGGCGCTCCTTTCGGATCGAGGCACGCCTCACCGCCGACGATCTCGAACTGACGATCCGCGGTTATGGCGCCGGGATCGAACCACCCGCGCCCGACTTTTTCGCGGGGCGCGAAGCGCATGATTGCCTGAGCTGTGGCCAGACGCGTTGCCATCGCCACGATCCGGATGTGGAAGCCGCCTCTTTGCCGACCGCCTGGCTCGTCGACTCAGCGACGCCCGAATTTTCCGCATTGTACCAGGAACGCGCCAGGTCCGCCGATACGCTTCACCTCTCAACCCGCCGTTTCGGAGCAGGTGCCCGAGCCTGGCCGGCCATCGCCATGGAAAAGACCGCCGATCTTGCCGCCCTTCGCCGGGCTTTCGCCCTTCGGCTGGCGCCCGTCGGCACGCCGCGCGCCGGGTTGATGCTGGCCGCCGACGCGCGGCTCGCCGCAGCGCACGCGCGCCGCCTCTCGTCGGCCCACACGCATCTCGTGGTGGCGCAAAGCCTCCTCCCGCATCTCTGGCTGTCGGGGGCGCTGCAGGGCCGCAGCTTCGAGGTTCTGATGGATCGGCTGCCGGTCGAGGCACTCCACCATATCCTCGACGAAGCCCATTCCCGCCATCGCGAAAGCCCGACGCTGGGCGATTTCCGCGCGCCCGAGGCGATCGTCACGGCTGAGCGCGAAGCTTTGGGCGCAGCGACCCGCCTCATCACAGCGCATCGCGCCGTCGCAGCCTACTTCCCCAACGGCCGGGCCAAGCTGCTCGACTGGGGCTCCGCCCCGCCCCTCCCGACAAAACGCGGTGGCCGGACCTTCCTGTTCGCCGGCCCGGCGCTGGCGCGCAAAGGCGCGTACGCGATGCGGGACGCGATGCGCGGGTTGGACATCGAACTGCTGGTCGAACGAGGTGCGGAGGAGAGTCCGGATTTCTGGGCGGGGCTGAATGTTCGCCGGCTTGGGCGTGGCGAATATCCTGGCGAAATCGCCGGCGTCGTTCTCCCCGCCCTGATCGAACATCGACCCCAAGCCCTTCTGCGGGCATTGCACGCCGGGCTGCCGGTCATCGCAACACCAGCATGCGGTATACCGCCACAGCCGGGCCTCACCCTGATCGCCCCTGATGAAAGTCGCGATCTGCGCGAGGCGCTGTTGGCAACAATGACGATGTACTGAGACCCGCCCGACATTGACTTTCCCCGAAACCCCGCTAACAGCCCCACCTCGCTCGCCAGACGTTCGCGCCTGACGAGTTACCGTCCGAGACAGTGGGTGGCCGGAATCCTCCGGCCTTAATCTCCCACCTAGACGGGGAATGGAATTTCACCGCTCGCGCGCAGGCGCGTCGGTCTGCTGCCGCTTTCGTAGCGGTCAGTTCCCATGCCCCAATCGACGGACAACCCGGATGCGCGGGAAGTCTGCGCCTCCGGTTTAACCGATCCGATCGCTTCGGCGCGCGGATCAAAAACGTGGAGAATGGCATGGATCGTGCTCAAAAGGCCGAGTTCGTCGCCGAGCTGAACCGCACCTTTTCCGAGGTCGGCGTGGTGGTCGTCACCCGCAACCTCGGTCTCACCGTCGCACAGTCAACTGTGCTGCGGAACAAGATGCGTGACGCCGGCGCGACCTATAAGGTCTCGAAGAACAAGCTTGCCAAGATCGCGCTCGACGGCACTGACTATCTCTCGCTGGGCGATCTGCTCACCGGGCCGGTAGGCCTTGCCACCTCGATCGATCCGGTCGCTGCAGCCAAGGTTGCGGTCGATTTCGCGAAGACGAACGACAAGTTCGAAATCGTCGGTGGATCGATGGGCGCGACCGTCCTCGACGTCGAAGGCGTGAAGGCGCTCGCAACGCTGCCCTCGCTGGATGAACTGCGTGCCAAGATCCTGGGCCTCCTGGTTGCACCCGCAACCAAGCTCGCGACGGTCACCCAGGCTCCTGCGGCGCAGCTCGCCCGCGTGCTCATGGCCTATGCCGACAAGGACAAGGAAGCTGCCTGACCCCAGGCATCAAGACTTTTGAACTGAACCCCGGGCGAGATCGCCCGATACGGAGAATATATCATGGCAGACCTGAACGCGCTGGTTGACCAGCTGAGCGCCCTGACCGTCCTCGAGGCGGCCGACCTTTCCAAGCTGCTCGAAGAGAAGTGGGGCGTTTCCGCCGCCGCTGCCGTCGCCGTTGCCGGCCCGGCCGCTGGTGGTGGCGCCGCTGCCCCGGCTGCTGAAGAGCAGACCGAGTTCGACGTGATCCTCACCGGCGACGGTGGCAAGAAGATCAACGTCATCAAGGAAGTGCGTGCGATCACGCAGCTCGGCCTGACCGAAGCCAAGACGCTCGTCGAGTCGGCTCCCAAGGCCGTCAAGGAAGGCGTCTCGAAGGACGAGGCCGAGAAGATCAAGAAGCAGCTCGAAGAAGCTGGCGCGACTGTCGAGATCAAGTGATTTCAGGCCCTTCGGGGCCTGGTCATTCGATCAAGTCATTCGAGACAAAGAGGGCGGTGCCGCGAGGCGCCGCCCTTTCTCTTTGCCCGCCGGAGATCGTCTCCGCACGAGAAATGCCGTGATCTATTCGTCCGCGAATAACCGGCCCGGTCCCGATGCGGGCAATGACGGCGTCAACGGAAGGCCGATCCCTCGCGCCAGGCAATAAGGCGTGACTTCGCCGGAAGCCGAACCGGCCGGATCCGGCGATGTCGTTTGCGTCACTTCGCTCCTGCCGAACGGATCTTCTTCGCCCTGCCGAAGCAGATAGCCGGAATGAGCGAGAAGGCGGCACCGCGAGGTGCCGCCCCTCTCTTTTATATAGGCAAACGTATCTTCACAGGCCCCGCCCGGGACTCCTTTTCATTGGCCCGAAGCGCCGAATTACGGTAATTGATTCATCGCGAACGGTTTCTGCTGCGAGAAGCGGCGCTCTACGTTTGTCTGTATCGGGGTCGCGTTTTTCACTGATCGGGATTGCTTCAACGGGGAGGACGTAGGTCCATGACTAGATTGATCAAGATGCTGGGCATTGCCGTGAGCGCATTGCTCTTCAGCCTGTGCTTCGCTGCACCGGCCAGCGCGCAGGCGACTCGCACCTGGATTTCAGGTGTCGGCGATGATGCGAATCCCTGCAGCCGCACAGCGCCGTGCAAGACATGGGCGGGCGCAATCTCCAAGACAGCGGCTGGCGGCGAGATCGACTGCCTCGATCCGGGCGGGTTCGGTTCGGTCACCATCACCAAATCGATCACGCTCGATTGCGCCGAGGGCGAAGGCGGTTCGGCCGGCGGCATCCTGAATTCCGGGGTTCCGGGCGTGATCATCAACGATCCGAACGGGGGAACGGCGCCCACCATCAAGGTATATCTCCGCAACCTCAACATCGATGGCGCCGGCGTCACGGTCGGCACCTATGCGGTGCGCTTCCTCAGCGGGAAATCGCTGACGATGCAGAATGTCCTCATCAACAACCAGGGCACCGGCGGCGTTCCTGCCGTCAGCTTCGAGCCAAGCACGGCGAGCGTCGGCGCGAAGCTGGTGATGAAGGATGTCTTTATCTCCAACACGCTGGGCAACGGAGTCCAGCTCACCTCCTCCGGGGCCGTCGCCATCGGCGCCATCCTGGACAATGTGACGATTTCCGACACGAATGTCGGCCTCGAAGTCAATGACGGCGCCACCGCTACCGTGATCCACAGCAATATTTCGTATAATTATGGGCGCGGTATCGAAGCCAACTCGGTTGGCGGGACGATTGGCGAGACAGTCAACGTCGATGGCGCGACCATCGCCGGCAATACCAATATCGGCATTGCCGCTCTGGTGGGCGCGACCGTCCGGGTTTCCAATTCGGGCATCTATGCCAATGGCCAGGGCTTGAAGACATCGGGCGGCGGTACGATCCAGTCGTTCACCAACAACCGGCTCGGCCCGGATGCCGGCAATCCCGGCCTCCCGACGACGTCGGTGGTTCAGAAATAACCCAAGCGGGACCTGCCGGGGCGTCATCGCCCCGGCAGGACCGTCTCTATTGGGATCGGGCGCCGCGCCTTGGGTCCGGCCTGTCGCCGAGGTCTGGTCAATTCAACTATAGCGAAGATCATGCGAGTGAGCAGACGGACGGCCCGTCGCCGCGCTCTTTGACATGACCGGTTTTTCCAGCTGGCGGCGCTGCCATTCCAACAGGCCCGCTGTTTCCCGCTGTTCCTCGCTGTTCCTCCCGCTGATATCGTCGCTGTTCCCCCGCTGTTATTTCGCTGTTATTCGATAACAGCGGGATTGCCGATAAACTACTGATAATAATCAGGAAAATCGAACGCAAAATCCAACATAACAGCGGCGGAAAAATAATTTCCGCAAGAACAGCGCAGAACAGCGGAAAATCCCGGATCCAGGTCGGAACCCGGCGTCAGCGCCGCGCCGAGACCGTATAGGGAATCCGGCTGATGTCGTCGCGCATCCGGGAAGCGCCATCGAGGCGGAATGGCGCCAGCTTGGCTCCCTCGCCGCGATCGATCCCGATGACGTACGAGGTCGCGGTCTGCCCCGATCCACCTTCCCATTCATAGAGGAGGTTGATCGCAAGCACCGGCACGAACAACGCCCTGCCCTCGACCGTCATCACGCTCAGCGTTTCCTTCGGCATCATCGCCATGCCGCCAAGAGTTGCCGTCTCGCCCGGCGGCAGATCGAACGGGGCGGTCGCCGGCTTCTCGATCGGGCCGGCGAACAGGGCCCGGAGGATCGCATCCTGTTCAGCACCGGCACTCAATATCCGGACATCGGCCTTGACCGCGCGCGCTGTCGTCTCGCCGGAGTTGGCCACTGAAATCTCATACTCGACTGCGGCACTCAGCAGGTTGGTGCCGGCGCGCTTGGGCTTGAACTCGACGTCGAGCGTCGCCCGTGCCGACGCCATGGCCGTCGGCGACAGGAAAGACGGCGGTGGCGGTGGCGGTGATGATGCGGGTGGCGGTGACGGCGGTGGCGGTGACGGCGGTGGCGATGATACGGGTGGCGGTGGCGGTGGCGGTGGTGACGGTTCGGATGCGGTCGGCACCACCTGCGGCCAATCCCCTGCCAGAAGATCGAATGTGGCATGCGCCCGCCGCTCGGGCTCGCCTTCGTCGAGTACCTCCTCGCGTCGCCGCAGATAGAGGAAGGTCAGCCATCCCAGCAGGAACAATGTCGCGGCCCCACCGGCGATCGCCGCGATCGCCTGCCAGCCGGTCAGGCGGTACCCGTGATCCATTTCGGGCTCGGGGGTCGCGGCCGGAGCGGGCGGCAGCGGCTCGATCGGCGGCGGTTCCGCTGCCGGCGGCAGCGGCTCGGTGGCGGGCGCCTCGGTCGGCACTGGGGTCGGTGTAACGACGGGCGTTGAGCTCGGCACCGCCCTGGGCTGGGCAAGGGGGGGCGGCACTGACTGGGTCGGGGCCGCCCTCGGCGTCGCAGTCGGGCGCGAAACCGCGGGGGTTCTGGTTGGTGCCGGGGTTGGGCTCGGCGTCGGCGTCGGCACCGTGCGAACAACCGGCGGCGGCAGGGTCGGGCGCGTCGGCTGCGTACCGGGGCCGGGCGGCAAACTGAAATGCTCGAGTCCCGGAATCAGGGTCGGCGCCGGGGCCGGTGTCTGGCTGTTTTGGGCCCAGGCGGCCGTGGTCGCGATGCCGAGCATCAGGACCGAACAGGCCCGCATGCGGCGAGCGGTAAGCTTTGTGATCATCCCCACAGGAGGCCCTTTAGCGCGACATTTCTGAACGCGATACGACAAGGATGAGCGGTAAGGCGAGCCGGTCCGCCGACGCGACCGGGCCCGCCCTCCTGGTGGAGGGCGGGCCCGGCGTTCACGTCAGAGTTCAGGCGTGTTCGGGAACGCCGTAGAGACGCGCCTCGACCTCGTCATGCATCCCGCGAGCACCAAGCGAGATGGGCGACATGGCTGGAGTCCCCTCCTCACTCACGCCGATGGTGAACGATGCCGATGTGCGTCCCTCGCTACCGTCCGCCAGCGTATAGCGGGCATCAGCGACGACGACGGGCAGGATGGCGCCATTGGTCGACTCGATGAGGTCCGCTTTGGGTAGCGCGAGCGTGGCGTCGATACGCGTCCCTTCGCCCGGCTCGATCGTGATCGGCGGCACGCCGTCGGCGCCGCGATCGATCAGCATCTGGTCCATCTCGGCGCTGGTCCCGGGCTCTGCGGCAAACATGAAGGTCGAGATGCGAACATCCTTCGCCTTGACCGACCCGGCATTGCCGACGGTCAGTTCGAATTCGACCAGCGCCTCGTCGGCACTGACACCGGCACGGACGGGGCGAAGCGCGAATTCGAGCCATGGCCGGTCGGCAACGGGCGCGTCGCCGGCGGTCAGTCCAGCCACTTCCTCGGCTTCGGGCGTTGCCAGGGCCGCGTCTTCATTGGCAAGGGGTGCCGGCGCGTCGCTGGCGGCGGCAAGCGGCGCGGTACGCAGGAACTGCGGCGCCGCGGCCGGCGCGAAAGCCGGTCCCTCGGCGGCGAGGGGCGCCGGCGGCGCGACATAAGCGTCGGCGACCACTGGCTCTTCATAGACTCGCTGGTCATGATACTCTTCGTCCACAAGCGGGCGGCGACGGCGCATCATGAACAGGCCGATCGCGCCGAGCACGACGAGCAGGCCGACGAGCCACGGCCATAACGGCGCGCTTTCGGTCGTCGTCGTGGCTTCAGTGGTCGCGGCAGGCGCCGGCGCTGGCGCGGCGGCTTCGACAGGAGCCGGGGTCACCGGCGCCGGGGTCACTTCGGCAGGCGCGGGTGTGACGGCGGCCGGGGCCGGCGCGACCTCTGCCGGGACGGGTGTCCGGGTCGCACGAACGGGGCGCGCCGCTGCGTGAGCGGTCCGGACGGTGCGTGCCGGCGCCCGGGCGGCGGGGCTTTCGTCGACAGGTGTCACCGAGGGCGCGGCCGCCGACGGCGCGGCCGTGATCGTCTCCGGCGGGAGGGTCGGCACCACCGGCGGCGGCGCTACCGTCTGCGTCGCTGGCGGTGGCGCGGCGGTCGGCACCTCCTGCGCAAGGCCCGGCGCTGCAAGCAGCAGGGTGGCTGGGATGAGCGCGGCGAACGCGCGGCGATTTGGGGTGCGATTGCTTTTCATAACGGGGACTCAATGAAGGGAACCCGCAATCGGACCCGCGTCGCGCTCGGAATCGGGCCGAGGCGTTGCGGCGCGTCGATAAAGCGAAATGTTTCGGACGAATTGACAGGCTCCGACACGCTCCCTATATCGCCTTCCTCACCACAGCTTTCGGGAAATGACGTGCCGTCGCGCAGCATGTCGATCGTATTGGAGGATGTGGTTTCAAAGACGCTCGAAGCTGCCATTTTCCGCTGAGGAGGATGCGCGGCTTTTTGCGTCTTTATGCGTGCCCGCCCGGTGGATTCCGGGCATGATTTCTGGCTGATAGGGCAATAAACTCCATGGCGACCAAGGCAATCGAGGGCGGCACTGCCAAGCGCCGCATCCGCAAGGTGTTCGGCAATATCCACGAAGTGGTGCAGATGCCGAACCTGATCGAGGTTCAGCGCGAATCCTACGAACAGTTCCTGCGGTCGGATCCCTCGATCGGCTATGTGTCCGGCCTGGAAAAGACGCTGCGCTCGGTCTTCCCGATCCGCGATTTCGCCGGCACCGCCGAGCTCGACTTCGTGAACTACGAGCTCGAGCCCCCCAAGTTCGACACTGACGAGTGCCGCCAGCGCGGCATCACCTATGCCGCGCCGATGCGCGTCACGCTGCGCCTGATCGTGTTCGAGGTCGATGCCGATACCGAGGCCCGGTCGGTCCTCGATATCAAGGAGCAGGACGTTTACATGGGCGACATGCCGCTCATGACGCAGAACGGCACCTTCATCATCAACGGCACCGAGCGCGTGATCGTCTCGCAGATGCACCGTTCGCCGGGCGTCCTGTTCGATCATGACCGCGGCAAGACCCATGCCTCGGGCAAGTATCTCTTCGCCGCCCGTGTCATTCCGTATCGCGGTTCGTGGCTCGATTTCGAGTTCGACGCCAAGGACATCGTCAACGTCCGTATCGACCGCAAGCGCAAGCTGCCGGTCACGGCATTGCTCTATGCGCTCGGCCTGACCTCGGAAGAGATCCTCAACTATTTCTACAACCGCGTGACCTTCGTCCGCGGCCAGGGCGGCTGGATCATTCCGTTCCAGCCCGAGAACTGGCGCGGCCAGAAGCCGATGTTCGACATCATCGATGCGAAGACCGGCGAAGTCGTATTCCCGTCGGGCCAGAAGATTTCCCCCCGCGCCGCCAACAAGGCAGCCAAGGACGGCCTGGTCGACCTGCTGATCCCGACCGAGGAAATCTTCGGCCGCTATTCGGCCTATGACCTGATCAACGAAGCCACCGGCGAGATCTATATCGAGGCCGGCGACGAAGTGTCGGGCGAGAATCTCGAACTGCTCGACAAGGCCGGCATCGACCGGATCGAGCTGCTCGACATCGATCATGTCGCGACCGGCCCGTGGATCCGCAACACGCTCAAGGCCGACAAGGCCGAGGAGCGCGAGCAGGCACTGTCCGACATCTACCGCGTGATGCGCCCCGGCGAGCCGCCGACGCTCGAGACGGCTGAGTCGCTGTTCAGCGGCCTGTTCTTCGATCCCGACCGCTACGACCTGTCGGCCGTCGGCCGCGTCAAGCTCAACATGCGCCTCGATCTCGACGTCGAGGACACCGTCACCACGCTCCGCACCGAGGATATCCTTGCGGTGGTGAAGACGCTTGTCGACCTGAAGGACGGCAAGGGCGAAATCGACGACATCGACAATCTCGGCAACCGCCGCGTGCGGTCGGTCGGCGAGCTGCTCGAGAACCAGTACCGCGTCGGCCTGCTCCGCATGGAACGCGCCGTGAAGGAGCGCATGTCCTCGGTCGATGTGTCGACCGTGATGCCGAACGACCTGATCAACGCCAAGCCAGCGGTCGCCGCGGTCCGCGAATTCTTCGGGTCCTCGCAGCTCTCGCAGTTCATGGATCAGACCAACCCGCTCTCCGAAGTGACGCACAAGCGTCGCGTGTCGGCGCTCGGGCCGGGCGGTCTCACCCGGGAGCGCGCCGGCTTCGAAGTCCGCGACGTTCATCCGACCCATTATGGCCGCATCTGCCCGATCGAGACGCCGGAAGGCCCGAACATCGGCCTGATCAACTCGCTCGCCAGCTTCAGCCGCGTCAACAAATACGGCTTCATCGAGACACCCTACCGCAAGGTCGTCGACCACAAGGTCACCGACGACGTCGTCTATCTGTCGGCGATGGAAGAGGCCAAGCACACGATCGCTCAGGCCAACGCCGAGCTCGACGAGACCAAGGGCTTCGTCGAGGATCTGGTATCGTCGCGTCAGGCAGGTGAATTCCTGATGGCGATCCCTGACAACATCACGCTGATGGACGTCAGCCCCAAGCAGCTCGTCTCGGTCGCGGCATCGCTCATTCCGTTCCTGGAAAACGATGACGCCAACCGCGCGCTGATGGGCTCGAACATGCAGCGCCAGGCAGTGCCGCTGGTGCGCGCCGAGGCGCCGTTCGTCGGCACCGGCATGGAAGAGACCGTTGCGCGCGATTCGGGCGCCGCGATCTCGGCCAAGCGCTCGGGCATCGTCGACCAGGTCGACGCGGCGCGTATCGTGGTCCGCGCCACGGGCGAGGTCGAGGCCGGCCAGTCGGGCGTCGACATCTACACGCTGATGAAGTTCCAGCGCTCCAACCAGAACACCTGCATCAACCAGCGTCCGCTGGTGAAGGTGGGCGAAGTGGTCAGCGCCGGCGACATCATCGCCGACGGCCCGTCGACCGAGTTCGGCGAGCTGGCGCTTGGCCGCAACGCGCTCGTCGCGTTCATGCCCTGGAACGGCTACAATTATGAGGATTCGATCCTCATCTCCGAGCGCATCGTGAAGGACGACGTCTTCACCTCGATCCATATCGAGGAATTCGAAGTCATGGCGCGCGACACCAAGCTCGGGCCGGAAGACATCACCCGCGACATTCCGAACGTCGGCGAGGAAGCGCTCCGCAACCTCGACGAGGCTGGCATCGTCTATATCGGCGCCGAGGTTGAGCCGGGCGACATTCTGGCCGGCAAGATCACCCCCAAGGGTGAATCGCCGATGACGCCTGAGGAAAAGCTCCTTCGCGCCATCTTCGGCGAGAAGGCGTCGGACGTGCGCGATACCTCGCTCCGCCTGCCGCCGGGCGTTGCCGGCACCGTCGTCGAAGTCCGGGTGTTCAACCGCCACGGCATCGACAAGGACGAGCGCGCGATGGCCATCGAGCGCGAGGAGATCGAGCGCCTGAAGAAGGACTCGGACGACGAACGCTCGATCGTGAACCGCGCCACCTGGTCGCGGCTTCGCGAGATGCTGCTCGGCCAGACCGCAACCGCGGCACCCAAGGGCCTGAAGAAGGGCGTCGTCATCGACACCGACCTTCTCGACAGCGTCGACCGCCATGAGTGGTGGAAGTTCGCCGTCGCCGACGACAAGGTCCAGAGCGACCTCGAAGCGGTCAAGACCCAGTATGACGATGCGGTGAAGCTGATCACCGACAAGTTCCACGATCGTCGCGAGAAGCTTGAGCGGGGCGACGAGCTCCCGCCGGGCGTGCTCAAGATGGTCAAGGTCTTCGTCGCGGTGAAGCGCAAGCTGCAGCCGGGCGACAAGATGGCTGGCCGTCACGGCAACAAGGGCGTCATCAGCCGCATCCTTCCGGCCGAGGACATGCCGTTCCTCGCCGACGGGACGCCGGTCGATCTCGTGCTCAACCCGCTGGGCGTGCCGTCGCGCATGAACGTCGGTCAGATCTTCGAGACTCATCTCGGCTGGGCCGCGCGCGGCCTTGGCGGCCAGATCGCCCAGGCGCTCGAGGATTGGCGCGAAGCCAATCCGGACGCCAAGCCTGGCCAGATGCCCGAAGTGGTCCGCGATCGCCTGAAGACGGTGTATGGCGAGCAATATCATGCCGAGATCGAAGCCCGGACGGCGGAGGAGATCATCGATCTCGCCGAGAATCTGAAGGGCGGCGTGCCGATGGCGACGCCGGTGTTCGATGGCGCCCGTGAGGCTGACGTTTCGGCGATGCTCACGCTCGCCGGGCTCGACACCTCGGGGCAGTCGGACCTGTTCGACGGCCGGACCGGCGACCAGTTCGATCGCAAGGTGACGGTTGGGTATATCTATATGCTCAAGCTTCACCATCTCGTGGACGACAAGATCCACGCGCGCTCGATCGGGCCGTACAGCCTCGTCACCCAGCAGCCGCTGGGCGGCAAGGCCCAGTTCGGCGGGCAGCGCTTCGGCGAAATGGAGGTCTGGGCGCTCCAGGCCTACGGCGCCGCCTACACGCTGCAGGAAATGCTGACGGTGAAGTCCGACGACGTGGTCGGCCGCACCAAGGTCTATGAGGCGATCGTCAAGGGTGACGACACCTTCGAGGCCGGCATCCCCGAGAGCTTCAACGTGCTGGTCAAGGAAATGCGGTCGCTGGGCCTGAACGTCGAGCTGAAGAGCGTCGAGCAGTTCGACTCGGACGGCGTCGCGATCGCGGCGGAATGATGGATCGGGCGCTGCTTTCGGGCAGCGCCCCCTCCCCCGCACGCACAGAATTTTTCCCTGGAGGGAATTGAGACATGAACGAACTGACCAACTTCGCCAATCCGGTCGCCAAGACCGAGACTTTCGACCAGATCCAGATCGGTATCGCGTCGCCTGACCGCATCCGCTCGTGGAGCTTCGGCGAGATCAAGAAGCCGGAAACCATCAACTACCGCACGTTCAAGCCCGAGCGTGACGGCCTGTTCTGCGCGCGCATCTTCGGTCCGATCAAGGATTACGAGTGCCTGTGCGGCAAGTACAAGCGCATGAAGTACAAGGGCATTGTCTGCGAGAAGTGCGGCGTCGAGGTCACCGTCTCGAAGGTCCGCCGCGAGCGGATGGGCCATATCGAGCTCGCCGCGCCGGTCGCGCATATCTGGTTCCTGAAGTCGCTGCCGTCGCGCATCGGCCTGCTGCTCGACATGCAGCTCAAGCAGCTCGAGCGCGTGCTGTACTTCGAGGCGTATATCGTCATCGAGCCGGGTCTCACCCCGCTCGAGAAGTATCAGCTCCTCACCGAGGACGAGCTGCTCGACGCGCAGGATGAATATGGCGAGGACGCGTTCTCGGCCGGCATCGGCGCCGAAGCGGTCCGCATCATGCTCGAGAGCCTCGATCTCGAGGGCGAGCGCAAGGACCTGCTCGAAGAGCTCGCGGTCACCAAGTCCGAGCTGAAGCCGAAGAAGATCATCAAGCGGCTGAAGGTCGTCGAGAGCTTCATCGATTCGGGCAACCGCCCGGAATGGATGATCCTCGAGGTCGTACCGGTCATCCCGCCCGAGCTGCGCCCGCTGGTGCCGCTGGACGGCGGCCGCTTCGCGACGTCGGATCTCAACGATCTGTATCGCCGCGTGATCAATCGCAACAACCGCCTGAAGCGGCTGATGGAGCTGCGCGCGCCGGACATCATCGTCCGCAACGAAAAGCGCATGCTGCAGGAAGCCGTCGACGCCCTGTTCGATAACGGCCGCCGCGGCCGCACGATCACCGGCGCCAACAAGCGTCCGCTGAAGTCGCTGTCCGACATGCTCAAGGGCAAGCAGGGCCGCTTCCGCCAGAATCTGCTCGGCAAGCGCGTCGACTATTCGGGCCGTTCGGTCATCGTGACCGGTCCCGAGCTCAAGCTGCATCAGTGCGGCCTGCCGAAGAAGATGGCGCTCGAGCTGTTCAAGCCGTTCATCTACGCCCGCCTTGACGCCAAGGGTCTCTCCATGACCCTGAAGCAGGCCAAGAAGTGGGTCGAGAAGGAGCGCAAGGAAGTCTGGGACATTCTCGACGAAGTCATTCGCGAGCACCCGGTCATGCTCAACCGCGCGCCGACGCTTCACCGTCTCGGCATCCAGGCATTCGAGCCCGTGCTGATCGAGGGCAAGGCGATCCAGCTTCACCCGCTGGTCTGCTCGGCCTTCAACGCCGACTTCGACGGTGACCAGATGGCCGTTCACGTCCCGCTGAGCCTCGAGGCCCAGCTCGAAGCGCGCGTGCTGATGATGTCGACCAACAACATCCTCTCGCCCGCCAACGGCAAGCCGATCATCGTGCCGTCCCAGGACATGGTGCTCGGTCTCTATTACCTCTCGATGATGAAGGAGGATGAGCCCGGCCAGGGCATGATGATCTCCGACATGTCCGAGGTCCATCAGGCGATCGAGGCGGGTGCGGTGACGCTCCACACCAAGATCATCAGCCGTGTTCCGCAGACCGACGAGAAGGGCGAGCAGTACCTCAAGCGCTATGAGACCACCCCGGGCCGCATGCTGCTCGGCGAGTGTCTCCCGAAGAGCTCGAAGGTGCCGTTCGACACCGTCAACCGCCTCCTCACCAAGAAGGATGTGGGCGACGTGATCGACGAGGTCTATCGCCACACCGGCCAGAAGGAGACCGTGCTGTTCGCTGACGCGATCATGGCGCTCGGCTTCAAGCACGCGTTCAAGGCAGGCATCTCGTTCGGCAAGGACGACATGATCATTCCGGACGCCAAGGTTCCGCTGGTCGATGAGACCCGCGCCCTGGTGAAGGACTTCGAGCAGCAATATCAGGACGGCCTGATCACGCAGCAGGAGAAGTACAACAAGGTGATCGACGCCTGGAGCCGTTGCGGCGACCAGGTCGCGAACGCCATGATGGACGAGATCAAGTCGGTGAAGAAGCTGCCGAACGGCCGCGAAGCCCCGATCAACTCGATCTACATGATGGCGCACTCGGGTGCCCGCGGTTCGCAGGCGCAGATCAAGCAGCTTGCCGGTATGCGCGGCCTCATGGCCAAGCCGTCGGGCGAGATCATCGAAACGCCGATCATCTCGAACTTCAAGGAAGGCCTGACCGTCCTTGAATATTTCAACTCCACCCACGGCGCCCGCAAGGGCCTCGCGGATACGGCGTTGAAGACCGCCAACTCCGGCTACCTCACCCGCCGTCTGGTCGATGTGTCGCAGGATTGCGTCATCATCGAGAATGATTGCGGCACCGAGCGTGCGCTCGAGATGCGCGCGATCGTTCAGGGCGGCTCGACCATCGCATCGCTCGGCGAGCGTATCCTGGGCCGCACCACGGCCGAGGACATCATCGATCCGAAGACCAACGAGGTCGTCATCCCATCGGGCACCCTGCTCGACGAGCCGATGATCACGAAGATCGAAGCGCTCGGCACCCAGTCGTGCAAGATCCGCAGCCCGCTGGTCTGCGAGACGAAGATCGGTGTCTGCGGCAAGTGCTACGGCCGCGATCTGGCCCGCGGCACGCCGGTGAACATCGGTGAGGCTGTCGGCGTCATCGCCGCTCAGTCGATCGGCGAGCCTGGCACCCAGCTGACGATGCGGACCTTCCACATCGGCGGCGCGGCGCAGCTCAACGAGCAGTCGAACCTCGAGGCGGTTGCCGACGGGACGATGGAGTATCGCGATCTTCGCATCATCATGGATCAGCGCGGCCGCCGCGTCGTGCTGAGCCGGTCGGGCGAGCTCGCGATCGTCGACATGGACGGGCGCGAGCGGGCGGTGCACCGCATCCCCTATGGTGCCTATGTCCTGTTCGACGACGGCCATATCGTCACCAAGGGCGACCGCATGGCGGAATGGGATCCGTTCACCATGCCGGTGATCACCGAGAATCCCGGCATCGTGAAATATGTCGACCTGATCGAGGGCAAGACGCTCACCGAGCAGGCCGATGAAGCGACCGGCATCTCGCAGCGCGTCGTCGTCGAATATCGTGCCGCGACCAAGTCGAAGGAGGATCTGCGTCCGCGCCTGACCCTGCTCGACTCGGGCTCGGGCGAAGCCGGCCGCTACATGCTCGCACCGGGTGCAACGCTCTCGGTCGAGGACGGCGCGCAGGTTTCGGGCGGCGACGTGCTCGCTCGTGTCTCCCGCGAGGCTGCCAAGACCCGCGACATCACCGGCGGTCTGCCGCGGGTGGCCGAGCTGTTCGAGGCACGCAAGCCGAAGGAGAATGCGATCATCGCGAAGGTCTCGGGCCGTGTCGTGTTCGGCAAGGACTATAAGGCCAAGCGCAAGATCGGCATTCAGCCCGAGGATGGCGGCGAGGTCGTCGAGTATCTGGTGCCGAAGTCGAAGGTGATCGACGTCCAGGAAGGCGATTACGTCAAGCGCGGCGACAATCTGATCGGCGGCTCGCCCGATCCGCACGACATTCTCGAGGTGCTCGGCATCGAGCCGCTCGCTGAATATCTCGTGTCGGAAATCCAGGAAGTCTATCGGCTCCAGGGCGTGAAGATCAACGACAAGCACATCGAGGTGATCGTTCGCCAGATGCTGCAGAAGGTCGAGATCACTGACGGCGGCGACACCACGCTGCTGGCCGGCGAGCAGGTCGATCGCGACGAGATGGACGACATCAACTCGAAGCTCGACAAGAAGCAGGCCCGTGCACAGGGCAAGCCTGTCCTGCTCGGCATCACCAAGGCGTCGCTGCAGACCCGCAGCTTCATCTCGGCGGCGTCGTTCCAGGAGACCACCCGCGTCCTCACCGAGGCGGCGGTCCAGGGCAAGCAGGACCAGCTGATCGGCCTCAAGGAGAACGTCATTGTCGGCCGGCTGATCCCGGCAGGCACCGGCGCCGGCATGAACCGCCTCCGGGTCGCAGCGTCCAGCCGCGACGCGGCGCTCCGGGTCCAGCAGCGGCGGCTCGCCGAGGTGGCGCTCGTCGCTCCGAATTCGGCCGCCGAAGAACGGGCAGCTGAACTGACCCGCGACGTTCGCGACGACACGGGCAGCGACGCGCTCGCGACCGTCACCCCGTCGGGCCACGGCACCGACGAGGATGCCGGCGAGTATCTGAACAGCTGATCCAGCCGTTCAGTACCGACATGAAAAGGCCGCCGTCCGGATATCCGGACGGCGGCTTTTTACTGGCCATCACGCACTGAAAAGCCCTGCCCGACACGGCGGACAGGGCCTTCGAGAATTGACGATGGCGCTTACTTCACGTCGAAACTGATGCCCTTGTCGGCCCATTGCTTGCGGGTCAGGCACCCCCGGAATCGCCCCCGGTGATCAGCGCCTTGCGCCCCGAGAGCCGCCCCGATCCCTTGTAGCTCTCCTCGCCATGATCGGGCCGGGGCTTCATCTCGCGGGCGAGCCCAGGCCAGGGCTGGGTCTGACGTTCGAAGGGCGGCTTGGGGAAGCCCCTGGTCGGATCCTTCAGCACTGCGTCGCCCATCATCGCCTCCTGCCTGAGTGGAGACGCAATAACCCGCGGCGGCGCGTCCGGGTCCTTACATCGCCACGATCCGCGTGCCGATCCGCTCCGCTTCCGCTGCATCATGGGTGACCATCAGGATCGGCAGTTTGCGGATGTCGCGGATATATTCGATGGTCTGAATCACCTCTTCGCGCCGCGCCCGGTCGAGCGACGAGAGGGGCTCGTCGAGCAGCAGGAATCGCGGGTTGCTGAGCAGCGCCCGGCCGATCGCCACCCGCCGCGCCTCGCCGCCCGAGAGGGTGCGCGGCCAGCGATCGAGGAGATGATCGATCCCGAGAAAGGCAATCGCCTCGCCGGGAATTGAGTCTTCATTCGCGCCATAGAGCAGATTGGCACGCACCCGCAGATGGGGAAATAGCCGCGGCTCCTGAAAGACATATCCCGCCCGGCGGCGTTCGGGCGCCACATCGACACCCGTCGCCGCGTCGAACAGCGTATCGCCGTCGATCCGCACATGGCCGGTGTCGGGCGTCAGCAGGCCGGCGACCATGTTGAGGATGCTTGTCTTGCCGATCCCGGATGGCCCGAACAGGACCGTCGCGCCGCCACCGCCGGCAAAGGCAACGGCGATCTCCGCGTCGCCGAGGCGCTTCGTGAGCGTCACGTCAAAGGACATGCAGCCCCCGCCCTGCGCGTCTGGCGAGCAATTCGGACGCAAGCAGCGCCGCCAGCGACAGCGCGACCGAGATTGCCGACAATCGCCACACCATCGCATCGCCGTTCGGCTGCTGGAGCGCCGAATAGATCGCCAGCGGCAGGGTCTGGGTCTGGCCGGGCACGTTGGAGACGAAGGTGATGGTTGCGCCGAACTCGCCGATCGAGCGCGCGAAACCGAGCACGGCGCCGGCCAGCACGCCGGGCACACTGAGCGGCAGCGTGATGGTCCAGAATACCCGCGCCGGCCCAGCGCCGAGGGTGCGCGCCGCGCCTTCGAGCCGCCGGTCGACCGCCTCGATCGATAGCCGCATCGCGCGTACCATCAGTGGCAGCGCCATCACCCCCGCCGCGATCGCGGCGCCCGTCCAGCGAAACAGCACCGAGACCCCGAACCAGCCCATCAGCCATCCCCCGATCAGCCCGCGCGGCGCGAAAGCGAGGAGCAGGAGCCACCCGGTCACCACTGGCGGAACGACCAGCGGAAGGTGAATGACGGCGTCGAGCAGCAACTTGCCCGGAAAGGCAGCACGCGCGAGGATCCAGGCAAGCGCGAAGGCGATCGGCAAGGTTACCAGCATCGCGACGGTGCCGACCTTCAACGACAGGAGGACGATGGTCCATTCGTCAGGGGTGAGCACAGGGGTAATCCATGTTCACCGCGCCAGAAACCCGAACCGCACGAAGATCGCCTTGCCTTCGCGCGACACGAGAAAGCGCCGGAACGCCTCAGCTTCCGGATTGGTCGAGGCCTTGAGCAGCGCGATGGGGTAGGCGATCGGAGGATGGCTCGCCGCAGGGAACACGCCCGCGATCCGCACCCGCGTCGACGCGATGGCGTCCGTCGCATAGACGATGCCGAACGGCGCAGCGCCGCGCTCGACCAGCGCCAGCGCTGCCCGGACATTCTCCGCGCGAACGACGTGGGGCGACATCGCATCCCAGACGCCAAGCTTCAGCAGCGCGGCCTTGCCATATTTTCCCGCCGGCACGCTTTCGGTATCCGCCATGGCCAGCGGGCCGGCGCCCAATAGCCGCGCGAGCGGACCCGGCTTCAGCGGAATCCGTGCTTTGCTCCCGGCGGGCGCGATCACCACCAGCCGGTTGCCGAGGAAAGTGACCCGGCTGACGGGGACGATCAGCCCCTTTGCCGCCAGCGCGTCCATCCACTCCTCATCGGCCGAGACGAACAGGTCGGCCCCCGCGCCCCCCTCGACCTGTCGCGCGAGCGCTGACGACGCCGCGAACGAGATCACCGGGCGCGGGTGGCCTTTCCTCGACCAGGCATCGGCAGCGGCGGTCATCGATTCCTGGAGACTGGCGGCGGCAAGCACCAGCGGTGGTTGCGCAGGCGCTGCCCGGACAGGGCCTGCAAACACCGCCAGCAACAGCACCAGCGCGCGGATGATCAGTCTCATTGATTCAAGCCCTCAGGTAAATGGCAAGCGACCGCGCTAGACGCTCACTCGTCCCGTCCGCGCAAGCTTGCCCCAGCCGACGCGCGGTCCGCGCAGCGCCTGGGCGATCGCCTTCAGCACGACATAATACATCACCTGGCGATAGCCGATGCGCTGCGGGATGAGCAGCCAGAGCAGGCGCCAATTCTCGCGGCGTTCGAGCGCGAAGGCGACGACCGCCGCGAGCAGATCAATCGCGGTGAAAACAAGCCAATAGACCAGCATCTTCTCGACATCATGCTGAGTCTGCGCCCAGCCATGCGCCTCGACAGCGATCCAGGTCATGACGAAGCTCACGATCAGCGCCAGATCGATGATCGGCGAGATGGCCGCAAGCAGGATCTGGAAGACGATCGCCTGCGGAAGCCCGACCCGTGCCAGGCCGGGAGGCTTTCCAGTCGCCATTACCGCACGGTGCTTCCACAGGCATTGGAGCGTGCCATATGCCCAGCGGAAACGCTGCTTGGCGAGGCCGCTGAAGCTTTCGGGAGATTCAGTCCAGGCGACTGCATATTGATCATAATGGACTCGCCATCCAGCGCGCTGGATCGCGATCGTCAGGTCCTGATCCTCGGCCAGGGTGTCGTCGGGATAGCCGCCCACACTCTCGATCGCCGCGAGCCGCCAGGCGCCCACCGCGCCGGGCACCACGGTCATCGCGTTCAGCCGCGCCAGCGCGCGGCGTTCGAGATTCTGCGCGGTGATATATTCGAGCGCCTGCCATCTGGTGACGAGGTTGACCCGGTTGCCGACCTTGGCGTTGCCCGCCACCGCGCCCAGCGCCGGGTCAGCGAACCAGCGCGCCAGCCGCGCGATCGTCACCGGCTCGAACTGGGTATCGGCATCGAGCGCGACGACGATCTCGCCGGTCGCGAGCTTCAGCCCCTCGTTGAGCGCGCGCGCCTTGCCGCCATTTTCGAGCGTCAACAGCCGCACCCGCGGCTCGTCGGCGAAGGCTTCGCGAACAAGCTCGCTGGTTCGATCGCTCGAGCCGTCGTCGATGACGATCACCTCGATCCGCACATCGACGCTCGCCAGCACACCGTGCACGGCCCGGACGATCACCGTTTCCTCGTTGAACGCTGGGATCATCACCGTCACGAAGCGCGTCGGGTCGATCGGCGGGAAGACGGTCTTCCCTTCGCGCCGGGCCTGGATCAGTGCCAGCGCCGAGAGCGTGACGGCCCGGGCGATGCCGATGGTGATGGCAAACAGGAAGATCCAGCCCAGCGCGGTGACGATCGCGCCGAGCGTGCCGAAAATGAAGAGGTCGGCGCGGGCTACCGCCTGATCGCTCGCTGAGATGACCGGCATCGCAACATCGCGGGAAATGCCGGCGAGAGTCGACACCGGGACGAACTGATAGCCTTTGGCACGCAGTTGATCGATGATCTGAGGCAGCGCCTCGACTGTCTCGGCGCGGTTGCCGCCGGCATCGTGGAGCAGGACGATATTGCCGCTGCGGTCCGGGTTCGAGGCGAGCACGCCGGCGATCGTCTGGTCGACGATCTCCTGCACGCCGGGCCGCTTCCAGTCGCCGGGATCGACATGCAGGCCGACCGAAATATAACCGCGATTCTGCGCCTGCAGCGCCGGCTCGATTTCGTCGGCGGTGGTCGGCTCGGCATCTCCGAAATAGGGCGCGCGGAACAGGCGAAGCGAGCGGCCCGTGAACGCCTGGAACAGGCGCTGCGTTGTGTTGAGCTGGAATGCAGTCTCGGCATCCGACGCGCCGGCGAGATTGGGATGGGTGTAGGTGTGGCTGCCGACCTCGTGCCCCTCGCGCACCATGCGTTCGAGCAGTGGCCGCTGGGTCAGTGCATTCTCGCCGACGATGAAGAAGGTCGCGGGTACCCGCTCGCGCTTGAGGATATCGAGGATGCGCGGAGTCCAGGTCGGATCGGGACCATCGTCGAAAGTCAGCGCGACCAGCCCCGGCTTGTAGCCGGTCCGCGCGACGACATAGGGTGACGGCAGCCGCGTGAAATCGACCGAGACGATCGAGCCGTCGCGGCCGGTAATGGCCTTTCGCACGCCGGCGACGGGCACCGAGGCGATCTTCAATATCTCTCCGCCACGCTCGATATCGACGTCGGTGCCCTGCGGAATCGAATTGATTGCGGACGGATCGGGCAAGGTCCGATGCGAGCGGCCGAAGATGGTCCACAGGCCCGGATCCTCCGAGCCGAGCCGCCATAACGCAACACCGCTGATCCCGGAGCGGGCGAGGAACTTCATCTGGTTATAGGCTGAGGCGGCATCGAGCATCCAGACATCGTGCCGGCTCGTGCCCTCCTCATAGGCGAAACTGCTATTGCCGCTCACCCGGTCGAACACCGGTACAGCGCTCGATTCCCGCGCCGCTTGCCAGGCTTCGTCGATCGCGAGCGGTTCGCCGGTCTTGTCGTGCCAGTCATAGCCGTAATTGCCGATCGCAACGACGATCTTGTTGCGCGGCACGCCGCGGGCGGCATAGGCGACCGCCTGCTCGAACCATTGCTGCGAGGCGATCGGGCCGGGCGGGCCACCCAGCTCATGCTCGTCATAGGCCATCAGGAAGACGCGATCGACGATCGCGGCGAAGGCCTTCACGTCCCATCCCGAATCCCCGCCCACCGGTACGGCGATCGCAACTACCCAGCCATGCCGGCCGAATCGCGCCTTCGCTTCACGCAGGAAGGTCCGATAATCGGCCTGGGCGGCGGGCGGCAGTTCCTCGAAATCGAAAAAGACCCCGCCGGCCGCATTGGCGGCGAGCCACGGCTCGAGCCGGTCGAGCAATTTCCGCCGGAGCGCGGGGGAATGGAGCAACGCCGCCATGCCCGGTGCATCCCAATCGCCGTTGATGACATTCGAGACCATCGGCAAGAGCAGCGGCCGGTGCGGCGCCTGGTTGATGGCCGCCCTGCCTGCCGGATCCTTGAAGATGGTATAAGTGTGATTGGGGCCGGTGATCGAAATCCAGCCCGGAATCAGCCAGTCGAGCTCGCCGATGTTGCGCCTGAGCGAGCCGGCGCTGGATTCGTCCCATGGAACATGAAAGCCGATCGCGAGCGGCGCATCCTCATGCACGCCGCGCGGGCTGCTCCCGGTCAGCAGCCGCGCGGTGCGCAGGATTTCGCGCCGGGTCTGCTTGAGGAACGGCTCATGGGGCGGCGGCAATCTGGTGAGCGCTGGATGCTCTGAATCGACCGGAAGCAACGGCGGCCGCGGCACAGCGCCGATCGAGACCACGAGCGCGATCGCAGAGAGCAGCACGAGGAGGATGAACGCCCCGACCGCAAAGCCGAATCGACGCCGCCTTCTGCCGGACGCGTCGTAGAAAATCGGAGCTAGGCTCATGCGGGTTTCGATATCCTTGGAGACAGTTGGAACGACGCTATCATAGGCCCGGCGTGGCCGCACTAGCACGGATGCATGACAAATCTGTCATCGAGCGACGCCTCGTACAAGAGGACGGCGCCTCGGCACCGGGCTGAAAATCCACACTATTCGCGATGGGAATGAAGAAGATATCGGACAAGCAGCACTGGGCAAGGAGTTCAGCATTTCCTCGGACAAAAGTGAATCGTCCCCGTTCCGGAGCGGCGAACCGCACCGGACAAGCCTGGCCACCGAGCGTCAGGGATCAGCGGGATGATCTTTCCGCCCGATCATGCGTAGTGCGTAACGATGCTCGCCGCCCGTATCCGTGATTTCCTGACCGAGGAACGCTGGGACTTCGCGCCCCATGAGCGGGCGGTGATCCCTGGCTCACCTGCCTCACCCGAGCATTCGAATGGCTTGCGGCTCGCTTATGGCGCGATTTCGGTGCTGGTCGGGCTGACCGGCGGGCTCGGCACTGCGATGATCTCGGTCAACACCACGACCCTGCAAGGCGCCCTCGGGCTTGATCCGGCCGAGATCGCGTGGCTGCCGACCGTCTATGTGATGACCAATGTCTCGATCAATCTGCTGCTGATCAAGTTCCGCCAGCAATATGGGCTGCGGCCCTTCGCGATGATCTTTCTCGGCCTCTATGTGCTGCTGACCTTCGCTCATCTGTTCGTCCGCGATTTCGGGACGGCGATCCTGGTGCGCGCGGCGAGCGGCATGGCCGGGGCGGCGCTTTCCTCGCTCGGGCTCTATTACATGATGCAGGCGCTGCCGGCGAAATGGCGGCTGAAGGCGATCGTGATCGGGATCGGCATCCCGCAATGCGCGACGCCACTTGCGCGGCTGTTCTCGCCCGACCTGCTGGCGATGTCGCAATGGCGCGCGCTCTATCTGTTCGAGCTAGGCCTTGCCTTGCTGTCGCTCGCGGCGGTGAGCCTGCTCCGGCTGCCACCGGCCGAGCGCAAGCCGGCGTTCGAGCCGCTCGATTTCGTGACCTTCACCTTGTTCGCCATTGGCGTCGCGCTGGTCGCCGCCGTGCTCGGCCAGGGGCGGATCGTCTGGTGGAACGAGGCGCCGTGGATCGGCTGGGCGCTGATTGCAGCGATCCCGATGCTCGCCGCCGCATTGGCGATCGAACATGGCCGCGCGAACCCGCTGCTCAACACGCGCTGGCTGGGAAGTGCCGACATCCTGCGCTTCACGGTCGTGACGGTCATGGCGCGGATCGTGCTCTCCGAGCAGACCTATGGCGCGATCGGGCTGCTGACCGCGCTCGGGCAGAACAACGACCAGCTCGGCACCCTGTTCGCGATCATCTTCCTCGCCACGGTCGCCGGCGTGATCGCCAGCGCGGCGACGCTCAATGTCGAAAAGCTGGCGCACCCGATCATGCTCGCGGTCGGGCTGGTGGCGGTCGCCGCCTTTGTCGACAGCCAGTCGACCAGCCTGACCCGCGCGCCGCAGCTTTACGTCACCCAGGCAGTGATCGCCTTTGCCGGCACCTTCTTCCTCGGGCCATCACTGCTGTTCGGAATGACGCGCGCGCTGAAGGAGGGCAGCGGGCATATCATCAGCTTCATCGCGCTGTTCGGGATCGTCAACGGGATCGGCGGGCTTGGCGGCGCGGCGTTGCTCGGCACGTACCAGACCTATGCCGAGAAGGCCCACAGCGCGGCAATCGTCCAGTCGATCGACCCGACCGACCCGATCGTGACCGCGCGGCTGGCGGCGGGGTCAGCCGGCGTCGGCCGGGTAGTCGGCGATCCGACGTTGCGCAGTGCAGAGGGTGGCGCCCTGCTGTCGCAGACAGCGACGCGTGAAGCCAATGTACTCGCCTATGACGATACCTTCCGGCTCGTTGCCCTGCTGGCAGCGCTGACCACCGCGTATCTCGGCTTCCTGCTGATCCGCCGCTCCCTCCGCGCACGCCGCGCGGCCCGTATCGAGGCACTGTCATGACCGACACCCGCATCCCGCCGGCCGCTCCGGTCGATCCCGTCCCGGTTACCGAGGAGCGAGCGGCAGAGGAACTGGGCGCGCCCATCGGCACGGGCTGGCGACCGCCACGAGCTTCACGCAATACGGTGGTCGTGATCGCGGTCGTCGCGCTGCTCGGGGTGATCGCGGTGCTGGCGGCATGGCGGTTGCCGCCCTTCGCCAATGCCTATCAGTCGACCGACAATGCCTATGTCCGTGGGCGAACCACCGTGATCAGCCCGCAGGTGAGCGGCTATGTGACTCAGGTGCTGGTGCGCGATTTCGACACGGTCGTCATGGGCCAGCCTCTGGTGAAGATCGATGACCGCATCTATCGCCAGCGGATCGAACAGGCGGGCGCGGCGGTTTCGGCGCAGCAGGCGACTCTCGCCAATGCAGACCAGGCGGCGCGGTCGCGCGCAGCGAGCCTTCAGGCGCAGGATGCCGCGGTCGCGAACGCCGATGCTCAGTTGCTGCGCGCGCAGGCCGATATGAACCGGGTCAATGATCTCGTGACCGACGGATCGGTCTCGTTGCGCGAGCGCGACCAGACGCTGGCTGCGCTGCGCCAGGCCCAGGCCGGCGTATTGCAGGCGAAGGCGGCGCGCGAGATTGCGCGGCAGGACATCCGCACCGTCGAGGTCGGGCGCGGCGGGCAGCAGGCCGGCCTCTCCGGCGCCGAGGCGGCGCGCCAGCTGGCGCAGATCGACCTGGACAACACGGTGATCCGCGCGCCTGAGCCCGGCCGGCTGAGCGAGGTCGGGGTGCGGGTCGGGCAATATGTCACCGCCGGATCGCAACTGATGTTCCTGGTGCCGCCCGACACCTGGGTGATCGCCAATTTCAAGGAAGCGCAGACCGCGCGCATGGCGGTGGGGCAGCCGGCGAGCTTCACCGTCGACGGGCTGGCCAATGCGCGGCTGACCGGGCGGGTCGAGCGGCTGTCGCCGGCGGCGGGATCCGAATTCGCCGTGCTCAAGTCCGACAATGCGACGGGCAATTTCACCAAGGTGCCGCAGCGGATCGCCGTGCGAATCCGGATCGATCCGGGGCAGCCGCTGGCACTCCGGCTGCGGCCGGGCATGTCGGTGCAGGCCCAGGTGGATACGTCAAGCGGGCCGAGGGTGCGATGAGGATGGGGTTCGGAGCCTTCTTCCCCTCTCTCGCCGGGAGAGGCGCGGGCTGCACCGCAGCGCCGAGGGAGGGCGACCGATTCACCCTCGCCCGTCCGCCGCTTCGCGGCTCCTTCCCTCTCCCGCTGGAAGAGGGAGATATGCGCCCGCCTTCCAACTCTGGATCCGGAAGGATGGCCACAAGGGCAATAACGCTGACTCTCCTCCTCTCGGCCTGCCTCGGCCCTCGACCCGCACCGCCCGCTACGACCGCAATCGCACCGCCGCCGGCATGGCGCATCGCGCTTGGCCCCACCCAGCCGATCCGCGCGGATTGGTGGTCAGCATTCGGCGACCCGGTGCTGCCCGGGCTGGTCGAGCGTGCGCTCGCCAACAACCCCGATCTCGGCGCAGCCGCCGCGCGTGTCGAGGAAGCGCGGGCAAGCGAGCGCACGGCGCGTGCCGCGCTTGCGCCGCAGGTGAACGCGGGGCTGCCGGCGGCGGATGCGCGAGCACTCAATGCGTTCGGAATCCCCACCACCAATGTGACCGCGCAACCAGCCGCGACCGTCAGCTATGATCTCGACCTGTTCGGACGACTCCGCGCGGCGGACGCGGCCACGCGGGCGCAGCTGTTGGCGAGCGAAGGCGCGAGAGACGCAGTGCGGCTCGGCATCGCGAGCAGCGTTGCCAGCGGCTATATCACGTTGCGCGCGCTCGATGCGCGACTTCAGGTCGCCCGCGACACGCTGGCCTCGCGCGCCGAAGCGCTCAGGATCGCGCGGCGCCGCGCCGAAACCGGCTACACCTCCAACCTCGAACTCCATCAGGCCGAGGGCGAATATCGCGCAACCGAGCAGCTCGTGCCTCAGGCGGAACTCGCGATCAGCCGCCAGGAGAATGCGCTGAGCCTCTTGCTCGGCGATAATCCCGGACCGATCGCGCGCGGCCTGCCACTCGAAGCGCTGGCGCCGCCGACCATTCCCGATGGCCTTCCGGCCGACCTGCTTCGTCGCAGGCCCGATCTGTATCAGGCCGAGCAGACGCTTGTCGCAACCGACCGGACGCTCGACAGCGCCCGCGCGGCACTCCTGCCCAATGTCAGCCTGACCGGATCGGCCGGGCTGATCCTGACCACGGCGCTTGCCAACCCGGTGGGCGTGTTCTCGCTTGGCGGCAGCGTCCTCTCGCCGATATTCGATGGCGGGCGGCTGCGTGCGCAGGAGGATGTCGCCGCCGCGCGGCGCGACCAGGCTGCCTTTGCCTATCGCAAGGCGGCGCTCACCGCCTTTCGTGAGGTCGACGACAGCCTGGCCGGCGTCAAGCGATCGGCCGAGCAGGCGACCGCGATCGCCGCTCAGCGCGACGCGCTTGCCGCCGCACTCCACAACGCGGCCAACCGCTACAAGGCGGGCTATTCTTCCTATCTCGACCAGCTCGACACCCAGCGCGGGCTGCTGGCCGCCGAGCTTTCGCTCGTCCAGGTCAGGGCCGACCGATTGACCGCTTATGTAACGCTGTACCAGTCGTTCGGCGGCGGATGGACTGAAGCCGACGCGGCGGCAGTGCAGCGATAGAATTGAGCGGCGCACTGCCTTGACGTCTGTCGACGGCAGGACGTAGTCTACGCTCTGCCCTACAGGCCGTCCGGCTCCCGTCAGACGGCATCATGCGGGCCGCGCAAGCGGCGGCAAAGGAGCGATATGCTCGAGCTGAACGTCAATGGCGCCGCACATCAGGTCGATGTCCCAACCGACATGCCCTTGCTTTGGGTGCTGCGCGACGTGCTCGGGCTGACCGGCACCAAATTCGGCTGCGGAATCGCTCAGTGCGGCGCCTGCACCGTGCATGTCGACGGCGCGCCGCTCAGATCCTGCCAGCTGCCGGTCGGAACGCTCGGCAACCGCGCCGTCACCACGATCGAGGCGATCGGCGCGACGCCAGCCGGAGCGCGGATCCAGCGCGCCTGGCTCGACCATGAGGTCGTGCAGTGCGGCTATTGCCAGTCGGGTCAGATCATGTCGGCAACCGCATTGCTGGCCGCAACACCGGCGCCCGACGACGCCGATATCGATGCCGCCATGGCCGGCAATATCTGCCGCTGCGGCACTTATGTGCGTATCCGCGAGGCCATCAAGGCGGCAGCGGCGACACCCTGACCCGACACGTTCGCGACCCGTCCCTTCCTATTGAGGTCTCGTGCAATGCCAGTCTCCGCCGCACCAACGCCAGCCGCGCCGCTTCTCACCCGCCGCGCCATGCTCCAGGTCGGCGCTGCGCTGGGTGGCGGTCTGCTGGTCGGGTTCGTTGGGCCGGGGCTGGCCGCTGAACCGGAGGGCTCGACCGCCAGGGTCTCCGGTTTTGCGCCCAACGCCTTCATCCGGATCGACCCGGCCGGCAAGGTGACGCTGGTCATGCCCCAGGTCGAGATGGGCCAGGGCACCTACACCTCGATCTCGATGATCCTCGCCGAGGAACTCGACGCGGCCTGGAACCAGGTGGCAGTCGAGCACGCCCCCCCGAACGACGCGCTCTACGCCAATCCGGTTTTCGGGCTTCAGGCGACGGGCAATTCCAACTCGATCCGCGCCTTCTGGATGCCGCTTCGCAAGGCGGGGGCGGGCACGCGCGCGATTCTCGTCCAGGCGGCTGCCTCGGGATGGAAGGTCGATCCGGCGAGCTGCCGAACCGAAGCGAGCGAGGTGATCCACGATTCGAGCGGGCGGCGGATCGGCTATGGCGCGCTGACCGCGCGCGCCGCGGGGCTGAAGCCGCCGGCCGACCCGCCGCTCAAGGATCCGAAGAACTTTCGCCTGATCGGCCGGTCGCTGCGCCGGCTCGACACGCCCGAAAAGGTCAACGGCCAGGCGAAATATGGCATCGACGCAATGCCGCCGGGGGTGAAGTTCGCGACCTTCGCGCATTCGCCGGTGTTCGGCGGCAGGGTCGGCCATGTCGACGACAGCCGGGCGAAGCTGGTGCCCGGTTTTCGGCAGGTGGTGGTGCTCGACGATCTCGTCGCTGTGGTCGGCGACCATATGTGGGCTGCGCTGCAGGGGCTGGCGGCGCTCGACATCAGCTGGATCGAGGGCGCCAATGCCGGCGTCGACACGGCGCAGGTGCGTGCGCGGCTGGTCGCGGCAAGCCGGCGTGTCGGGGTGAACGCCAAGAATATCGGCGATGTCGCCAAGGCGCTGGAGCATGACCCGATCGAGGTCACCTATGACGTGCCCTTCCTTGCCCATGCTGCGCTGGAGCCGATGAACTGCACCGTGCACGTCAGCGGCGGTGGCTGCGAGGTGTGGACGGGAATCCAGGTTGTGAGCCGCGCCCAGGCAATCGCCGCCAAGGTCACCGGGCTGCCGCTCGACAAGGTGATCGTCCATAATCACCTGATCGGGGGCGGGTTCGGGCGGCGGCTCGAGGTCGACCAGGTCGAAAAGGCAGTGCGGATCGCCCAGCATGTCGACTCGCCGGTCAAGGTGGTGTGGAGCCGCGAGGAGGACATCCAGCACGACGTCTATCGCCCTGCCTGGCACGACCGGCTGAGCGCGACGCTCAAGGACGGCAGGATCCAGGGCTGGCACCATGTCATCACCGGATCCTCGGTGCTGGCGCGCTGGCTGCCGCCGGCGTTCGTCAACGGCCAGGATTTCGACGCTGTCGATTGCGCCCAGGACATGCCGTACGACATCCCCAATTTCCGGGTCGATTTCGTGCGGGAGGAGCCGCCGGGCGTGCCGACCGGCTTCTGGCGCGGTGTCGGCCCGGCGCATAATGTCTTCGTCATCGAAAGCTTCATCGACGAGCTCGCCCACAAGGCAGGCGCCGACCCGGTCCAGTTCAGGCTGAACATGCTCGGCAAGGCCCCCCGTCTGCAGGCGGCGCTCAGGCTCGCCGCGGACAAGTCGGGCTGGGGCACGCCCTTGCCCCCGGGATGCGGGCGCGGGGTCGCGGTGCAACCCGCCTTTACGAGCTGGATCGCGACGGTCGCCGAGGTTGCGGTCGACGGTGACGGCAATGTTACGCTGCGCCGGATGGTCTGCGTGGTCGACACCGGAATCGCGGTCAATCCGAACACGATCGTCGCCCAGCTCCAGGGCGGGCTGGTCTTCGGGCTGACCGCTGCCCTGTTCGGCGAGATCACGATCGACAAGGGCCGGGTACAGCAGAGCAATTTCCACGACTACCGGATGCTCCGCCTGAACGAGACGCCGCCGATCGAAGTCCATGTCATCCGCAGCGGAGAGATGCCGGGCGGGATCGGCGAGGCCGGCACGACCGCTGCCTTCGCCCCGCTCGCCAATGCGATCTTCGCCGCCACCGGCAAGCGCCTGCGCCGCCTGCCGATCGACCGCGACGTGCTGGCGGGGAGGAAAGAGGCATGAGCCGCGGCCGTATCGTCCTGGCGGTGATCGCCATGATCCTTGTACTTGGTCTGCTCGTCTTCTCCTGGATCGCCTTCGGCCCCGGCGCGATGGACTTTGCCGGCGGACACCGGGTCGCGCTCGAGAAATATAGCGGCACCTCGCCGACTGGCGTGCCGGCTGATTTCGCTTCGACCGACCCAGTCGCACGCGGGGAATATCTGACGAAGGCAGCCGATTGCCAGGCTTGTCACACCGCGAAGGGAGGCGCGCCCTTTGCGGGCGGCCTGGCCTTCAAGCTTCCGTTCGGGACGATCTGGTCCCCCAACATCACCCCCGATCGCGATACTGGGATCGGCGGCTGGAGCGACGCGCAATTCCTGCGGGCGCTGCGCGAAGGCATCGACGACCAGGGACAGCATCTCTATCCGGCGATGCCCTATGCCGCCTACACCTACCTGACCGATGCCGACGCGCTCGCGATCCGCGCCTATCTGCGCACCGTGCCGGCGGCGCATCGGGAGCCGCCGCCGACCGCCCTCTCCTTCCCGTTCAACCAGCGGCGACTGATGTCGGTCTGGAGCCTGTTGTTCAACCCGAAGCGGCGCTTCGAACCCAATGCGGACCGCAGCCCGGCCTGGAACCGCGGCGCCTATCTCGCCGAGGCAATGGGGCATTGCGGAGATTGCCACACGCCGCGCAACCTGTTGCAGGCACTCGACAACCGGCACAAATATGCCGGCGCTGTGGCGGCGGGATGGCGCGCGTTCAACATCACCGGCGACAAGGCGACCGGCGTCGGCGGCTGGAGCGATGCCGAGCTCGCGCAGTATCTGTCGCAGGGCCATGCGCCGGGGCGCGGCACCGCAGCGGGGCCGATGGGCGAAGCCGTCGATCTCAGCCTCAGCCATCTGACCCCGTCCGACATCGCGGCAATGGTGACCTATCTCCGCACCATCCCGCCGGTCTCGACGCCTGATCAGCCACGGCCGGCGACCGGCCCCGCCCCCGCGACTCACCGGTTCGCCGCTGCCGACTCGGCGGCGCCGCTTGGCAAGAAGATCTTCGAGGGCGCCTGTATCGGGTGCCACGCCTGGAGCGGCAACGGTGCGCTGAACGGCCTCGCCACGCTCAACGGATCGCGCGCGGTCAATGATCCGAGCGCGACCAATGTCGCCCAGGTGATCATCTCGGGCGCCTCGCGGCGAACCGCGCAGGGGCAGAGCGTCATGCCGGCCTTCGGCCATGCCTATAGCGATGCGGAGATCGCGGCGGTGGCCAATTACGTCACGACGCGGTTCGGGGCGAAACCGTCGAGCGTGACGCCGAAACAGGTCGCACGGCTGCGCAAGGCGACCTGACGAAAAGTCGTGCACGGCGACGCAAAGGGACGTTCCGCACATCAGTCCCAAGGCGGCACAAAGACGGCGGGGGCCGGCCCAGCCGATCCGGCCCTATAAACATTTCTTAAAGGGGCACGCGCGTAATCGTCTGATCCGGGAGACGATCATTGCACAATCAATATTGGCGTCTTCCTCCCGAACTCAAGGCCGAGCTTCAGGCCGAACAATTCCAGATCCTTCGGACCCAGGTGCCGATCCTCTATGCGGTACTCACCATCAACACGGGCATTCTCGCATTTTCGATCCATGGCCTTGCACCGCCCTTTCTCTCGATCATCGTGCCGGTCTGTTTTCTTGGCCTGATCCTGATTCGAGTGATCGTCTGGCTGGTTCGCCGCAACCGCACGCCCGATCCGGCGAAGACAAGCGCCTATCTGACGAACACCACGCTGGTTGCCGCGGTCGTCGCGATCGCGCTGGGGATCTGGGGCGTCGCGCTGCTCAAGAACGGCCTGGGGGACAAGCCCTGCGTGCCGCTGTTCATGGCGCTCGGTGCGGTCGCCTGCTCCTTCTGCCT
Organism: Sphingomonas oligophenolica; assembly: GCF_039522915.1. Classification (NCBI taxonomy): domain Bacteria; kingdom Pseudomonadati; phylum Pseudomonadota; class Alphaproteobacteria; order Sphingomonadales; family Sphingomonadaceae; genus Sphingomonas; species Sphingomonas oligophenolica. Next base: position 96,551 of record NZ_BAAAEH010000023.1, read on the forward strand.
CGCCAGCCTGCCCAGGGCTGCCTTCGCCACCATCATCTTCGCCACCGCGCCGGTGATCTGCTGGCTGCTGTTCTCCGGCCTGACCGAGCAGGTCGCCACCGGGCTGAACCTGTTGCTGATCTTCGCCCTGATCCTGCGCCTCGTCGGCAACCAATATGACTATCTGGTCGATCGGATGATCACCCATTCGCAAGTGCGGTCGCTTGCCTATGCCGATTCGCTGACCACATTGCCCAACCGCACCCTGTTCGCCGAGCGCCTCGATACCTCGCTCAACGAAGCCGACCGCACCGGCGGGCATGTCGGGCTGGTCGTCCTCGATGTCGACCATTTCAAATCAGTCAACGACGCGATGGGCCATGCCGCCGGCGATGCGTTGCTGAAGGAGATCGGAGCGCGGCTGGCCCGGGCGGTTCCGGCGAACGGCACCGTGGCCCGCCTCGGCGGCGACGAGTTCGCGATCATCCTGCCGGGCCTGCGGGCTGAAGAAGCGCACGCCGAGACGGTTCGGGCAGTGCTGCACGGCCTTGACCGGCCGATGCTGTTCGAGGGCCGGCTGGTGAATGCCAGCGTCAGCGCCGGCGCGGCGATGTGGCCGGCCGATGGCGGCGACGCCGAGGAACTGCTCAAGAGCGCCGACCTCGCGCTCTACGCCGCCAAGGCCCAGGGCGGCGGTGCGATCCGCGGCTTCGTGCCGGCGCTGAGGCAGGGAATGGAACGCAGGACCGGGATGCTGTCCGAGGCGCGCGGTGCGCTCAAGGAGGACCGAATCTTCCCCTTCTACCAGCCCAAGGTACGGCTGGTGACCGGCGAGGTCATCGGATTCGAGGCGCTGCTCCGCTGGCACCATCCGGAAAAAGGGCCCCAGGCACCCGATGCCATCAGCGCTGCGTTCGAGGACAACGAGCTCGCCACGCAGTTGACCGACCGGATGATGGACCTGGTCTTTGCGGACATGCGCGGCTGGCTGCAGGCCGGAATCGGCTTCGGCAAGATCGCGATCAACGGCTCTCCCGCCGATTTCCTGCGCGGACGGTTCGCATCGCGCCTGCTCGAACGACTCGAACGCTTCGAGATACCGCCGTCGCTGATCGAACTGGAGATTACCGAGTCGGTCTTTTTCGGCCAGCTCGCCGAAAGCGTCGAGCGGACGCTGAACGCGCTGAGCTATGCCGGCACGACGATCGCGCTCGACGATTTCGGGACCGGCTATGCCTCGCTCTCGCACCTGAAGCAGTTTCCCGTCGATGTGCTGAAGATCGACCGCTCCTTCGTCAGCAAGCTGACCGATACTGACGAGGAGGAAGATGCAGCGATTGTCGGGGCAGTGCTCAACCTCGCCCAGAATCTCGGCATCATGACGGTCGCCGAGGGGATCGAGAGCCGGGCGCAGGCAGCCTATCTGCGGCGCAAGGGCTGCGATCTCGGCCAGGGATATCTGTTCAGCCAGGCGATTCCCGCGTCGCTCGTACCGGGGATGATCCACCGGCGGTTTCTCCCGGTGATGAGCGAGGATCACGCCATCCCCGCCGGGCCGCGGCCCGCAGCGCCCCGAAATCGCGTGGTGCAGGGCCGGCGGGCGGTCGACAGGTGAAGCGGCCCGGGCGAAAGCCAGCCGGGGTGTCGGAATTTTCACCCGGTTCTTAACATTGTTTGGACTTCGGCCCCGTGAAGAATATATGACGTGGCCATGACAAAGGCTCCGCCGGACGGGTCGCGGGATCGCCGGATAGAGGATCCTACCAACCTCTGGATAATCCACTCTGCCGCGCGATCGCTGCTGCCCTGGGCAGTCGCGCGCGGCATCTCGGCGAATCTGGTCTCCGTGGCCGGCTTCGTGCTCGGCCTGATGGCCGCAATCGCCTATGCGCGCTGGGACGATTGGCGATTCGCGCTGGTCGGCCTCGTGCTGTCGATCGGCTGGCTGATCGCTGACGGACTCGACGGCATGGTCGCGCGCGCGACCGGCACGGCAAGCGCGATCGGGCGCGTGCTCGACGGGGTGTGCGACCATGGCGTGTTCATCCTGATCTATGTCGTCATCGCCGGCATGATCGGTACCGGCGAGGGCTGGGCCTGGGCGCTCGGCGCCGGCGCTGCGCATATCGTCCAGTCGAGCCTTTACGAGGGCGAGCGCGCGCGCTTCCATCGCCGCATCCGCGGCCTGCCCCGCGCGCCCGCGGCCCAGCCTGCGGGCAGCGCCGTGGTGCGCGGCTATGAATGGCTGACGACCAGCATCGACCGTTTCTCGATCGGGTTCGACGCCCTGTTCGAGGATCGGGCGATTGCGCCCGCCGTGGCGGCCGCTTATGGCGAGCGCGCGGCCGGGCCGATGCGGCTGATGATCCTGCTGACCGCCAACACAAGGGTCTGGGCGATCTTCCTCGCCTGCCTGGTTGGCGATCCACGCTGGTTCTGGTGGTTCGAGCTCGTCCCTCTTTCCATCGTCACCTGCGCAGGCGTTGCCTGGCATCGTCATGTCGAGGCAAACCTGCTCCGCGCCTTCGCGGGCACTGTTGCACCAGATTCCAGTTTTTCAATTCCATCGAAGGATATCAACCACCCATGAAGAGCATCAAGATCGCCCTGGTAGGAATCGGCAACTGCGCGAGTTCGCTGGTGCAGGGCCTCGAACATTATCGCGACGGGGCGAACGACATGGTCGGCCTGATGCACTGGGAGCTCGGCGGCTATCGCCCGGGCGACATCGAGGTGGTTGCCGCCTGGGATGTCGACAAGCGCAAGGTCGGCCGTGACGTATCCGAGGCGATCTTCGCCAAGCCCAATTGCACGGCGATCTTCGCGCCGGTGGTCAAGCCGACCGGCACCAAGGTGAAGATGGGCCGGGTGCTCGACGGCGTCGCCGAACATATGATCGATTACGCCGATGAGCGGACCTTCCTGGTCGCCGACCTGCCCGAGCCGACCCGCGAGGAGATCGTTGCCGAACTGAAGGCGTCGCGCACCGACGTGCTGATGAACTATCTTCCGGTCGGATCGCAGGAAGCCAGTGAGTTCTACGCCGAATGCGCGCTCGAGGCCGGCGTCGCCTTCGTCAACAACATCCCCGTCTTCATCGCCAGCAACCCGGTCTGGGCGGCGAAATTCGAGGCGGCCGGCGTGCCGATCATCGGCGACGACATCAAGGCGCAGCTCGGCGCGACGATCGTCCACCGCGTGCTGACCGACCTGTTCGCCAAGCGCGGCGTGAAGCTCGACCGCACCTATCAGCTCAACACCGGCGGCAATACCGACTTCCTCAACATGTCGAACCGCAAGCGGCTCGCCTCGAAGAAGGTCTCGAAGACCGAAGCCGTCCAGGCTGTCGCGGCCGAGCGGCTCGAGGATGAGAACATCCATGTCGGTCCCTCCGACTATGTCGCGTGGCAGAATGACAACAAGGTGTGCTTCCTGCGGATGGAGGGGCAGTTGTTCGGTGGCGTGCCGATGAACCTCGAGCTTCGCCTCTCGGTCGAGGACAGCCCGAATTCGGCCGGCGTCGCGATCGACATGATCCGCTGCGCCAAGCTTGCGCTCGACCGCGGGCTTGCCGGGCCGATTGACGGGGCGTCCGCCTATTTCTGCAAGCATCCGCGCACTCAGATGACCGACGATCTCGCCCAGACGGCAGTCGAGGAATTCATCGCGGCGTGACGATCGACACAGCGATCCTGCTCGCGGCGGGCGAAGGCAGCCGGCTGCGGGCGCTGGCATCGTCAAAGCCCTTGTGCACCGTCGGCGGGCGCAGCCTGATCGAGCACGCGATCACGGGCTTCGCCGCGGCTGGCATGGCACGGGTGATCGTCGTGCTCGGCTATGAGGCGGCAGCCATCAGTGTTGCCCTGGCTGCACGCGACTGGCCGGTGACGATCGAGACGGTGATGTCCGCCGACTATCGCAAGCCGAATGGCGTGTCGGTGCTGGCGGCCGAGGCGGCGGCCGATGGCGGCGAGGCCTTGCTGGCGATGTGCGATCACATGGTCGAACCGGCCCTGTATCGCCGGGTCGCCGATGCCGGCGCGCAGGGCGGGCTGACCCTCGGGATCGATCGGCTGCTTGAGCAGGAGGCAGTCGATATGGAGGATGTGACGCGGGTCGAGACGCAGGACGGCGCTATCGTGGCGATCGGCAAGGGCATCCCGATTTTCGACTGTTTCGACACCGGCGTGTTCGCGATCGGGCCCGCCCTGTTCCATGCGCTGAAGCGCCTGGCGGCGCCGTCGCTGAGTGCGGGCGTGGGGGCGCTGGCGGAACGCGGGCTGGCGCAGGTGGTGGATTGCACTGGCCTCGGCTGGATCGATGTCGACGACCCCAAGGCACATGCGCTTGCGGAGCAGTGGCTGCTGGCCCGCGCCGCCTGAGCGTGGGCGCCACATTCAGCGTGGCCGCGCGGATTTTCCGCTGTTCCCCGCTGTTTTCGACAAACGTTTTTTCTCCCGCTGTTTTGTTGGATTTTGTACGCAATTTCCTGACTTATTATCAATGGCTTATGCGCGATTCCGCTGTTATCGCATAACAGCGGCGGAACAGCGGGAAGGCGGGGCCGATAACAGCGGGGAACAGCGGGGAACAGCGGGGAACAGCGGCGTCGCTTGAAACATCGGCGGCAAGCCACCGTCAGCTATAGTGTTCGGTCATGTCAAAGAGCGGAGGAATGACCGCAGTGGCATCCCGTCCGCAAGCGCCCTCCCATGATTTTCCGCAAGATTGAATCGAGGCGGCCCGGTCCTGATGAACTCCCGAATGTCTTCAGCGACGAAGCCAGAGCGCGGTATCGGCCGCAACCGCAAGCGCACGATAAGGCGACGGCCTGGCTGAATAAACATGCGAGGGCGCAGGGCGCGAGCACCGCCTCACCACTTTATGGATCGGATCACCGCGCAATCGACGCTTGCGCAGGCCCGAAATGCAGCCATGGGCGTTCCCGGCACGTCAGCAGCGGAGATCCTCATGAGCCAGCCCTATCTTTTCCAGCCGATCGACGTCGGAGGACTCCCTCTCGCCAACCGGATCGTGATCGCGCCCATGTGCCAATATTCGGCGGTGGATGGCTGCATGACCGACTGGCATTTGATTCATCTCGGCCAGCTCGCTCTGTCAGGCGCAGCGCTGCTGACCATCGAGGCGACGGCTGTGCTGCCCGAAGGACGAATCAGCTGGGCCGATGTGGGGCTGTGGAGCGACGAGAACGAGGCAGCGATCAGCCGCACGATCGAGAGCATCAGGCGCTGGTCGCCGATCCCGATCGCGATCCAGCTGGCCCATGCGGGACGCAAGGCCTCCACCGAGATACCCTGGAAGGGCGGCAAACAGATCGCGCCGAATGCGCCGAACGGCTGGCAGACCGAAGCGCCCTCCCCCATTGCGTTCGCCGACGGCGAGAATGCGCCGGCGGCGCTCGACCGCGCCGGGCTCGACCGGGTGCGAGACGGTTTCGTGCAGGCGGCGAAGCGTGCCGCGCGGCTCGGCATCGATGCGGTCCAGCTCCACGGCGCGCATGGCTATCTGCTGCACCAGTTCCTGTCGCCGCTCTCGAACCAGCGCGACGATGGCTATGGCGGGCCGCTCGAGAACCGGATGCGGTTTCCGCTCGAGATCTTCGACGCGGTGCGGGCCGCCTTCCCCGCCGACCGTCCGGTGACGATGCGGGTGTCGGGGACCGACTGGGTCGAGGGCGGCTGGGACGCGGAGCAGACGATTGCCTTTGCCCGGGCGCTCGAAGCGCGCGGATGCGCGGCGATCCATGTTTCGAGTGGGGGGCTTCACCCAGCCCAGCAGATTCCGGTGATGCCGGGCTATCAGGTGCCGCTCGCCCGTGCGGTCAAGCAGGCGGTGGCGATACCCGTGGTCGCGGTGGGGCTGATCACCGAGCCTGAACATGCCGAAGCGATCATCGGCAACGGTGATGCCGACCTGATCGCGCTGGCCCGCGGCATCCTCTATGACCCGCGCTGGCCGTGGCACGCGGCGGCGGCGCTCGGGGCGCAGGTGCATGCACCGCGCCAGTATCTCAGGTGCCAGCCGCGGCGCTTCAAGGGGTTGTTCGGGGGATCGTGACGGAGCGTCCTATTTCGGCCACCGAAATAGATTCGCGCAAAAAAAGGGGCGGCATCGCTGCCGCCCCCTCGCTTGTCGTGATCGAGACGATCAGAAGCGGAAGCCGAAACCGACCACGCCCTGATGACGCTGCGCATCGATATTGAGGCCAAGGTCGTTGCCGAGGCTGTAGTTGGTGTAGACATATTCGATCTTGGCATAGGTGTTCGACGAGATGTCGACCTCGTAGCCCGCGCCAACATGGAAACCGTCAGCGTTGGCGCCGTCCGAGAAGTTGTTCGCGGGCGTCGTGTTGCTGCGATAGGTCGCGGTGATCCGGCCGTTGGTGTAGCCGCCCTTGGCGTAGAGCAGGCCCTTGCCGACGATGCCACCCGCGCGGATGCCGGCGGTGATGTTGCGCCCTGCCTTGATGCAGGCTTCGTCATTGCCGTAGACTGCGGTGCAATCCTTGGTCGTCGCGCCCTCGATACCGGCATAGGCGCCGATCACGAAGCCCGACTTGGTGACGAAATCATACCCGGCTTCGCCACCATAGGCGAGACCGACCTTGGAATCGCTGTCGCCATTGACGCTCAGCACGACATCATCGACGCCGAGACGCGCTTCGACGCGGGCGCCGCCCTTGAAGCTTGACGACGCGTCCTGGGCCATCGCGGGCGTGGCGATCACAAGAGCTGCGACCGAGGCGAAAAGGAGCTTGGTATTCATATTGTTCTTCCTGGAATATTGCCGCTTCGATTGGCGGCGGAGGGCGCCCCTAGAGGAATTTCGCTGCACTGCACCACGAAATTATTCATAAACGCTTGAATCGATGCCTTTTGAAAAAAGTGTGTTGCAGCATTACAACAGTGCTGCCGAGGCGCGGCGGCGCTCAAGCACTTGCCTTCAGGCAAAGGCCGGCGGGATTTTCATCCGACCCGAGACGGGTCGGCCACTGCGGCATTCACCGCCCATTGCACACCGAATTTGTCGGTGAAGTTCCCGTAATGGTCGCCCCAATGCTGCTTCGCAAAGCCAAGGGTGACATGCCCGCCGGAGGATAGCCTGGCGAAGAGGCTCTTCGCGGCCGCCACGTCGTCAAGTTCGATCAGGATGGCACACCCTTTCATCGGCTCCGAATCCGCACCGTCGCCAGCGTACAGACGAAGCCCCGGTCCTTCGAAAACCGCATGAAGCACCTTGTTACGCCACGCGCCGCCCTCGCGGTCAGCCAGAGGGGTGCCTGCATAGCGGCGCAGCTCGATGATCTTCCCGAGGCCGCACTCGGCATAGAATTGGAGGGCGCTTTCGGCGTTTCCCCGGAAATAGAGATGGGGGGTAATTTGCAATGGAGCGTTCATGCACAGTTCCTTCCGCGGAGCTCGCTCGCCGGCGAGGCTCGACCTGTCATGACTTCCATAACAGCCTAGCCCGTCGCGCTCGATTCCAACCGCAACCGACTTGATGCGCTCGGCCGCGTCGTGTCGCGATCGGTAGGTGAACAGCCCTTGCGCAATCAATGTTTCATCTCGTGCAATTCCGGCTTCCGCCAGCGCAAGCAGAGAGCCCTCCAATCTCCGCCCGGTAGCGTGATGTCGCGGGTCGCCAAGGATGAAGGTGATGCGACTGTGCCCAAGCGCGATGAGGTGCTGCCGGCGAATTCGAGAGCCTGTTCCCTGGGGTGCGCAGCGCTTATTTCGCCGCCGCGGCGAGGAAGCGTGCCTGGGCCGCAATCAGGATCGGCAGCATCACCGCGTTAGGTGACGCCATCTCAAGCGCGCGAATGCTCCCCGTCTGGTCAGTGGGCAGCCGCGGCAACCGTTCGACGATCACTGAAAGCCGCGCCAGCGTGTTCGCCATGCACGCCGCCAGTATCTCGCCCGCCGCCTTGGCCATCGCATATTCGACGAAATCGCCCTCCTTGGTCTCGACGAAGACCGAGGACGGATAAAAAGCGACCAGCGGCCCGGCACCGCGGGCAAGCAGCGCCTCGCAAATGTCGTGAAAGCCGCGAACATAGACGTCAGTGAAGCTTTCGAACCGTGCGGGTTCGAACATCGCCTGGCGTCGGCCGGCGATCTGGCGGGTCGCGAAATAATAGAGGTGAGTCGGCTCGAACGGCAGCGCATCCAGCTGCGCCGCCGCCGGCAGGCCGGCATCATAGCGCAGCGCAGCGCCGCTGCCGCCAGCGGCTTCGATGGCGCCGACCACGCGCTCAGCGTCGCCATCGCCCATGAAATAGGTCAGGCATATTTCGGCGCCCCCTGCTGCGAGCATCTTCGCCGTCAGCTCGCCGAGCCCGCGCGATCCGCCGATCACCAGCGCGCGCTGCCCGGCAAAGGCACCATCGGCGACGATCTTGCGAAGGTCGGCAATGCTCGACTGTTCGATCGGCGGCATGCGCGACACGGCTTCGACCTGCCCGGTGAGCCCGCTGCCGCGGACCGCCATGCGGACCATCCGGAAGCGCTCGTCATAGCCGGTCGCTTCATAAGCGATGCCAGGCTCGGCGCGGTCCTCATCCAGGGCTATATCGAGCGACCAGAAGATCGAGTGCAGCCCCGGACATTCCATCCCGACCAGCGCCGAAAGTGCGGCGAAGCCGCGCAGCCGGTCGGCGCCTAGCCAGGCGGCGGCGTTGGGAAACGCCCTTGCGAAGGACTCGAGGCGCGCCACCGGCGGCACCCTCCCCCGCCTGCCCTCGAGCGTCTCGGGGTCGCGTTCGAACAATGTCAGTGACTCGATGGTGCCGCTCTCGTCCGGCACGCCAGCCTCGCCGTTGCTCGCACCGGGCGTCAGCTTGATCATCGCGACATTGGCCTGGTCGACGCGGACCTGAAAGGTCTGCGCCTGGTCAGTCGACCGTCCCGGATGCAGTTCGACCCTGTCGCCCAGCCGGATTGCCGACAGGAAGCGGACCTGCAGGCTGCCGACGCCACGGGCGCGCACGTCGGGCCGCTGCGCCAGCTGGTCGAGCGCCCATGAGATGGTGTGCATGCCATGCACCGCGATCGCGCCGATCTGGGTGCGCCGCGCCGCGACGGCATCCATGTGGAGGGGATTCCGGTCGCCGGACAGCGCAGCGAAAGCCTGCTGGTCGGCCTCGGTGAAGTGTCGGCTTGCGATCGCATCGCTCATCGCGGCGCCCCTTTCATACCCAGCTACGCCCGCCCTAAAACTGGAAGTAGATGAAGGGCTGCTCGCCCTGAATGTTGAACAGGCCCAGGAACAGGATCACGCCCAACAGCACCGCCCAGCCAAGGGTGAATTGGACATGGACCCGCGACGGCGCAATCCGGTCCTCGGTTGCCAGCGCGGGATCGTGCGGGGCCATGAGCTGCCATGTGTTCGGCGCGAGCCAGGCTATCGCCGCGGCGGCCGCGACCAGCAGCAGGTCAGTCACGGCGATCGGCGCATAAGGACCGTCGACACCGTGCAGGCGGACCATCTGCGCGACCGTCACGGCACCCTCGTGCAGCGACCCCGCATGGAAGAAGACCTGGGCAACCAGGACGCCGATATAGACAAGCAGGCCATAGCCGATCGCGCGCGCGGCGCGGGCGACGGGGCCGGGGTCGTCAACGGATTTCGGGCCGAAGGTCCGCCAGGCGTGGTTGATCGTGAGATAGAGCGCGTGGAGCACGCCGTATGCGACATATTGCAGGCCCGCCCCGTGCCAGATGCCGGCCAGGACAATCGTGATCCAGGTCGGCAGGGCGATCAGGACGAGGAAGCCGCGCAGCGACTGCGATGCGCGTTTCGAAGTCGACAGGCCGGCGCGGGCACGGCGGCGGACGAGCGCGAGGGCGATCGGGTTATAGACATAGGCAGTCAGGAAGCGGGTCAGCGTGATGTGCCAGCGCTGCCAGAAATCGATGATGCTGGTCGCCTTGTAGGGCGAATTGAAGTTCACCGGGAACTTGATGCCGAACATCCGGCCGAGGCCGACCGCCATGTCCGAATAGCCCGAAAAGTCGAAATAGAGCTGCATCGAATAGGCAAGCACGCCAAGCCACACCGCGCCGGTGCCGCCGGGATGATCGAGCATGCGCGCCGAGACAGTGGCGACATTGTCGGCAATGACCGTTTTCTTCGCGAGGCCGATCGCGAAGATGGCAAGCCCGATCGCGATTTCGCGCGCGTGAAGCCGGAAATTCCGGCTCTCCTCGAATTGCGGCATCAAATCGCGGTGATGGACGATCGGCCCGGCGATCAGATGCGGGAAGAAGGTGACGAACAGGACATAGTTGGTCGGGGAATAGCGGCCGTGAAATTCCTCGCTCGCGTCGACCAGGAAGGCGATCTGCGTGAAGGTGAAGAAGGAGATGCCGAGCGGCAGTCCGATCGCGACCGGCATCGTGGCCCCCAGGCCGACCAGGCCGAGAAGCCAGAACATGTATTTGTAATAAGCGAGCGCCGCCAGATTGACGGCGACGCCGAACGCAAGCAGCGCGCCGCTGGTCTTTTCCTGCTGGGTCCGCGCGATGATCGCGCGGCCGATCATGAAATTGAACAGGATCGAGACGAGGATGACGGGCAGCCAGCGAATATCCCACCAGCCGTAGAAAACCAGCGACGCCAGGCACAGCCACCATTTCGAGGCCTGATGGCTGACATGGGTGAAGACCCAATAACCGAACAAAGTCGCGGGCAGGAAGATGCAGATGAAGACGTAGGAACTGAAGACCATCAGTGATGGCCCGCCAGATGCGCATCGATGGCGAGCGCGACATGGCGCCGGCCCGTCTCGGCGAGGTGGGTGCAGGCGCACCAGCGCTGCATGAACTGGGCATCCGGAAGCTGATCGGACAGGTCGAGAAGGTCGATGCCGAGGTGCCGCAGGGTCGCGGCGAAGCGCCGGTTGCGATCCATCACGATGCGGGGCCAGCGCGGGTCGAGCCGGCCGATCAGTTCCATATTGGCCGGCAGCAGCACGACATGCAGCCGCTTGCCCTGCCGCCTGACATCGCCGTCGAGCCGGGCGAGCAGGCGCGGCAGCGCGCTGTTCGACCCTTCGGCGACATACATCCACCAATAATAATCATGCGTGAAAAGCACATCATGGGTGGCCGGCTCGGGGCAGCCTTGCAGCCGGTATTCCCTTGCGAACTTCACGGCGGACACCGCGGCGTAATCGCCGTGCCGACGGCCCGCGACGGTGAAGGCGCGTTGCCCGCGCAGAGGCTGGTCGCTCAGGCCCTGCCACAAATCCTGCACGGTCGCGAAGGCGGCGCCGTTGAACGACGGCGCGAGCATGCGATACAGGACTGCCTTGCGATAGGGCGGCGTGGTCGGCTCGTCGATCGATGCCGGCGAGATCGCGAGCACGACATCGGTGATCGAGGGCCGCCGCGCGGCGAGCGCGGCGAGGTTGACCGCGTCCCTGACCTGCTGGCCGCCGCTCGAAATATCGGCCACGCCGGCGCCGCTATCGTCGGCCATCATCTGCGGGATGGTGCGCCGGTCCCGGTCACAGATCGAAAAATTGTCGATCGTCGACGGGCCGAGCACGGCGATCCTGGCCGACGTCGCGTGGATCTTGCGAAACTGGGCGATATCGAGCGAGCGCGGATAGGGCAGCGCGCGCAGGACCAGCGCCGTCGCCAGCAGGACGAGCGTGAAGGCGAGCGCGCTGATACCGCGCCGCCCCGGCCCGGCGCGTGCCGGCCTGTCGCCCCCGCCCGACACGGCTCAGCGATCCAGTTTGGAACGGATCAGCGCGACGAAGTCCCCGACATCCTTCAGGCGCTCGACCTCGGCATTGCGGATCTTGATCCCGAAGCGGCCTTCGACGGCGACGACGATGTTGATGTGGTTCGCCGAATCCCAATCCTTGATGTCGGCGGCGGTCGTCTCGGGCTGGAGCACGATCGAGTCGTCATCGAGGATGTCGTGGAAGATATCGGTCAGGCGCTCCAGTATTTCGCTGTCAGTCACATTCTACCCCAATATCCTGATGCTCGTCGGATGCGGCTGATAGACGCTGCAGTCGAGCAACCAGCGCGACCTGTCGTCGCTTTGGTCGATAAGCGAGAAACCCAGGTCGGAATAGAGAGATTTGACCAGCCCGTTGCGCTCGGTCGGAAGATATTCGCCGATGATGCGCCGCGCGCCGACCTCGCGTGCAGCGTCGACCATCACGTTCAGGATCGCATGTTCGACCCGCCGGCCGAGGACGCGACAGCTCATCAGCCAGGTGTCCAGGACCATGGTCTGTTTGTCGTCGCCCTGCAGCGCGCCGATCACGGTGGCGATCAGGCCGTTGTCGCCGAACCGATCAGTCAGGCGGAAGCGTCGCGTGACCATGTCGGGATCGTCGAGCATCTTGCGCACGGCTGCTTCGCCATGGCGCCGGGTGGTCAGGTTGAACTGGTTGGTCTTGTTGATCAGCTGCACGATCCGCGGCATTTCGAGCAGCGTGAAGGGTGCGCTGTCGAGCTCCATCGCGAGCGCGCCGACATAGCTTTCCAGGTCGGTCGTCTCGTCGAGCAGGGCGCGGCGCTCGGCATTGGTGCGATATTGCTCGGTCTTGGCGAGATCCTCGCGCGTCAGCAACACGCTTTCGAACCAGCCGCTGTCGGCCAGTATCTGGGCATAGTCGGAGGGTTCATCGCTCAGTTCGGCGACGTGCACGTCGGGCAGCTCCTGCCGGATCAGCTCGCGCTCGAACGGATTGTCGTCAGCAAAGACGAGCGAATCGAGGCCGATATTGAGCTCGCTCGCGATTCGCCTGAGATTGGCCGCCTTGTCGGTCCAGTTGGCGACGAAACTGGCGATGTCGGCCGCGCGAAGCGCCATGTCGGGATGCTGCTCGAAGGGCAGCATCGCGGTTGCGTGGTCGTTCTTGGAGCAGACCGCCAGGATGATCCCGCGCCGGGCGAGCATCTTTGCATAATGCTGCAAGGCGAGATGGCCTTCGCCCACCGCCGACCCCTGGCCGATGGCGATACCCTCGAGACCGTCATCGCCGATGACGCCGCCCCACAGGGTGTTGTCGAGATCGAGCACCAGGCACTTGGCCGATTTGCCGCGCCGCGCGGCGAGAAGGCGGGCGACGAGATCGCCGTAGAGCGGGGCGCACCGCGGGTGCACTTCCTGCTTGCTGCGATGCCACAGCGCGGTCGAATGCCATAGCGCCAGCCCGTCGCGCGCCGACCAGTGGGCGAGATCGATCACATCGACCCCATCCTCGTCGCAGGCGGCACGCAGCCGCGCCTGGAAGGCAGCGATCAGCGATGCCGGCGACCCGGGCAAGCGGCTTTCATTCTCGCCGAGCAGTCGGACGAAGGGATTGAAGGGCAGCTGCTGGATGATGTGCGCGTTGAACGAGGTGCGGACTGTCCGCCACCGCTTGCGCAGCGACGAGACCAGGTCCTCAACGGCAGCCTCTGCGCCGGCGGCATCGTCGATCCCGGCAAGGCCGGTCGTGCCGAACAGCGAATAGGGGTCGTCCGCGAACAGCACCGTCATCGGCGCGAAGGCGTGCAGCCCCGATCCCGGATCGAGCAGTTCCTGCTGGATCTGGCCGAAATCGGGTTCGTACAGCGCGCAGACGATCTGCCGGCCGAGACAGGCGACGCGGATCGAGGGGGCGAGGTGGCCCGACGTCGACGTGCTGAGGACGGCAAGCCTTTCGCGCTGGAAGGAGGCCGGGATATCGCCGCCCCGGTCGAGCGTCTTGCCGATGGCGCGGTCGAGCCGGGTCATGCTCGCAAAATCGTGATTGCGATTTGCCAGCGCCTTCATCGCGAGGATTTCCGACGTCGGATCGCCCTCGGCGGCAACAATCTGACGAAGATCAGCGGCCAGGTCACCGCTGGGCGCAAGCCAGGTGCGATACATATGATCTTCTATCAAGGAGGTGTGCTGGCCGAAAGCCGATCGTCAGCCATCGGGTGTTGTTTCCCGCATATCCGGTGCCTCCCGGTATCGCAACGGCCGCAGCGGGCATTGGCTCATCGCTTATTGGCAAAGGGGTATGGAACGTGCGGCTGTCACCCAATGCAACCCCGGTCGTGAGCGGGTGAGCTTCTGCAACCACCTGCGAAAACGACCTTTTCTCTCATGAGTCGGGCTGTCGACGCGGGTCGCGAAGCGGGTGTCGGGCGCATCACCGCAAGTGCAGTTGGGACCGCGGATTCCCGCTGTTTTTTGCTGTTCTTCGGAAAAAACTTTTTCTCCGCTGTTATGTTGGATTTATCGCGAGAATTTTCCTTGTATTATCAATAGCTTACATGGAATCCCGCTGTTATTGAATAACAGCGGGAAACAGCGGGATAACAGCGGGACGTATCGCCGGTGCAGCGGCGAAGCGTCGTTCGTTATAGGGCGGTCATGTCAAAGAGCGGGGCGGAACCAGCGCAGTGCCAGTCCGCACCGCGGCCTTCCACAATCCCGGCCGCGATTGAATCGCGTGGTTTCGGTGGGGGCGGTTCGGTGAGGCGTGCAACGACCCTTGTCGATCTTTCGGAACAGGCCCGCGCTTGCGCGGTGCGAGGGTCGGCCCGGTCAATGTCTGGAAGGACGATGCGAGGAGCCTTGCCGTCACCATATAGGCGCCGAGATCATTGTCGCCGTGGACCCACATTTGTGCTAATGTGCGAACCTACAGCGTTTTGCGGGGCCCCCATGAGCCGTCTGACCATCGATATTACAGATCAGCAGCATCAGAGCCTGAAGGCGCTGGCCGCTTTGCAGGGCAAGTCGATCAAACAATATGCGATCGAGCGCCTTTTTCCCGCCCAGACCGGCGACGACCAGGCATGGCAGGAGCTGAAAGCGTTGCTGGAGAAGCGCATTTCCGACGCGACAGCCGGTGGGGTTTCCACGCTTAGTATCGACGCGGTGGTTGACGAGGAGTTGAGCCGGGAAAGCCGCATGTGATTCCGAGCTACGCGCTGTCATCGGCAGCGGAAGCCGATCTGCGGGACATTGTCCGCTATACACGTAAGCAATGGGGCGATGCACAGGCGCGTGCATATGTCGCCAGCCTGAAAATCTGTATTGAACGCATCGCATCCGGCTGCAGCGTATCCCGGGATATGGCAGGACTCTATCCGGGCTTACGGATGAGCCGTTGCGAGCATCACTATATCTTCTGCCTGCCCCGGAACGGCGCGCCGGCCCTTATCGTCGCGATTTTTCACGAGCGGATGGATTTGATGGTGCGCTTGGCGGATCGCCTACGGTAGCCCCGTAGTGTCACGCCGCAGGCGAGGCGGCCAATTACTTTTGAGAGAGGTTCCGCTCGCCCATTCATAGTGAAGTTCAGTGCAGTGCCACCGGAATTCGGCCGGCTCGCCCCCATTACTTGCCATCCGCCGCGCCCTCGCCCGCTGGCCGGCGCCGATGGTGGCACGGTGAGGGCAGGCGATCGGGCGCGATCGGCGCCTCAGCCTCAGGCGTCATCCCCCATACGCAGCGCCGCAATGAACGCCTCCTGCGGAATGCTCACCGAGCCATATTCCCGCATCCGCTTCTTGCCCTCTTTCTGCTTGTCGAGGAGCTTGCGCTTGCGGCTCGCGTCGCCGCCATAGCATTTCGCGGTCACGTCCTTGCGCATCGCAGCGATCGTCTCGCGGGCGATGACCTTGCCGCCGATCGCTGCCTGGATCGGGATCTTGAACAGATGGCGCGGGATCAGGTCCTTCAGCCGCTCGCACATGCCGCGCCCGCGCGCCTCGGCGGTGCCGCGGTGGACGATCATGCTCAGCGCGTCGACCGGCTCGTTGTTGACCAGGATGCCCATCTTGACGAGGTCGCCCTCGCGATAGCCGATCTGGTGATAGTCGAAGCTCGCATAACCCCGGCTGATGCTCTTCAGCCGGTCGTAGAAATCGAACACCACTTCGTTGAGCGGCAGTTCATAGGTCACCTGCGCCCGCCCGCCGACATAGGTCAGGTTCTTCTGGATGCCGCGCCGATCCTGGCAGAGCTTCAGGATCGAGCCGAGATATTCGTCGGGGCAATAGATCACAGCCTCGATCCACGGCTCGGCGATGCTCGCGATCCGGCTTGGATCGGGCATGTCGGCCGGGTTGTGCAGCTCGATATGCCCAGCCCCATGCATCAGCTCGATCTGATAGACGACCGACGGCGCGGTGGTGATCAGGTCGAGGTCGTATTCGCGGGTCAGCCGCTCCTGGATGATCTCGAGATGGAGCAGGCCGAGAAAGCCGCAGCGGAAGCCGAAGCCAAGCGCGGCGCTGGTCTCCATTTCGAAGCTGAAGCTGGCGTCGTTGAGGCGCAGCTTGGAGATGCTCTCGCGCAATTTCTCGAAGTCGTTGGCATCGACCGGGAACAGCCCGCAGAACACGACCGGCTGGACTTCCTTGAAGCCCGGCAGCGGCTCGGCGGCGGGCCGCTTCGCGTCAGTGATGGTGTCGCCGACCCTGGTCTGCGCCACTTCCTTGATCTGCGCGGTGATGAAGCCGATTTCACCGACCGCGAGTTCGCTCAGCTGCTCGATCTTCGGGCGGAAACAGCCGACCCGGTCCACGAGGTGGAGCGTCCCGGTCTGCATGAACTTGATCTGCTGGCCTTTTTTCAGCACGCCGGCCATCACCCGCACGAGAATGACGACGCCGAGATAGGGATCGTACCAGCTGTCGATCAGCATCGCCTTCAGCGGCGCGTCGATATCGCCCTTGGGCGGCGGGATTCGGGTGACGACCGCTTCGAGCACTTCCTGGATGCCGATCCCGGCCTTGGCCGAGGTCAGCACCGCGTTCGAGGCATCGAGGCCGATGATCTCCTCGATTTCGGCCTTGACCTTGTCGGGATCGGCGGCGGGCAGATCGATCTTGTTGATGACCGGCACGATCTCGTGGTCATGCTCGATCGACTGATAGACATTGGCGAGCGTCTGCGCCTCGACGCCCTGCGCGGCATCGACCACCAGCAGCGCGCCCTCGCACGCGGCGAGGCTTCGGCTCACCTCATAAGCGAAGTCGACATGCCCCGGCGTGTCCATCAGGTTGAGCTCGTAATCGAGCCCGTCCTTCGCCTTGTAGCGCAGCCGCACGGTCTGCGCCTTGATGGTGATGCCGCGCTCGCGCTCGATATCCATATTGTCGAGCACCTGCTCGGACATTTCGCGGTCGCTGAGCCCGCCGGTCGCCTGGATCAGGCGGTCGGCCAGCGTCGACTTGCCATGGTCGATATGCGCGATGATGGAGAAGTTGCGGATTCTGGAAAGATCGGTCGACATGATCGCCGCGCGTTAGCAGGCGGGAGCCGCTATGCGAAGAGGGGGCGAGAAGAGGGGCAGGCTATGCGCTTCGGTCGCATTTTCCGCGCAGAATGCTGGCACATTCCCGCGGGAAATGGCGGAAATCGCCTACCCTTGCGTCCGTCGCTCTGGTAAATACGTATATCACGGTGCTGGCGGGGGTCGTAGCCAGGCAGCGTATGGCTGATCACCATCATCGGCAGAAGCCGAGATGGAGATGGCCGCAGCTTCGCCTTTGCGGAGCCAATGGGAGGAGATTTTTCTCGTGAAGACGTTTTTGTCCGCCGCAGCGCTCTGCGCGCTCGTTGCCGCCACCCCTGCCCTCGCCAAGGAAGACAAGGGCTCCTCGGCCTATCAGATCCAGAAGAATGGCGAGCTCAACATCCCGCACTGCCGCCACCGCATCGGCACCGTCGCGATCGTCGAGCCGGACAATCAATGGTGGCGCGAATATAATCTCGGCAGCCCCGAGGCGATCATCAAGATCTTCGTCCAGAAGTCCGGCTGTTTCGGCCTCGTCAATCGCGGCCGCGCGATGCAGAGCCGCAACATGGAACGGGCGATGGCCGATTCCGGCGAGCTTCAGGACAATTCGAACCTCGGCAAGGGCCAGGTGAAGGCGGCCGATTATTTCCTCCAGCCCGATATCGTCACTGCCAACCAGCATTCGGGCGGCGGCGGCGCGGGTGCCGCGCTCGGCGGGCTCCTGGGCCACGCGGGCGGCTTTCTCGGCGCAGCCGGCGCGGTTGCCGGCGGCATCAACGTCAACAAGAAGGAAGCCAATGTCACCCTGTCGGTGGTCAATGCGCGCACCACTGAGGAAGAGGCGCTGACCGAAGGCCATGCCCGCAAGTCCGACGTGAGCTGGGGCGGCGGCGCTGGCGCGTTTGGCGGCGGCGCCTTTGCCGCGGCCGGCGCCGGCGGCTATCAGGATACCGCGATCGGCCAGGTGATCGTGCTCGCCTATCTCGACGCCTATATCAAGCTGGTCGACCAGCTCGGCGGCCTGCCCGAAAATGCGGCGGAAGCAGCGCCGCTCGCCAAATAAACTGGCGACCTGTTGAACGGGAATGGCCCGCCGCGTAACCTACGCGACGGGCCCTTTCCTGTGATTTCCTCTGGTGGCGCCCGCGAAACAACCCGGCTAGAAAGCGGGCAAATCCAAGGGAGAGTCTCGATGAAGTATCTCGCCGTCCCCGCCCTGCTCGCCGTCGCCAGCCTTGCTGTCCCCGCCACGGCGGCCCTGCCGGTCGGCGCCAAGGCACCCGATTTCACCACCCAGGCCGCCGTGGGCGGCAAGCCCTTCACCTTCTCGCTCAAGTCAGCGCTGAAGAAGGGCCCGGTGGTCCTCTATTTCTTCCCGGCCGCCTTCACCCAGGGCTGCACGATCGAGGCGCATGAGTTCGCGGTCGCGAGCTACGAGTTCGAGAAGCAGGGCGCGACCCTGATCGGGCTTTCCGCTGACCCGATCGACAAGCTCGCCAAATTCTCGGTCGAGGCGTGCCGCAACGCCTTCCCGGTCGGCACTGCGACGCCCGCCACGATCAAGGGCTATGATGTCGTCCTGCCGCAGCGCACGACGCTCTCCAACCGCACTTCCTATGTGATCGCCCCCGACGGCAAGGTGATCTACGCGCTGTCCGAGATGAGCCCCGAGGGCCATGTCTCAGGCACGATGGGCGCGGTGAAGGCCTGGCGGGCGAAGCACCGCAAGGGCTGAATATCGGAGGCGGCGAGTGCCGTCCCCGCCCTTTTCCTGCTTTTCGAGATCCGGCCCTGTTGTGGAAATCCCCTCCGGCCACGCGGTCGCTTGCCCTCCGGCGCACGCACGCTAGCATCGCTCGAAACACAGGAGAGCGGCTTTGCGTCATATCGCGATCATCGGCTCCGGCCCTGCCGGCTATTACACCGCTGAGGCTTGCCAAAAGGCCTTCGGCGAGGATGTCCGTGTCGATGTCATCGATCGCCTGCCCGTTCCCTACGGCCTGATCCGCACCGGCGTCGCGCCCGACCATCAATCGATCAAGGGGGTCTCGCGCCGCTATGAGGCAGTCGCGCTGACCGACAATGTCCGCTTCGTCGGCAATGTGCTGGTCGGCAGGGATGTGAGCATTGCCGAGCTCGGCACCTTTTACGACGCCATTGTGCTGGCAACGGGAGCCCCGGTCGATCGCCCGCTCGGCGTGCCGGGAGATGACCTGCCCGGCGTGATCGGGTCGGCGGCGTTCGTGGGCTGGTATAATGGCCATCCCGATTTCGCCGATCTCGACCCGCCGCTGCACGGGCCCGGCGCCGTGGTGGTGGGCGCCGGCAATGTCGCGCTCGATGTCGCGCGGGTGCTTGCGAAGGCCGAGAGCGAGTTCGCCGGGTCCGATATCGTCGGCCATGCGCTCGATCATCTCCGTGGCGCGACCCAGGAGACGATCACCATCCTGGCGCGGCGCGGGCCCCACCAGATCGCGATGACGCCGAAGGAACTTGGCGAGCTCGGCCATCTCGCGCGTGCTGCGCCGCGAGTCGACCCGGCCGACCTGCCCCCGATCGAGGAAGATGCGGTGCTCGATCCCGGCCAGCGCAAATCCGTCACCCACTTGCGCGATTTCGCCGCCCGGGCCGAGACCAGCCCGATCAGCATCGTCTTCGACTTCTTCGCGATGCCCGTGCGGATCGAGGGCGACGGCAGGGCTGAGCGCGTCGTGGTCGAGCGCACCGTGATGGATGCGGAGGGCCGCGCTTCGGGCACCGGCGAGACTTATGAGGTGCCGGCAAGCCTGGTAGTCAGCTGCATCGGCTATCGCACCCCACCGATCGAGGGCGTGCCCTATGACGATAAACTCGGGCGCTTCGCCAACCATGACGGGCGGGTCAGCCCCGGCATCTATGCGGTCGGCTGGGCGCGGCGCGGGCCGACGGGGACAATCGGCACCAATCGGCCGGACGGCTTCCTGATCGCTGAGCATATCGGCGCCGATCTGCCGGGCGACAGCGGCAAGGCCGGGCGGACAGGGCTCGACGCGCTGCTGGCGGCGCGCGGCGTCGATGTCGTCACCTTCCGCGACTGGCAGAAGATCGAGGCGGCCGAAACCGCCCGCGCCCGCGACGGCGCGCCGCGCGAGAAATTCGTCAGCATCGAGGAGATGCTGGGCGCGCGGCACTGACCCTCTTTTTCATCTGTTTTCGCGCGTCGTCGAATGCGGGGTTGATGCCCGCCATTCGGTCAGCTAAGGGCCGTCGCCTTGCCGCGCGAGACAGCGCGTGCATCCGATCGGTCGGGGAATAGCTCAGCCTGGTAGAGCACTGCCTTCGGGAGGCAGGGGCCGGAGGTTCGAATCCTCTTTCCCCGACCAAATCGCTTTTTGATGCGCCCATCGCCGGCGCTGAACCTTTTTGCCGGCCGCCTCGGCGCGATGCAATTATCGGACTTGTGGAGCGGTCTTCGGCGTAACGCCCTGCGCACGCGGCGGCAGCGAGCTCTGATATAGTGGCTCAGACTCCTCGACAGCGAGGACGTGAGTCGCCTTTTTGTGTGAATATTGCACTATCGAAACAACAACTTGCATGATGTTGCCGATAGGCAACACCGACCTGCAATCTTGCCGCATGACAGCCCGTTTGATCCGAATGGAGGCCATGTTCGCTTGAGCTTGCCCGAAGGCGACGATAGCCTTCGTTCATCTTAGAGTAAGATTTCGGTAAATCCGAAAAACGGGGGTAGTCACATGATCAGAGCCTTTTCTCGCGTCTCATCGCCGCGCAACCGCGCCTGGCTCCTCGCATCGGCCGCGACCCTGTCGCTCGCAATCACCGGTGCTGCGCATGCCCAGGCGGGGCCGCCCGAGGGCTCGATCATCGCACCGCAAGGTGGCAATCCCGATCCAAACATCGTGATCTCCAATCCCGTTCCGCCGACCACCGTCAACGTCGGGCTCGATACCCACAACATTACCGGCGTCGGCCAGCTCGTCGTTGACCAGAAGAACGGCTTTATCGGCCTGTGCACCGCCACGCTGATAAACCCGCGTACCGTGATTTTCGCTGCGCATTGCGTGAACGAGGCTCCCGCCGGCAACGCCTTTCAGGATCCCTGGGGCTATGGCACCGGCGCCGGCCAGTTGCCGATCGGCGTTTTCTTCAATGCCAACAACAATGCCCCCGGCAATTCGGCGATCGGCCATTGGCTCAACGGCGTGAACGGCGTCGGCAAGGATGCGACGCGGGTTGCCGAGTTCGCCTATAACCTCAACCAGGTGATGTATAACATCCAGTCGACCCAGCTCGGTGTCGGCAACAACTTCCTGCAGGGCGACGTCGCGATGGGCGTGCTCGACACGCCGGCGGCAAACGTCCCGACCTGGGCGCTGTTGTTCTCGGCCCTGCCCGCGCCGACCTCGACCAATCCGGTGACCGGCACGGGATATCACGTCACCATCACTGGCTATGGCGATAATGGCGTCGGCTCGACCGGCCAGGGCTCGATCGATTACCGCCGCCGCGTCGCCGAGAATTATATCGGGCTGCTCGGTTCGCTCGACGACCAGGACAAGTTCCTGTTCGGCGCGCCCGATGGCTTGCCGCAGAATCTGTACATGCTGGATTTCGATGATCCCAAGCGCCAGAACCCGTATGATTTCAATATCTTCCCTGACGACGCGGTCAAGGGAACCTCAACCACCGCTGGCGAAGGCATCACCGCGCCGGGCGATTCGGGCGGGCCGCTGATCCTGGACCGCACCTATGCCAAGCAGTTGGTGATCGCGGTGCTTTCGGGCGGCGATCGTTTCTACGGCGGGCAGCCGGGCTCCAGTTACGGCACGACCAGCTTCTATCAGCCGCTCTATCTGTTCTGGGACTATATCGCGGCGAATAACCCCTATCATTATGTCTCGGCGCTCGCGGGCGACGGCAACTGGACCGATCCCACTCATTGGACCACCAATGTCGATCCGGCCTATAATGTGCTCGTCAACGGCCAGCTGATGACGGGTGTGCCGACCACGCCGGGTACCGGCATTGCCGACACCTCGCCGGTGTTCGGTTCGGTCTGCTATTATGACGTTTGCGAAAACATCGTCACCGGGGTCGTGACCGTCAACGGCGTTCCGGTCAACGCAACCACTCCGGCCGCAGCGACCGGAACCCAGACCGCCGATGCGACCAAGACGGCGACCGGGGTGGGCAGTGGCCTGAGCTCCAATCTCTCGGCGCAAAGCGGCAGCCAGTCGGCAAATGCGGTGGCGGCCCTGCCCGCGCCGACCCTGGCAAATGGCCTGCCCGGCGCGACCAACTTCGTGCCCAACGATGCCAACCCCAATGCGGCAACGCATACCGCCGCGCGCTATTTCGACGTGACTCTGTCGGCCGCCGGCACGACCACGCTCGATACCGCGATCACGGTCGATCGCTTCTCGGTGTCGGGCGCGAGCTCGAAACTCTCGGTCACCTCGACCGGGTCGCTGACCAGCCTGATCAACATGAATCAGTATGACGGCGTTGTCGTGAACAACGGCATGATGACCTCGCTCGGCGATTATCTGCTGCTGAGCGGCGCCGTGCAGGGCGTCGGCCGGTTCAACGCACCTTATTTCACCAACGTCACCGGCATCATTGCCCCGGGCACGATCGGCGGCACCGGCACGTTGACCTTCGCCGGCAATCTCGTCCTCGCCTCGGGCAGCAAGCTCCTGCTCGATCTCGGCGCGAACGGTGTGTCGGACAAGATCGCGGTCGTCACCACGATCTTCGCGCCTAACCAGATCCCGGTCGACGGCATTGCCGGTCTCGGCGGCACCGTCGCGTTCGGCCCGGCGACCGGCTACATGATCCGCGCGGGCGACAAATACACGATCGTGACCGCGCAGGGCGGCTTCACCAAGGACTCGAACGGAAAGATTATCCCGTTCGACTCAGTGCTGCCGATCAGTGCGATCCTGACGCCGCATCTCACCTACGGCACCAATGCAGTGACGGTGTCGATCGATGCCGGCTTCTACAAGGATGTCGTCGGCAATACGGATGTGCAGAAAGCCTATGCCAGCCTGCTCGATGGTGACCGGGCAAACAACTATGGCGTGCTGTCCGGTCTTTACGGCCCGCTCGATCTCCAGAGCGCGGCGACCATCCAGGGGACGCTCGAGAGCTGGGCGCCGCGCACCGAGACGAACCGCGATGCGTTGGGCACCGTCTCGATCGACAATATGTCACGCTTCTACCGCGACCATGTCGAGGCGATCGAGGTCGGCAATCTCGGCGGCTCGATCGCGATGATCGGCCATCCGTTCGAAATGGCCTCGAACCGCGCGATGAATATGCCCGATACGCCGGAAATACGCAGCGATGCCGGCGAGACGGTGATGGAGGGCAAGCTTCCCGAGACGATGAGCGCCTTCGTCGCGGGCGGCTATCTCAACGGCACCAGCGCGACGATGCCGACTGCGCTCCCGGCTACGGGGCGCGATCATTTCGACGGCTATTTCCTCGCCGCCGGCGTCGAGAAGGAAGCGGGCAGCCACGGTGTGGTCGGTATCTCCTTCGCCTACAGCGATATCGGCGCGACGCCTGCCTATGTCTCGCACGAGGCGAAGAGCCAGCTCTACGAGGGTACGCTGTACGGCAAGATCCAGACCGATGGCGGCTTCGTCGCCGATGCAATGCTCAGCGCCGGTTCCTTCAACTCCCAGACCGTCCGCAACGTCTCGCTGGTCGGCGCCCCCTATCGCCTGACCACCAGCGATCGCTCGCTGATCGTCGCGGGCGAGATCAGCTTCGGCCAGGACTTCAATCTGGGCAGCCTCAAGCTTGGGCCGCGGATCGGTGTTCGCGCCTCGTCGATCATGTTCGACGACATCAACGAGCAGGGCGGCGGGCCGGCGCTGACCTATTACCGCGACAGCTATGACAGCCTGCAGGCGCGCGCCGGCCTCCATCTGAGCGGGGGCAAGACCGTCAAGCCGTATCTCGCCGCCTATGAGGTCCATGAACTCGACGACGAGCCGGGCCTGATTGCGGCGAACTTCACCGGCGCGATTGGCCCGACGGCATTGTTCGCGGTGGCCGGCCAGGACAAGGACTGGGCCGAAGTCAGCGGCGGGCTGTCCTACAGCACCGGCAAGGTCGAAATCTCGGTCGGTGCCGACACGACGATCTGGCGCACCGACGTGGCGAACCAGAGCTATCACGGCACGGTGAAGCTCAGCTTCTGATCCGGCCTTCCGATCCAACAAGAAAGGGAGGCTTCCAACCGGAAGCCGCCCTTTTTTGCCCTCAGGGCACCCCCGCCAGCTATCCGCCTTTACCCCGTCGCCTGCTGCCGATCCTCGCACCGCGACCAGGCGATGAAGGCGTCCTCGTCCATGGGCGCCGCGATCGCATAGCCCTGGATCACGTCGCACCCGATCACACGCAACACCTCAGCTTGCGCCTCGGTCTCGATCCCCTCGGCGACCGCCTCGCAGCCGATGCCGTGGATCAGCCCGACCACGGCATGGGCGATCGTCCGCGCCTCGGCGTTCTCGACAATATGTTCGACCAGGCTTCGATCGAGCTTGACCCGATCGACCGGCAGGTCGCGCAGTCGCGCGAGATTCGAATAGCCGGTTCCGAAATCGTCGATGGCAATCGATGCCCCGTCGGCGCGAAGCAGCGTGATCGCCTCGATCACCTCGCTGCTGCAATGCATCGCCAGCGTCTCGGTTATCTCGAGCTCGAGCAGCCGCGCCGGCGCGTTGGCGGCGAGCATCGCTGCGCGCAGGCGCCGGAAGAAGTTCGCATGATCGAGCTGACGCGGCGAGACGTTGATCGCAAGCCGCTGCTCGATCCCGATCCGACCCCAACGCGCGATGGTCTCGGCGACGGTGGCGATCACCCATTCGCCGATCTCGACGATCAACCCGGTTTCCTCGGCACGCTGGATGAATGTGCCAGGCAGGCGCATCCCGTCACGCGGATGCCGCCAGCGCAGCAACGCCTCGGCGGCAACGATCTCGCCGCCCCACACGGCAACCTGCGGCTGGAAGACGAGCGTGAACTGGTTCTGCTCGAGCGCCTCGCGCAGGTCGCTCTCCAGCTGGGCGCGATCAGCGATCAGGTCGGCGAGCTCTTCAGTGAAATGTTCGGCGCGGCCGCGCCCATTCGCCTTCGCGTGATACATGGCGGCATCGGCGGCGCGCATCAGATCAGTCAGATTCTCGCCATGCTGCGGGCGAAGCGCAATGCCGATCGACGCACCGATCTCTACGTCATTGCCGACCACATCGAAGGGTTCGCTGAGCGCGAACAACACGCCGCGGCCAATGCGCGCCGCCTCGATCGGGTCGGTAATGCCGGCGAAGAACATGGTGAACTCGTCCCCGGCCAGGCGCCCGATCAACGGTTGCGGCGCACCGGTTTCAGCCGTCACGCGATCGGCAACCGCGCGCAGGCGGTTGGCGACCATGCCGAGCAGCATATCGCCCATCGCGTGCCCCATCGTGTCGTTGACCGTCTTGAAGCGGTCGAGATCGATGAAGAACAGGGCGGCGCCGGCACCGGGCGGGAGGTCGATCAGGGCGCGTTCGCAGGTTCGGCGGAAATTGGTGCGGTTCGGGAGCGACGTCACCGGGTCGAACATCGCGAGCCGGTGAACGCTTTCGAGATTGGCGCCCAGTTGCTGGAACAGGCCGTTCATCGCATGAGCGAGCTGGGGCACGTTTTCGGCGATTTCAGGCGGAATCTCGCCCTCCAGATCGCCCTGCGCGGCGCGGGCGAGACGGGCAATGGCTGCATCGATCGCCGATGCGGTGGACGCGATCGAGCGCTCGGCCGACGCCCAGCACATCGCCGCGCACACCACGGCCGGGATGAGTGCGCGCGAGATATTGCCGATGCCGATCTGCCCGGTCGACGTGGCGACCAGAGCAAGAATGAACGCGACCGCGCCGGCGCACATCGCGAACGCGATCGCGCGACTTTTCAGCGATACGCCTTCCATCGCGTTTCCAGGTGCCCCCACGGCCGCGGACAGGAAGCTGCCCGAATGAGCCTGAATGATGCCGCTGAAAGGTTAAGATTTTCGCTGGTCGCGGGGTCGGCGCAGAATGATGTAGAGCGCTCCCGCCCCGCCGTGGCGCGGGTGGGCGCCCCGCACCGCGGCGATCGCGCCGGCATGGCGCGACCCGGCAAGCCAGTCGCCGACAGCGGCACGGATCGCGCCACGGGCATGCGGCCGGGCGCTGCTCGGCAGGGGCGGCTTGCCGGTGACCAGCAGGATGACGCGGTCGCCGTCGCGAACCGCCTGTTCAAGCGCTGAATCGAGCAGGGCATGAGCGCTGCCGAGATTGTGGCCATGAAGATCGATCGAGCGGTCGGGCGAGACCAGGCCGCGCGAAAGCTGCTTGTCCCAGCTGCCGTCAAGCGTGGTGCCGGGCTTCGGACGGGCAGGCGCCGCGATCGGCCGGGGCTGGGCCGGCATTGCCACGACCTTCCGCGCCGGAGGGGCCGGAGGCGAAGGCCGCAGGGCCATGGGCTCGGCCCGGACTGCGGCCGCGGTCCTGGTGACGACGGGCGCGGCTGATCGAGCCCGCGCCCGGATCGGCCGCACGCTCGCCATCACCCGCGCCCATAGCGCGGATTCGTCAGGGGTTAGGGAGCGCCCCGCCATCGGCCCTCTCCGCGGCAAGTCGGTCGAGCGTTCCGAGCGGCAGCAGCACGAAAGCCGTGCCATGTGCCGCCATGCCGCCAGCCGTCGCGCGCGCGTCATCGCCCGCGCCCCAATAGGTGTCGAAACGATTGCTGCCGCGGATCGCCCCGCCGGTATCCTGCGCGACCCACAATCCGGTCGCGTCAGCGCGATCCATCGACAGGAACACGGGCGCGCCGAGCGGCACGAATTTGGGATCGGCCGCCGCGCTCACGCCGGCCGCCACGGGAAGGCCAAGCGCGCCGAGCGGCGGCCCGTCAAGCTCGCGGAAAAAGACGAAGCTCCTGTTCTCGCGCATGATCGCCTGCCCCTCCTGGGGGTGATCGTGGAGCCACTGGACGATGCCCTGCATCGAGGTCTGGCCCGGCCCGAGCAGGCCGCGCTGCTTCATCAGTGCGCCGATGCCGGTATAGTCTCGCCCATTCTGGCTGTCATAGCCGATCCGGATCACCCGGCCATTGGGGAGCCTGAGCCGCCCCGATCCCTGGATTTGCAGGAAGAAGAATTCGGCCGGATCGGCGGCCCAGGCAATGATGCGGGCATGGCCGTCAAGCGCGCCGCCATCGATTTCGGTGCGGTCGAAATAGGGAATGAAATTGGTGCCGTCGATCCGCCCGCGGATCTTCCTGCCCTTCAGATCAGCGCTGAACAGGCCGAGATCGACATCGATCAGATTGTCGGGCCGGCCGTAGATCGGCACCTCATAGCCGCTACGCCGATCGAGCGAACCGGCGATTTCAGGCTCATAATAGCCGGTGGCGAATGCCTTGCCGTCGCCGACCTGGACTGCCTCGAACCACTGCGCGAAGAAGGTCCGCGCCTCGCCGCCACCGACAGTCGCAGCGGCGGCACAGGCAGGCTGCCAATCCGCGCCGCGAGTCAGCCCGGAGCTGTCGGCGCGGCGTTGCAGCGACGGGCATGAAAGGCGGAACGCGGCCAGGGCACGCGCCGCCTGTGCTTCCGATATCGGCAGCGAGCGGATCGACGGGCCGGGTGCAAGGCCGGCCTTGATCGCCGTCGCCCCGCCGGCGGCTGTCGAGCCGGTCACCGGCGCAGTCGTGACGGGTGCGATCGGGGTGGCCGGAACCGGCCTGCGCACCGGTGCAGTCGGGTGACGGGACGGCGCTTCCGGGTGCGGCACAATCTGGCTGCCGCCGCAAGCGCTCAGCAACAGCGCTAACGCAATGATTCCCCCGCGCTGCCTCACGCCGTCACGCTTCGTCGGTGTCGGCGAGCTTCCAGTTCGGATCGCTGCTCTTCAGCATCCGTGCGAACGTCCAGACGTCGTGCGTCTCTTCGGCGTCGCTCATCGACCCGGCGACGACATTGCCCTCGGCATCGCGCGTCACCGCGGCGATATCGGCATCGAAGCGCACCGTGATCCGGGCGAGCTTGCCCTCGACCGAAGCGTCCGCAATGATCGCGCGTTCGATCGAAACGAGCCGGTTGTCGAGCACATGCCCCGCCGTCGCTCGCGCGGCGATCGCTTCGGCAAAGGCATGGCGAACCTCGTCCTCGACCAGCCATTCGAGCGCTTCCTCGTCGCCCTTCCAATAGGCCTCAAGGATCATGCGATAGGCGCTCTTCGCGCCTTCGAGGAACTGGCCGATATCGAAGCCGGATTCAGCGGAGACGATGGCGCGCAAGCCAGCCTCGGCACGCGAATCGATATTGCGATTGGCAATCTCGCGGGGCTCCTGCACGATCTCGATCGGACGCGGCAGCGGCGTCGGCGCGGCGCGCTCCTCGGCCGGCTTCGGCATCAGGGGCTGTTCATGCCCGGTCCGCTTGCCGAGCACCATGTAAAGACGCAACGCCAGAAACGCGGCGACCATCGCGAGAACAACTACCAAGACCACCTTGCCTCCACTATTGGCTGACTCTCTACATAGGCGTAACGCGCCAGTCTTTCAAATGGTGCAATCGGCGCCCGTTGAACTGCTCGCCGCCCCCTGCTACGCGCGCCGTCGCTGGTACGCCACCGGGCGTCGCCGAATAATTACCGATCTTTGAGGATGGACTTTCAATGGACGAGCAGGACGACGGCATCATCACGGGCACCGAGCCCCTTCCCAACGGTGCCGACACCGCACCCGCGGTCGGGCTGCTTTCGCAATATGTGAAGGACCTGTCGTTCGAGAATCCGAATGCCCCGGCGATCTATCAGGTTCCGGGCGCCCCGCAGATCGACGTTCAGTTCAACATCGGCACGGCCCAGGTCGGCGAGGACGTCCATGAGGTGATCCTGCGCATCGAGGTCCGCGCCGAGGTCGAAGGCCAGGTCGCGTTCCTGGTCGATCTCGCTTATGCCGGGCTGTTCGGGCTGCGCAACATTCCGGCCGAGCATCTCCAGCCCTTCCTGCTCGCCGAGGCGCCGCGCCTGCTCTTCCCGTTCGCGCGCCGCGTGCTGGCCGATGCGGTCCGCGACGGCGGCTTCCAGCCGCTGCTGCTCGAGCCGATCGACTTCGGCGCGATCTACATGCAACAGGCCGAAGCGCAGGGTCAGGTCATCGGGGAAGCCGGCACGGCCTGATCGGCCGGTTCGAAGGGCAGAAAATCAATGAACCTCACGCGCGCGCTGGGATCGGTGGGCGGGCTCACCCTTGCCAGCCGCGTGCTGGGGCTGGTCCGCGATTCCCTGTTCGTGCGCTTTGTCGGCGCCGGCTTCGCGTCGGATGCGTTTCTCGTCGCGTTCCGCCTGCCCAACATGTTCCGCGCCCTGTTTGCGGAAGGTGCGTTCTCGGCGGCGTTCATCCCGATGTTCAACCGCAAGGTTTCGGACAAGGATGGCCCGGGCCTCGCCGCCGGGGTCAGCTTCGCCGAGGATGCGCTGTCGGTGTTGCTGCCGGTACTGATCGTGATGACGATCATCGTCGAGATCTTCGCCTGGCCGGTGACGCTGGCCCTGTCCGGCAAGTTCAACGGCATCACCAATGACCAGTTCGCTTTCGCGGTCGAGCTGTCGCGATACACCTTTCCCTATCTTCTGTTCATCAGCCTGGTGTCGCTGCTCGGCGGCATCCTCAACTCGCTGCACAAATTCTGGGTCAATGCAGCGGCGCCGATCCTGCTCAACCTCACGCTGATCGCCGCGCTGCTGCTCTTCCACAACCATGATCCCCTGGTGACCGCCCGCAACCAGGCGATCGCGGTGAGCGTGTCGGGCGTGTTGCAGCTGCTCTGGCTCGGCCAGGCCTGCTGGTCGAGCGGGGTAAAGCTCCGTCTCAAGCTGCCGCGGCTCAATCCCGACGTGAAGCAGTTGATGGCGCTGATCTGGCCCGCCGCTGCCGGCGCCGGCGCGGTGCAGATCAACCTCGTCGTCTCGACCGCACTGGCCGCGTCGCTGCTGGCGCACGGATCAGTGACCTACATCTATACCGCCGACCGGGTGAACCAGCTGCCGCTCGGGCTGATCGGCATCGGGCTCGGCACCGTCCTGTTGCCGCTGATCTCGCGCCAGCTCAGCGCGGGTCAGGAACGCGAGGCGATGGAATCGCAGAACCGCGGCATGGAACTGGCGCTGCTGCTCACCTTGCCCGCCACGGTTGCGCTGGTGCTGTGCGGCGGACCGATCGTCGCTGCCTTGTTCGAACACGGCAAGTTCGGCGCGCAGGATACCTATTTTACCGCGCAGGCGCTCTCCGCCTTCTCGATCGGCCTGCCGAGCTACATTCTCGTGAAGGTGCTGACGCCTGGCTATTATGCGCGCGCCGATACGAAGACGCCGGTGCGCTATGCCATGATCAGCATGGGGGCCAACCTCATCCTCAACCTCGCCTTCATCGTGCCGCTCAAACATATGGGCCCGCCGCTCGCGACCGCGCTTGCGTCAACCCTCAATGTTTTCATGCTCTACCGCACCCTCCGTCGGCGCGGGCATTTCGAGCCCGACCGGCGGTTGCGCCACCGCGCCTGGCGGCTGGCCGTCGCAGCCTTGGCGATGGGCGGCATATTGTGGCTGCTGCAGGATCTGCTGACCCCCTATACCCATGGTGACTGGGTGGTGCGGACTGGGGCGATGCTGGTGCTGGTCGCCACCGGCTGCGTGGTCTATGCGATCGCCACCTTCGTGCTCGGCGCCTTCACCCGCGACGATCTGACCTTCCTCAGGCGCAAACGCGCCGTCTGACTTCGAGAACATCATGCGCGTCGTCTCCGGCATCCAGCCAACCGGCAATCTCCACCTCGGCAATTACCTCGGCGCCATCAAGCAATGGGTCGCCATGCAGGACGCCATGGGGCCAGGCGAGGAATGCCTGTTCTTCCTGGCCGATCTTCACGCCCTGTCCCAGCCGGTGGTCGCCGCCGAGCTGACCTCGAATTCGATCGAGATGGCCGCGACCCTGCTTGCCTGCGGCATCGATCCCGATCGCGCGATCCTGTTCAACCAGGCCCGCGTTCCGGCGCACAGCGAGCTGGCGTGGATTCTCGGCGGCACCGCGCGGATGGGCTGGCTCAATCGCATGACTCAGTGGAAGGACAAGGCGGGCAAGAGCGGCGAGAGCCAGAGCGTCGACCTGTTCACCTATCCGGTGCTGCAGGCGGCCGATGTGCTGCTCTATCAGGCGACTCATGTGCCCGTAGGCGACGACCAGAAGCAGCATCTCGAGCTGGCACGCGACATCGCGACCAAATTCAACAATGATTTCGGTGTCGAGCTGTTCACCCTGCCCGAGCCGTTCATCTCGAAAGCGGCGCCGCGGATCATGTCGCTACGCGACGGCAGCGCGAAGATGTCCAAATCCGATCCGTCGGATGGATCGCGCGTCAACCTGGTCGATAGCGACGACCTGATCGTTCAGAAGCTGAAAAAGGCCAAGACCGATCCGGAACCGCTGCCGGCGACGTTCGCTGAACTGGCCGACCGGCCGGAGGCGAGGAATCTGGTCGTCATCTATTCAGCGCTGGCCGGCATCACGACCGACGCGGTGATGGCCGAATATGGCGGCAAGGGCTTCGGCGTCTTCAAGCCGGCGCTGGCCGACCTGACAGTGGCGATGCTCGGGCCGATCCGCGACCGGCTGACCGCCCTGCTCGACGACCGCGCCGCCGTCAGCGGGGCGCTGGCGAAGGGCGGCGCGCGCGCAGCCGCGATCGCCGCGCCCACGCTGGCGGCGGCGCAGCGCGCGGTGGGGCTGCACGTCTGAAAAACGAACATGTCAGACAGTTCACTTGCGTTCGTCCGTTCAAGCGCTATTCATAACGCTTGCGCTACAATTGCAACTGATTGAAGTCGTTACGCTTTCCCTCGCTTCCAAGGTCGCCAAAGCCATGAAGATGCTTCCGATCGCCGCCACGGCATTGCTCCTGCTCAGCGGCTGCGCCGAGCCGTTCAACGCCAAGGTGTCACGCTTCCAGCAATTGCCCGCGTCGAACGGGCAGAGCTTCGTGATCCAGGCAGCCGATCCCAAGCTCGACGGCGGCATCGAGTTCGGCCAATATGCGCAGATCGTCTCGGCGAAGCTTGCCGGCCAGGGCTATCATGCGGCCGCCGATCCGGCGCGGGCCGACCTCGTCGTGAAGATGGCCTATGATGTCGACAAGGGGCGCGAAAAGACAGTCACGACCGGCCTCTCGCCCTATGCATATGGCGGCGCTTTCGGCGGCCCCTATGGGCGCGGCTTTGGCGGGCCTTATGGCTATTATGGCCGCAGCCGATTCGCTTTCGGTTTCTACGATCCGTTCCTGATCGATGACGACGTGACGAGCTTCACCGTCTATACCAGCGAGCTCGATCTCCAGATCAATCGGACCGACAACGGCAAGCGCGTGTTCGAGGGCACCGCCAAGGCGCAGTCGCGCAGCGACGACCTGCCCTATCTGGTGCCCAGGCTGGTCGAGGCGATGTTCACCGGTTTTCCCGGCAATTCAGGCGAGACGGTGAAGATCACGATCGCGCCGGAGAAGAAATAAGCAGCGATGCCCGTCACCCCGGACTCGTTCCGGGGGGCCACTCATCCGCAAACCAAATATCGGTAAATGCGCGGAACGGTGGGCGCCGGAACGAGTCCGGCATGACGGTTCCGCGCTGCCGCGCGTGGCCCGAAGTCGAAATCTCTAGCCTTCCAGCTCCCTGAGCAAGGTCCTGACCGCGCCGTCGATCTCGCGATCCTTGTCGCGCAGTTCCTCGATGCGGCGTACCGCGTGGATCACCGTCGAGTGATCGCGCCCGCCGAACTTGCGGCCGATTTCGGGCAGCGAGCGGGTCGTCAGCCGCTTGGCGAGGTACATCGCGATCTGGCGCGGTCGCGCCACCACCACAGCGCGGCGCGCCGAGACGAGGTCGATCGGTTTCAACTCGAAATGCGCCGACACGGCGCGCTGGATCTCGTCGATCGTCACCCGCCGCTGGGCACCGCGCAGCACGTCGCCGAGCGTCGCGACCGCGAAATCCATGTCGATCGCCTCGCCGGTCAATTGCGCATAGGCGATCAGACGGTTGAGCGAACCCTCGAGGTCACGGATATTGGCGGTGATCCGTGCTGCAAGCAGATCGAGCACCTCGCCTGGAACCTTCGCATCGGGCAGATCCGCCAGCTTGCGGGTCAGGACAGCGCGGCGCAGCCCGAGATCGGGCGCCTTGATATCGGCGACCAGCCCAACCGAAAGCCGCGACGTGATCCGCGTCTCGATGCCGTCGAGCCCCTGCGGGCAGCGATCGGCGCTGATCACCAGCCTTTTGCCGGCGGCCATCACTTCGCTGACGGTGTGGAAGAATTCCTCCTGAGTCGAATCCTTGCCCGCGATGAACTGGACATCGTCGATCATCAACAGGTCGGCGGCGCGCAGCCGTGCCTTGAACGCGTGGGTATCGCGGTCATTCTGCCTCTGCGCGCGTGCCCGCACCGCCTGGACGAATTCGAACATGAACCGCTCGGCTGACATCATGATCACATTGGCGTCAGGGCATGCCTCCAGATAGGCAGCGCCGATCGCGTGCATCAGGTGAGTCTTGCCCTGGCCGGTGCCGCTATGGATGAAGAGCGGGCTAAAGCGTGGCGTGCCGGGCTCAGCCAGTGCCCGCGCTGCGTTGAACGCCACGAGGTTCGACTGATCGACCACGAAGCGATCGAAGGTGAAGCGCGGATCGAGCTGGGGACGCGCCGATGCCTCGACTGATGCCGCAGCACCAGCAACGACGAGCGGCTCGGCTGCCAGCACCGCGGGCTTTGCCGTCGCACTGCGGGTTTCGATTGCGACGCTGCGCACATCGGGCAGGATCGCCCGGAACTCCTGAACCAGCCGGTCGGCATAGTGATTGCGGACCCAGTTGGTCATGAACGCCGACGGCAACGCCAGGCGCACGGTGTCGCAGTCAGCCCCCTGGACCAGTTCGATCGGCTTCAGCCACTGGTCGAACAGCCGCGCGCCGGCCGACTCGCGCAGGTGACTGCGCACAATCCCCCAGGCCTTCGCAACCTCATCGTGCCGTGCAGCGCCTTCGGTTACAGTGATCGCCAACAACCCAATCCCTCTCCGGGCGCCGGGGCAAGAAGCCCCGCGCCGTCTTAATTCTTCACAGACAAAGGCTCCCCCCAGCCGGAATCCCCGTCCGCCTGACTTCGAAGCTCTCAATTAGGTCGCGAGACGGAATCGTCTGCGCGGCGACGCGATGATTTATGAAGATGATGCCGAGTCGGGCAAGACCCCGACGCGTAACAAAACCGAAATAAACGGGATTGACTCGATGCGAGCGACGGATTTCCGTCGAAAATCTAACAAGCAGCTGTAATCAGGTGACAATCTTCGAAATCATCGGTCAAATCAGGTGCGAATCGCGGTGAATCCTGACTTTTCACGGATCGGGTATGGCGTAGTCCAAAGCCGGACGGCCGATGATGTGATCCATGTTGTCATCAAGACGTCACGCGACAAAAAACCCGCCGGAAAACCTCCGGCGGGCTTTTGTCCCGTCAGTTCACGGCACCTCAGGCGAGGGCAGTGAGCCGCTTGGTGAGGCGCGAGAATTTGCGCGAGGCGGTGTTCTTGTGGAGCACGCCCTTGGCAACGCCGCGCGCCAGCTCGGGCTGCATCGCCGCCATGGCCGCTGAAGCAGCGGTCTTGTCGCCTGCTGCGAGCGCGGCTTCGGCCTTCTTCACGAAGGTCCGGATCCGGCCGACGCGGTTGCCATTTACTTCAGCGCGACGCGCATTGCGCCGGATTCGCTTTTTCGCCTGTGGCGTGTTCGCCATGAAGCCCTCTGATCTGATATAGAAAAGGGCGCGAACGGCAAAGCTCGCGGCCCCGGAAAGCGGGCCTCTTACCCATCAACTATGAGTCGGTCAACCGCTCAACGCTGGCATTTCGGGCACCAGAAGGTCGAGCGCCCGCCTTCGACGTAACGCTTGACCGTTCCGCCGCAGTCGCAGGGCTCGCCTTCACGGCCATAGACGAGCCATTGCTTGGAGAA
Organism: Sphingomonas oligophenolica; assembly: GCF_039522915.1. Taxonomy (NCBI): domain Bacteria; kingdom Pseudomonadati; phylum Pseudomonadota; class Alphaproteobacteria; order Sphingomonadales; family Sphingomonadaceae; genus Sphingomonas; species Sphingomonas oligophenolica. The sequence goes on from NZ_BAAAEH010000023.1 coordinate 131,900, forward strand.
ATAGCCGAGCTCGCCATCGGGCCGCGCATAGTCACGCAGCGTCGAGCCGCCCGCCTCGATCGCCGCCGCCAGCACCGTCCGCACTGCCTCCACCAGCCGTTCGAGTCGCGGCAACGCGATCCGCCCCGCGGCTCTCGCCGGTGCGATCCGGGCAACATGAAGCGCCTCGCAGACATAGATATTGCCGAGCCCCGCGACGATTCGTTGATCGAGCAACATCGCCTTTATCGATGCAGTCCGTCCGGCGAGCGCACCGAGCAGATAGGCGGGGGTGAAACCCGGCCCGAGCGGCTCAGGCCCCATTGCGGCGAAGGGTGGCCAGGCAGCGAGCGATTCGGTTTCGACCAGGTCGAGCGAGCCGAAGCGGCGCGGATCGTTGAGCGCGAGCCGGTGCTTGTCGGTTTCGATGATCAGATGATCGTGCGGCAGCAATTCGCTCGGATCGATTCGCCACCGCCCCGACATGCCGAGATGGAAGACCAATGTGTCGCCGCGATCGGTGTCGATCAGGCCATATTTCGCGCGACGACCAAGCCCGGTCACGGTCGCCCCCGTCAGGCGCTGGCCGAGATCGACCGGGATGACTTTGCGCAGATCGGCGCGGCGTGCCTGGACGCGCGCGATCCGCTCCCCTTCGAGCACGGGGCGCAGTCCGTTGACGGTGGTTTCGACTTCGGGAAGCTCGGGCATTGTCAGCCTATCGCTAGGTTGCGTTTGCCGCCGCCACAACCCTTGGCTAGAGCGACGCGATGAACGACACCGTTTCCTTCGGCTATGAAGACGTTGCCCCTGACGAAAAGACGCGCCGCGTCGGCGGGGTCTTTTCCAGCGTAGCCTCGCGCTATGACATCATGAACGACGCGATGTCGGGCGGCATGCACCGGTTGTGGAAAGACCGCTTCGTCCGACGGGTGAAGCCGCGTGCCGGCGAGCAGATCCTCGATATGGCCGGAGGTACCGGCGACATCGCCTTCCGCCTGGCGAAGTCGGGCGCGGCGGTGACGGTCGCCGACATTAACCCGCAGATGCTCGAAGTCGGCGTGGAACGCGCCCAGAAGCGCGGCATCGACGGCCTGGTCTGGACCGAGGCCAATGCCGAGACTCTCGCCTTTCCCGATCGCTTCTTCGACGCCTACACCATCGCGTTCGGCATCCGGAACGTGACTGACATCCCGAAGGCGCTGCGCGAGGCCCACCGGGTGCTGCGGCGCGGTGGCCGGTTCTTCTGCCTTGAGTTCTCGACTACCCTGTGGCCCGGCTTCGCCGAGATCTACGACGCCTATTCGCACAAGATGGTGCCGAAGCTCGGCCAGCTGCTCGCCCATGATGCCGACAGCTATCGCTATCTGATCGAATCGATCCGCCGCTTCCCCGACATGACCCGATTCGAGGCAATGATCGGCGAGGCTGGCTTCGTTCAGACCAATGTCGAGCCGATGCTCGGCGGCCTCGTCGCTATCCATAGCGGCTGGAAGATTTGAGCCAGCCTTCATGACCGCGCCCGCCGTGCACCTCTGGCGGCTCCTGAAATGGAGCCGAATCCTCGCGCGTCACGGCGCGCTCGGCGGGATCGAGCGCGATCCGAACACGCCGCCGCGCGTCAAGCGTCTTGTCCGCATCGCCCGGTTCGGCGCGCGGGTGCCGAAGACACCGGCCTATGCCGATGCGCTGCAGGCGATCGGCCCGGCCGCAATCAAGCTCGGCCAGACCCTGGCGACCCGGCCGGACATCGTCGGCGAGGCAGCGGCCAAGGACCTGCTCCGCCTTCAGGACGCACTGCCCCCCCTGCCCTATGAGGTGATCCACGCGGCGATGACCCGCGCCTTCGGGCGGCCGCCCGAGGAGCTGTTCGCGTCGATCGATCCGGTGCCGGTCGGCGCTGCCTCGATTGCGCAGGTCCACCGCGCGGTCACCACCGACGGGCGCGACGTCGCGGTCAAGGTGCTTCGCCCCGGCGTCGAGGAGGAGTTCGCACGGGCGATCGACACCTATCAATGGGCGGCGGCGCAAGTCGAGGCGATGGGCGGCGAGCTTGCGCGCCTCCGCCCGCGCCTCGTCATCGAAACCTTCAAGCGCTGGACCGCGCGCGAGCTCGACCTGCGGAGAGAGGCTGCCTCGGCCTCCGAGCTGGCGGAGGCGATGACGGCGCAGCCCGATTACGTCATCCCCGAGATCGACTGGCAGCGGACCACAACCCGAGCGCTGACGATCGCCTGGGTCGACGGCATCAAGATCGCCAATCGCGAGGCGCTGGTTGCGGCTGGGCATGATCTGCCCAAGCTCGCCAACACGCTCGTCCATGCCTTTCTGCGCCAGGCGATCGCTGAAGGCTTTTTCCATGCCGACATGCACCAGGGCAATCTCTTCGCGCTGCCCGACGGCCGGATCGCGGCGATCGATTTCGGCATCATGGGCCGGATCGACCGTCGGGCGCGGGTGTGGCTCGCGGAGATTCTCTACGGCCTGATCACCGGCAACTATAAGCGGGTCGCTGAAATCCATTTCGAGGCCGGTTACGTGCCCGCCCATCACAATGTCGCCGAGTTCGCGACTGCGCTGCGCGCCGTCGGCGAGCCGATGCGCGGGCTCGCGGTCAAGGACATGTCGATCGGGATGATGCTCGATGGGCTGTTCAACATCACCCGCGATTTCGACATGCAGACCCAGCCGCACCTGCTGCTGCTGCAGAAGACGATGGTGATGGTCGAGGGTGTCGCGACCAGCCTGGATCCGGACATCAACCTGTGGGATTCGGCCGCTCCTTTCGTGCGCGAATGGATTCGCGACGAGCTGGGGCCGGAGGCAGCGGTGGCTGACCGCATCATCACCGATCTGCGCACCCTTGCCCGGCTTCCCGACCTGATCCGCAACATCGAGCTGCGCTACCCCGCCCCCGGCGGGGCGCCGCCCGCGCCGCCGCTGGCCGAAATAGAGGTCGTCCGGATCGGCGGCGGGTGGCGTTATGCGGCAGTCGCGGTGATCGTGGCGGCAATCAGCGTCGCGGCGACGTGGCTGGCGATGAGGTAGGATTTGGCCCGGCCCCTCACCCCTCTCTGGCTTACTGCCCCAAGCCGCTTCATCACGCTGAAGCGCCCCACGGCGCGCCTGGGGCTTCTCCTTCTCGCCATCCTGCTTGCCGCCAGCCTGACCGCGCTCGCCAGCCCCGGCCCACCGCCGGTCAGCCACGATCCAGCTCAGCGGGCCAATGACGAAGCCGATGTCGTGCTGTACGAGTCGATCGTCGCCGGTGTCCGCGGCGGCGGCGATTATTATGCGGTCACGGCCGAGGCGCTGCGGACCGGCAATTATCCGCTCAGGCCCTTCGTCACTTTCCGCCTGCCGACCCTTGCGCTCATCCAGGCGACCCTGCCGCGCCAGGTGACGGTTGCGCTGCTCTATCTCCTCGCCGCCGCCGTGATGATCGCCTGGTTCATCCGGCTGCGCGGCGCCTTTGCCCGTCCGCCGCCACTCGCGATCGCGCTGGTGCTGCTCGCGGGTGGCATGGTCGCCTTCATCCAGCCGGAGCTCGCCAGCTTCCACGAAGTCTGGGCCGGGCTGCTGATCGCGCTGTCGCTGGCGCTGCGCCGTCCCGAGCGCTGGGTAGAGGCAGTCGCGGTCGGGATGGTCGCGATGCTGATCCGGGAGACCGCGGCGCTCTATGTCGGCATCATGGCCGTTCTCGCCTTTGCCGAAGGGCGCCGCCGCGAAGCGCTTGGTTGGGGCGCAGCGATCGCCGTCTTCACGGTGGTGGTCGCCTTCCACGCCCACGCCGTGGCGCAGGTAGTCCGCCCGATCGACCCAGCCTCGCCCGGCTGGGCCGGGATGCTCGGCTTCGGCTTCTTCGTGAAGACGATGACTCTCTCGACCGCGCTCAATCTCGCCCCGATGCGGCTGGCAGCGCCGTTGGTCGGGCTAGCCCTGTTCGGCTGGGCCTCCTGGAACGACGCGCTGGCGCTCCGCGCGTTGACTATCTTTGCCGGCTACGCGGCGCTGCTTGGCCTGTTCGGACGCATCGACACCTTCTATTGGGGGTTGATGATCGCACCAACGATCCTGACCGGCCTCGCCTTCGCGCCCGATGGCCTGCGCGACCTTGTCGCGGCGGCGCTCGACAAGCGGAAGATCATCGTCACGAGGCTGATGCGATGAAGATCCTTCTCATCGTCGGCGGCGGCATCGCTGCCTACAAGGCCTGCGAGCTGATCCGGCTTGCCCGCAAGGCAGGGATCGAGGTGCGCTGCGTGCTCACCGCCGGCGGCGCGCACTTCATCACGCCGATGACGCTTGCCGCGCTTTCCGAGAACCAGGTCTTCACCAGTCTCTGGGACCTGAAGGACGAAGCCGAGATGGGCCATATCCAGCTCAGCCGCGAGGCGGACCTGATCGTCGTCGCGCCCGCGACCGCCGACCTGCTCGCCAAGATGGCGGCGGGGATCGCCGACGATCTGGCGACGACATTGCTGCTCGCGACCGACAAGCCAGTCCTTGCGGCGCCGGCGATGAACGTGCGGATGTGGCAACATGCGGCCACGCGCCGCAATGTCGCGACGCTGCGGGGCGACGGCGTGACGGTGATGGAGCCGGACGAAGGGCCGATGGCGTGCGGCGAATATGGCCCGGGCCGCCTCCCCGAGCCCGATGCTATCCTCGCCGCGATCCAACGCCAGCTTTCGGCGTGAGTCTGATGCTCGCCGGCAAGCACGTCCTGGTCACCGCCGGACCCACGCACGAGCCGATCGACCCGGTCCGCTATCTCGCCAACCGCTCGTCGGGGCGGCAGGGCTTTGCGATTGCCGCCGCGCTGGCGAAGCTTGGCGCGCGGGTCACGCTGGTCGCCGGCCCGGTGTCGCTCGCTACGCCCGCGGGCGTCGACCGAGTCGATGTCGAGACTGCGCGGGAGATGGCGGATGCGGTATCGCGGGCGCTCCCCGCCGATGCGGCAGTAATGGTGGCCGCGGTGGCTGACTGGCGCGTCGAGAGCGCGGGGCAGAAGATCAAGAAGGGCGTCCTCCCTCCGGTGCTTCACCTCGTCGAGAATCCCGACATCCTCGCCACGCTGGCGAAGAGCCCGGATCGTCCGAAGCTGCTGATCGGCTTTGCGGCGGAGACCGAGAAGGTGATCGAACATGCCAGCGCCAAGCGCCTGCGCAAGGGGGTCGACTGGATCGTCGCCAACGACGTCTCGGGCGATGTGATGGGTGGCGCCGCCAATTCAGTGCATCTCATCACCGCCGATGGCGTGGAGAGCTGGGAAAGACTCCCCAAGGAAGAGGTCGCCGCACGCCTCGCGGATCGCATCGCGACCGCGATCGACGCTGCCGATGCACACTCCGGATGACACGCCGCTCTTGAGCTGCGTCCGCTCTTCGGGTCGACAGGCTCAGGGCGAACGCTAATAGGAAGACCATGATACCCGCCCCCATCACCATCCTGCTGAAGCGACTCCCGCATGGCGCAGGTCTGCCCCCGCCTGCCTACGCCACCGAGGGCGCTGCGGGCATGGACGTCGTCTCGGCAGTCGACGCCGTGCTGGCACCTGGCGCCCGGGCGGCGATCGAAACCGGCTTCGCGATCGCGATCCCGCCCGGTTACGAGGTCCAGGTCCGTCCGCGTTCGGGCCTCGCCCTCAAGCACGGCGTCACCTGCCTCAACACGCCGGGCACGATCGACAGCGACTATCGCGGCGAGGTGAAGGTGATCCTGGCCAATCTCGGCCAGGAGCCCTTTGCGATTGCCCGCGGCGACCGGATCGCCCAGCTTGTTCCGGCCCCGGTCCAGCGCGCGGTGCTGGACGAAGTCGATACGCTTGAAGATACGGCACGTGGAAGCGGGGGCTTCGGATCCACGGGGCGGTGATGCTGGCGTTCTTGCTCTTGCAGGCTGCTGCGCCAGTGCCGACCGACTGGTCGGCATTGGCGCCCCTGCCCTATATGACGACGCCGCGGATGACGCCGCCGCTGGCGCGTTTCGTTGCTGACGAGATCGCGGCAGGACGCTGTACGCTGCCCAAACCCGCTGACGGGCATTATGTCGTGAAGGTCGACGTCGCCACCCTGGTCAGTGCTGACGGCATGGTGCGCCGCGCGGTCCCGCACGCGATCGATTGCCCGACAGTCGAGCAATATAGCGTCGGCCTCGTCCTTAAATTCGCCCGCGCCAATCTCCAGCCCCGTGCCGGCACCGCCGATATCTGGTACCGCGCGACGATTGTCTTCGATTGGACCGGATGAGCCTGACCGACACCGAGCTGGAGCGCTACGCCCGCCACATCGTGCTGAAGGAAGTCGGCGGCGCTGGCCAGGCGAGGCTGCGCCGCGCCGCGGTGGCGGTGATCGGCGCCGGCGGCATCGGCTCGCCCGCGATCCAGTATCTGGCGGCGGCCGGAATCGGGCGACTGATCGTGATCGACGACGATGTGGTCGAGCTGTCGAACCTCCAGAGGCAGACATTGTTCGGCGCGGACGACATCGGTACCTCCAAGGTGGGTGGCGCCGCCCGCGCCGTGGCGCGACTCAATCCGGGCGTGGCGATCGACGCGCGGCGAACCCGTATCGACGCTGGCAATGCCGGTGAGCTGATCGCCGGCGCCGATGTCGTGCTCGACGGCACGGACAATTTCGCGACCCGTCTCGCCGTGGCCGACGCTGCCTTCGCCGCGCGCATTCCGCTGGTCTCGGCGGCTGTCGGGCAGTTCGAGGGGCAGCTCGGCCTGTTCCGGGGCTGGGAGGCAGGCAAGCCTTGTTATCGCTGCTTCGTCGGCACCGATCCCGACCGCGCCGAGGCGAGTTGCGCCGAGGCCGGCGTGCTGGGCGCGATGACCGGCGTGATGGGCAGCCTCGCCGCGCTCGAGGCAATGCGCGCGATCATCGGTTTCGGCGACGACAGCGCCGGCAAGCTGCTGCTGGTCGATGCGCTCGCCTTCCGGTTCCGGACGATCACCTTGCCCAAGGACCCCGGCTGCCCGCATTGCGGATAAGCCTCAGTCCTTCGCCCAGACGATGACGACGCTCTTGCCGACCGAGCGCAGCAGGATCGGATCGGCGAGCCGGGAGAGCGGCACGATCGCCTTGTCCCAGAATCGCACCTGCGACCGGGTGGGCATTCCCTGCCGGAGCGCGACCTTGTTGGCCATCGAGGCCAGCATCCCGACAGAATCCATGTAGAAGGCAGTGATCTCGGTCATGTCGGGACCGGCTAGCCGACGCAGGCTGGTTTTGGTGTGACGGCGGAAATGGCCGATCGCCTTGTCGAAGGGGCTGTAGAGGAACGGCCAGGCCGGGCACAGCACGACGACCCTGCCGCCCTGACGAAGGCGGAGGTGCGCCGCCTCGATTTCAGCGCGATCGTCCTGGATATGCTCGAGAACGTCGATGTAGAGGATCGTATCGAAGCTCGGCTCCCGGGGCAGATCGGAGAGCGTGCCGGCGCGGCAATGGACCGGATAGGAGCAGCCCATCGCCGCCACCTCCCCCGCGAGCTGCCCCGCCATGGCAGGATCGGGCTCGATACAGGTCCAGCTGCGGACGCCCTCGATGCCGGCAAGCGCCTTCGACGTGGCGCCGAGGCCGGCGCCCACTTCGGCGACATCACCGGCGATATGGCTGCGCAGAGCTGATCGCAGATAGGCTTTCCAGTTGGCCGCCGAAGCGAAAAGGGTGAGCTCGTCGCCGACATAGTCGATCATCGACGCGGTCATGAACCATCGGCCGGCTGCGGTTCGCCGCGGCGATACAGCTGGTAGCGCCGCTCGACCAGCCTGGATGCATGTTCCCTGGGGATGTTCTGGAACGAGGACCGATTGCTGAGCTGGAGAAAGGCGATCATGATCGGCAACATCACCGCTTGAACGCTCAGCAGGACAGCGAAGCCCAGGGCATTGGTCGTCCATCCCGGTATCGCCATGTCAGTGAAGATCCGGATGCAGATCACGACGATCACCGCCACGACCGCGATTGCGAGGATGCCGAAGCTGGCCAGCAGAATCCGCACGAACACCGCATCCGAAAATACCGAGATCGCGCCCAGGCCGTGCGTGACGAGGCCGACGAGCTTCATGTGCGAGCGCCCGGCATAACGCGGGCCGCGGGCGGTCGGCACCCGGTGGATGGGGATTTTCGCCTGGATCAGCGTTGCGGCGAAATTGTTCCAGATATTGGCGTTGTGGACGAGGCGGCCGACATGCTCGCTGGTCAGGACCGAGAAATTGCCGAAGTCGATCCGGTTGCCGGTCAGCGCGCGGAAGATCTGGACGTAGAGCCAGTAGAACAGACGGAAGCCGACGGTTTCGGATCGCTTGTAGCGCTGGGCGACGACCGCTTCGCCAGGCACGGCGGCGGCCGCATCGACCATCTGCTTCAGCTCAGCGGGGCGGTCCTCCCCGTCGGCATCCATGATCGCCACCCTCGCGGCATGCTGCTCGCTGTCGGCTTGGACGAGACCGACCGCGATCGCGCGCTGGTGCCCGACATTCATGGTGAGCCGCAACACGCTGATGCCCGATATGCAGCCCGACAAGTGCGGCACGGCGGGCGCCGTATTCGAGCAATCGTCGACCGCGATGATCTGGACGTCATACTGGTCTGCCGGCATCGCGGTTTCGATGTCGCGCAACAGACAGGCGAAGGATTCCCAGTCATCATAGACCGGCGTGACGATCAGGAGTTCAGTCCGGGGGTGCGATCCATCAGGCTCCGACTGGCGCACTTTTGATCCCGATCCTGCCCATGTCCACCAGGTGAATGGACGAGCCGCCAAAGCCGCGCAATGGCAAACAACAACGCAAGCGCAACTGGCCAATATGTCACGCCTTGGCTAGTCCCGCTGTCGTCGACGGAAACAGGGGGCAACTATGAGCGAAGGCGCCAGAGCACGATCCCGAGGCCTTTCCGGATTTCTTCGCACCCCCATCCTCCCGGTCGCCGCACTGGCCTTGGTCGTGCTGATCGCCCTGGTCTCCGGGTCGACCCGCCAATATATCTATGACGAACCTTTTTACCTCGAAGGTGCGCGCGTCCTCGTCCGGGGGGCAAGCTTTCGCGATTTCCTGCTTGCGCCGTTGAACACGCCAGCCGGGCCGCTTTATGCTGTCATGCACTGGCTTCTGGCGCCGCTGACCGGCCTGCGGCCTCCCGCCATCCGCGTGCCCAATCTGATCCTGTTCGTCGCCGCCTGTGTCGCGATCGCCTATGCCATGGGGCGCTGGCGGCTGAGCAACCCCTGGGCCCGCACCGCAATGCTGCTCGGACTCCCGATCATGTGGGTGAGCGCGGGCATGGCGCTGACCGAAATGCCGGCGCTCGCCTTTGCCAGCTTTTCCCTCGCCGCGGCGGCATGGGCGATGACGGGCGCGCCCGAGGCCCGTCTTCGTCCATGGGTCGGCTTCATCCTCGCCGGGCTCTGCCTCGGCGTGGCGGTGCTTGGACGACAGCCTTATTTGCCCGCCGCCGGCGGATTCCTGCTGATCGCGCTGTTCGAGCCGAGGTTCCGCTGGCCAGCCGCCCTGGCAGCGATCCTCGCCTGCGCCGTTCCGCTTCCCGTCTTCCTTGTCTGGGGCGGCCTCGTCACCCCGCACGAAGCACGGGTGGGGGGAATCGACCTCGGCCACGGCGCGCTCGCCTTCGCCTATATGTCGGCGCTGATCCTGATCCTGGCGCCAGCCTATTTCATGACGAAATGGAAATGGTCGCTGGCGGCGGGGCTTGTCGTCGGGCTGGCGATACTGCCCTTCGGGGGCATGCCCAACCCCGTCGCCCCCGGCATCGTCGCCCATCTGCCGCCGGCGCTCGCCGCGCTTTTCCAGCTCGGCATCTCAGTCGTGCTGGTCGGCGGCGGGGCAAGCCTGATCGTTGCGTCCTGCATCAATATCCTGGACCGGCGCGACGACCGCATCTTCGTCCTGATGGTCGTGCTGACGCTTGGCCTGACCTCGACCGCCGCCGCCGTCGTCCATCTCTTTTCATCGCGTTATCTGATGACCGCCTTCCCGTTCGCGCTGCTCGCGGTGCAGCCCTATTTCACGCCGTCGCGCTGGGCAGCGGTGCGCCTCGCCGGCGGCGCGCTGGTCGGTTTCCTTTCCTTCGTCCATTATCTGCAGGTCGCGCCGCTATCGGGCTGACCGCATTGCTGCCGCGCAGTTAAGCAATATTTGGCGTCCGCGCCCTACACCGTCACGCAGCGCGACGATTCGAACTGGTGAGACATGGGTAAGCACGAGAGCAAGGTCCTGGTCGTCTTCGGCACGCGGCCCGAGGCGATCAAGCTGTTCCCGGTCGTCGCCGCACTCCGGCGGACGCCAGGCCTCGAGGTGCGCACCTGCGTCACCGCGCAGCATCGCGGCCTGCTCGACCAGGTGCTGGGCATTGCCGGGCTGACCCCTGATATCGACCTCGACCTGATGGAGCCGGGCCAGAGCCTCGACCGCCTGACCGCCCGCCTGCTGACCGGGCTGGGTGATGTGATGGATGCCGAGAGACCCGACCGGGTCATCGTCCAGGGCGACACGGCGACCGCGATGGTCGGGGCGCTCGCTGCCTATTATCGCAAGGTGCCGGTCAGCCATGTCGAGGCCGGGCTCCGCTCGGGCGACATCTACCAGCCCTGGCCGGAGGAGGTGAACCGCCGAATCGTCGCGCCGATCGCCGACCAGCATTTCGCGCCGACCGAAACGGCGGCCGAAGCGCTGCGGCGCGAGAATATCGATCCCGCCATGATCCATGTCACCGGCAACACAGTGATCGACGCGCTCCACGCGACGCGGGCGCGGCTCGCCGACGATCCGTCGCTCGCCGCCGGGCTCGATCCGATTGCCGAGCGTTTCGCCGGCAAGCGAATCATCCTGGTCACCACGCATCGGCGCGAGAATTTCGGCGGCGGCATGGAAGCCATTGCCAGCGCGCTCGGTCGCATCGCCGACCGGCCCGACACGGCGATCCTGTTTCCGGTCCATCCCAATCCCAATGTCGTATCAGTGATGGACGCGATGCTGGGCGACCGGCCGAATATCGCCCGGATCGATCCACTCGACTATCCGCATTTCGTGCGTGCCCTCGCGATGTGCGAGATCGCGCTGACCGATTCAGGCGGGGTGCAGGAGGAAGCGCCGGCGCTCGGCAAGCCCGTGCTGGTGATGCGCGAGACGACCGAGCGCCCCGAAGGCGTCGCTGCGGGCACAGCAAAGCTGATCGGCACCGACAGCGAGAGGATCGTCGAGGAAACATCGCGGCTGCTCGACGACGGGGACGCGTATTCGGCGATGGCCCGCGCGCACAATCCGTTCGGCGACGGCCATAGCAGCGAGCGCATCGCCGCCATCGTCAGCGCAGGATTCGGCTCCGGCGATTAGCCGGCGAACGGCTGCGCCGCAGCCCGGGTCGCATCCACAAAAAGGCCGAAAAGCTGGCTGTTCCTGGCTGTTCCGGCCAACATTTTTTTTGCTGGCTGTTATGCTGGATGCCGGGGCGCTGATTTACGGCCTGCTTTCAACAAGTTGCGGACGACCTGGCTGTTATCGAATAACAGCCAGCTATCAGCCAGCTAACAGCCAGCGTATCAGCCAGCGTATCAGCCAGCGTATCAGCCAGCGTATCAGCCAGCGTATCAGCCAGCTTGCTGGCTGTTCCGCAGATTAACAGCCAGCGCCGATTGTCCAACAGAGTCAACGGTGAGAAAGAGCAGGATGGGTGCCCGGAAAGCACGCCGCCCGCGCCCGCCCGTGCCACAGTCTATTCCCAGCTTGAATCACGGCATTGCGCCCGCGGCTGGATGTCGCCGACGCCAGGGTTGCCGAGACGGAGGCGCCGCCGATCCTGGCCACCTCGAGCCGCGGCCCGACGTCCTGTCACACGCCGTAACGGCCGATTTCAGATAGTGTCTCAGTTTGAATTTTGACCGATCGGCTGTCGCATCCGCCGCCCGCTTCCTATGTGCTTAGCGCAAGGCATGGAGGCGATGTGACATTGCAGGAGTTCGTTGACGAGCCGATCCGCCGCGCGGCAGCGGCCGGTTATCATCCGACGACGTTCATGGCTATGTGGTCTAAGGATCGCTCGCCTGCTCCTATTGAGCGCCTTGTGATCTCAAGCGAAGCGGGGGCCTTACAAAAAGCGCGGCGCTTAGTTAGAGGATTCCCATGCGAATAGGCCTTCTCTGGACAGCGCTCATCGTAGGATTACAAGTAATACTGCTTTGTATCGCGACGTTTGCGGAATTTGCCAGCGTGATGCTGCCATTTGGTGGGATACCGTACAGCTGGAACCTGCTGTGGCTTAACCTACACTGGCTCATCGCATTGTTCGTCGGCCTTACACTCACGGCTGCATCAGCTTACGCGTTGGTAGCGGAGCGACGGCGAGATTCAAACTGAGACACTGCCCGATCTCAGGCGGCCTTGTTCCGCAGTGGCCCAAAGCGTTTCCGAAATATTCACCGTCATCGGCGACAACGAGGATCGGTCCGCAGTGGCTCGCCCGATCGTCGGGCCGTCCGCGCCCGAGGAAATTAGGAAAGTCCCCGCCGATGCTTTCGGATCATGAGCTCAAGGTCGTCGTCGTGGGCCTTGGCTATATCGGCCTTCCGACCGCGGCGGTGATCGCGCGGACGGGCGCCAGGGTGCTCGGCGTCGACGTCACCCAGTCGATCGTCGACACGGTCAATTCGGGCAGGGTGCATATCGAGGAGGTCGATCTCGATGGCCTCGTCTCGGGCGTCGTCGCGCGCGGATCGCTGCGCGCCTCGACGATGATCGAGCCGGCGGACGTCTTCGTCATCGCTGTCCCCACCCCGTTCGGCGACGATCACGCGCCCAATATCGGCTATGTCCTCCAGGCGGCGACGACCGTGGCCGCGGTGCTGAAGGCGGGCGATGTCGTGATCCTCGAATCCACCTCGCCGGTCGGCACGACCGAGAAGGTCCGTGACCTGCTCGCACAGCTCAGGCCCGACCTGAAGGTGCCGGGCAAGACAGCCGACAGTCCCGACATCGCCATCGCCTATTGCCCCGAGCGGGTGCTGCCCGGGCGCATCCTCGTCGAGCTGATCGACAATGACCGGGTCATCGGCGGCATCACGCCGCGCTGCGCGCGCAAGGCCCTCACTTTCTATCGCCGTTTCGTTCGCGGCGCCTGCGTCACCACCACCTCGCGCGCCGCCGAGATGACCAAGCTCACCGAGAACGCCTTTCGCGACGTCAATATCGCCTTCGCCAACGAGCTCAGCCGGGTCGCGGACACAATGGATGTCGATGTGTGGGAGGTGATCCGCCTCGCCAATCGCCATCCGCGGGTCAACATCCTGTCGCCCGGGCCTGGCGTCGGCGGACATTGCATCGCGGTCGACCCCTGGTTCCTCGTCCATGCCGACCGCGCCAACACCTCGCTGATCCGCACCGCGCGCGAAGTGAACGATGCCAAGGTCGACTATGTCATCGAGCGCGCCGCTGCGATGATCGCCGCGCATCCCGGCATGCCGGTCGCGTGCCTTGGCCTCGCGTTCAAGGCGAATATCGACGATTTCCGCGAGAGCCCGGCGCTCAAGGTCGCAACGGCGCTCGCCGCGCGGTTCGGCGACCGGCTGCACATCGTCGAGCCTCATGCCGACATGCTGCCGTCAGCGTTCGACGGCACCGCTGCGCGCCTGACCGATATCGACACGGCAATCGAGACCTGCCCGATCATGGTGGTTCTGGTCGATCACGACATCTTCAAATCAGTGCCGCTCGACGAACGCGCCGACAAGATCGTGTACGACACCCGCGGTATCTGGCCCGATCAACCCAGGGCCGCGCCCAGGCCCGAACCGCTGCGCCTGGCCGGCTGACGGCCCGGCTGACGGCATCGCCTCCCGACTGGACTCACGCAGGGCTATCGCTTAGCCGAACTCAGCTGTGCCGGAGCGTGCCGGCGTGTGCGGGGTATCGATGAGCGACGCTGAGACTTCGGTGACGGAAACGATCGCCCCGGCCGCGACCATCGTCACGGCGGCACCGCCGGCGAAACGCTCGCGCAACCGCATCGAATCGATCCATAACCTGCGTGGACTCGCCTCGCTTGCCGTGCTGTTCGATCACCTGGTCGCCACGCCCTATGTCGCCGCGCCCGCGGCGGTCGCTGCGATCGGCATTCTCGGCAATTACGGGGTGACCGTCTTCTTCTTCATCTCGGGCTTCGTGCTGCCCTATTCGCTGCAGAAATCGAACTACCGGATCCAGGATTTCCCGATGTTCATCGCCCGGCGCTTCGTCCGGGTCGACCCGCCCTTCTTCGTTGTCGTCGGGCTGACCTTGCTGCTGAACGTGCTTCTCGGCGTCGTGAAGAACACGCCCTATCATATCGACTGGCTTCAGGTTTTCGCGCACGTCGCCTATATCGCGCCGCTGCTGCACAAGCCCTGGCTGCTGAGCGTCTTCTGGACCTTGTGCACCGAATTCCAGTTCTACATCACGATCGGGCTGATCTTTCCGATCCTGGCCAGATATCCGATCCCGATCGCAATCGCCTGCGCTGCGTGCATGTGGCTCTACGTACCCGGCTATTTCCCGACCGACCGGCTGCCCCTCGGCGAGCGCGAGATCATCTTCGCTTATCTGCCCTCGTTCATGGTCGGCATGGCGACCTTCCTGTACCGCGAAAAACTGGTGAAATTCCCCACCTTCGCGGTGGCAATCGCGATTTCGGTGGTGGCGCTGTTCTTCAAGGCGCCGATCGACATCTCGATCGTCGCGCTGATCACCATCGTCGTCGTGATCTTCGCGTCCTTCTACAATGTGGTCCTCGATTATTTCGGCAAGATTTCCTATTCGCTCTACCTGATCCACCTGCTGGTGATCCTCGGAATCCTGCCTGTTTTCCACCGCTTCGGGCTGCCCTGGTATGTGATGATGGTGATCGGCGGCGGCATATCGATCGGCGCGGCGACCCTGATCTATCATTTCGTCGAAGGGCCGGCGCTCGCGATGTCGAAACGCCTGAGGCTCAAGCCGCGGCCGACGCCACCGAAAAGAGACAGTCAGGCAGCGCTAGAACTGGACGCTATCCCTCAAGTTGGTAAGGCGAACTGAATCGCGCCTTCGCGATTGTGTGACGTCAGGAGCCGCAATGACAAAAACCGCCTTGATCACCGGGGTCACCGGCCAAGACGGCGCATATCTGGCCGAATTGCTGCTGGCCAAGGGATATGACGTTCATGGCGTCAAGCGCCGCTCCTCTTCGTTCAATACTGCGCGGATAGACCATCTCTATCAGGACCCGCACGTGACGGGCGCGCGCCTGCATCTCCATTATGGCGACATGACCGATTCGACGAACCTGATCCGGATCGTCCAGGAAGTGAAGCCCGACGAGATCTATAATCTTGCGGCACAGAGCCATGTCCAGGTGAGCTTCGACACCGCCGAATACACGGCCAATGCCGACGCGATCGGCACGCTCAGGCTGCTCGAGGCGCTGCGGCTGCTGGGCCTTGCCGAGACGACCCGCTTCTATCAGGCGTCGACCTCGGAGCTTTACGGCCTCGTCCAGCAGGTGCCGCAATCCGAAACCACACCCTTCTATCCCCGCTCGCCTTACGGCGTGGCGAAGCTCTATGCCTATTGGATCACCGTCAATTACCGCGAAGCGTACGGCATGCACGCCTCGAACGGAATCCTGTTCAACCATGAAAGCCCGCTGCGCGGCGAGACGTTCGTCACCCGCAAGATCACCCGGGCCGTCTCAGCGATCCATCTCGGGCTTCAGGACATGCTGTGGCTCGGCAATCTCGACGCCAAGCGCGACTGGGGCCATGCGCGCGACTATGTCGAGGGCATGTGGCGCATCGTCCAGCAGGACAAGGGCGACGATTTCGTGCTGGCGACGGGCGAGACCAACACGGTCCGCACCTTTGTCGAGCTTGCCTTTGCCGAGGTCGGGATCACGCTCGAATGGAGCGGCACCGGTGTCGACGAGGTCGGGCGATGCGCGAAGACCGGCAAGACCCTGGTCAAGGTAGATCCCCGCTATTTCCGCCCGACCGAGGTCGAGCTGCTGATCGGCGATCCTGCCAAGGCCAAACGCGTGCTTGGCTGGGAAGCGACGACGACGCTTGCCGAACTCGTCTCCGAGATGGTGCGCGAAGACCTCAAGGCAGTCGCCCGCGAGGCCGAGAGTCGCCGCCCCGACGAGGAGCGGCCAATCTCGCTCTACGCGGCCAAAGGGTAAATCGGCAGAGGGTGATCGACGGCACCGACGCGAAGCGAAAGCCGAAAAAGCAATGGAATCGACCGTGGCAACCCCGCTTCAGGGCTATGACGCAGATGAGGGCGAATCGCATTCGCACGCCTATCTCTTCCCGATCCTGTTGCGGATATTGGCCGAACACCCGGTCGGGCGGATTTTCGAGCTCGGCTGCGGCAACGGCACGACCGCCGCGATGCTTCAGGCACGCGGATACAGCATCATCGGAGTCGATCCGTCGGTGTCGGGCATCGAGATCGCGCACCGCGAGTTTCCCCAGTGCCGGCTCGAATCAGGCTCGTCGGACGAGGATCTGCGGGCGCGTTTCGGCACGTTCGAGACAGTGGTGAGCCTCGAGGTCGCCGAGCATGTCTATTCGCCGAAGCTCTATGCGAAGGCGATCTTCGACCTGCTCGAACCCGGTGGCATCGCGATCGTCAGCACGCCCTATCACAGCTATCTGAAGAACCTGGCGCTTGCGGTCAGCGGCAGGATGGAGAGCCATTTCACGGCGCTCTGGGAAGGCGGCCATATCAAATTCTGGAGCCGGAAGACGCTCAGGACGCTGTTCGACGACGCCGGCATGGACGAGATCGCCTTTTATCGCGTCGGCAGGGTGCCGGTACTGGCGAAATCCATGGTTTCGGTCTTCCGCAAACGGGAAGCGCCGCAAACCGGTGCGTGACCTCGACGCCCATAAGAGTCGTGACGGCGCCGCCACACCGAAGCGGGTCGCCTTTTACGTCGGCGGCTTCGAGCGGGTCGGCGGAATAGAGGCCTTTCTGTTCGACCTGCTGACCAGCCTGCCCTCTGACAGCAGCGACCGCTCGATGTTCGTGTGGGCCCAGAATCTGCCCGAGTTCGGCGCCATCGAGCAGAGCGGCACGAAGGTCTTCCGGACCGCGCTTCGTTCCGGCTGCCGTTATGGATTGCCCGACGCGCTGCTGTTCGCCCGTCATGGCCGGCGGCTGAACCATGTCGATCGGATCGTGTTCGCCAAAACCCCTCCTCGGGCGATCTTCGAAAAGATCGTGCACATGGCTCGGGCCCGACGCCCCCAGGCCGCCGAACTCGTCTTCGTCACGCCCTATCGGCCACGCGAGATGTGGCCAGACCGGCTCCCCGACTATATCGCAAAGGGGCTGGATCGAATCCTGGTCCAGAGCAGCGATTTCGCGCGGGACCTGCGGGAGATGGGCTTTGCCGGCGCGATCGATCTCGTGCCCTATGTTCCGCCGGCCGCGGCGGCCGAGCCGGTCGAGGCGCCGCGTGGAGATCGCCCCTTCCGCCTGGGCTTTCTCGGGCGCTTCGTCCCCCAGAAGAACCTTTTCTACCTGCTCGATATCGTTGAAGCGCTGCGATCGAGCGCGATCGAGCTGCACATGTTCGGCGGGGGCGACCATGAGGCAGCGCTCCGCGAGGAAGCGCGCAAGCGCGACCTGCCGGTCATCTTCCACGGCGTCGTACCGCGCGATACAGTGCCGGGCGCGATCGACCGGTGCGACGCGTTCATCAACCCTTCCGTCTCGGAAGGACAGTGCCTTGTCGCGCTCGAGGTGCTGAGCCGCGGCCGCGCGTTCATCGCGACGCCGGTCGGCGCGATCCCGGAGATCCTCGGCAAGGGCAGGCTTGGCGTGATCCTGCCGCTTGGCGATGTTCCCGGTGCGGCGGCTGTCGTCAACGGCTTTCTGGAAGAATGGAAGACCGGCGGCTGGCGCGCGGGTGACATTGCGGCCGCCTATTCAAGCGCCTATTCGCGCGCTGAGATCATCGGCGACTATGATAAACTGCTGTAGCGGGGCGATCGCCCTCCCCTTCGAGTTGGGCAATATGCGATGAGCGACGTGTTTTCACTGGCCGGCAAGCGCGTCTGGGTCGCCGGCGAGCACGGCATGGTCGGCCGGGCGATCGTCCGGCGGCTCGCGACCGAGGCGTGCGACATCGTGT